>JANYJE010000077.1 GCA_025408405.1 Nitrosomonadales bacterium | reverse complement strand
CCTGCGAGGTGCGCGACGCTACCCTGGCGCTGTATAGCCAGGCGGCCGAGTATGCGGCAAGTCGTGGCATCATCATCGCGGACACCAAGTTTGAATTCGGTGTGGATGGCGCCGGCAAGATGTACTTGATCGATGAAGCGTTGACGCCGGATTCCTCGCGCTTCTGGCCGGCCGATGAATATCGGGTAGGCAGCAATCCGCCCAGCTACGATAAGCAGTTTGTGCGCGACTGGCTGGAATCATCAGGCTGGAACAAGAAGCCTCCCGCGCCTCACGTTCCAGCCGAGGTACTGCAAAAGACTGCGGATAAATATCATGAAGCGTTGCGGCGCTTGATGGGCGTATGACCACCTCTCCGCAGCAACTCATCCAGGGGTTTCAGCGTTTTCGCGAGCAGCATTTTGCGCACAAAGACAGCATGTTTCAGCAACTGGTGGAGCATGGCCAGACCCCCAAGACGCTGGTGGTGGCCTGTTGCGATTCGCGTGTAGATCCGGCGCTGGTGCTGGATTGCGCGCCGGGTGACTTGTTCGTCATCCGCAACGTGGCCAATCTGGTGCCGCCCTCAGAGCAGCGTGCCGGCCATCACGGCACAACCGCAGCCATCGAATACGGGGTGTGCAACTTGGCGGTGGAGCACATCATCGTGCTGGGGCACGCGCATTGCGGCGGCATCAACACACTGGTACAAGACAGCGGTGTAAGCAATGCCGACTCATTTATCGGCGACTGGATGCACCTGGTGGAAAGCGCGCGGCTCAGTGTGATTGCAGATATGCCAAGCGCCAGCCTGGCGGAGCAGGTGCGGGCGTGCGAGCAACGCGCCATTCTGGTTTCATTGCGCAATCTGATGACGTTTCAGTGGGTGCGTGAGCGCGTAGAGAATGGCACGCTCACCCTGCATGGCTGGTACTTTGATATCGAGCAGGGCCAATTGCTGGGTTACAACACCAGCGCCGGGCTGTTCGAATCACTCTAGGCGCTACTTGCTGAGGCCCTTTAATCTGCGATAAGTGGCCTTGTCATTTTCGAAACGGATAGTTACTTTTTCCTTTTTCAGTTCGCTTAGCGCCAATGCTTTCTGCTTTCCCTCCAGTCTTGACTCGCTTGCGGTAATGTCGCGTAGCAGGGAATCTGCAGGTTTTTTGCCTGCCTTGTTAATACCCGCCAATTCTTTGCGAAGACCATCGAGCGTTTGTTGCTCTGACTGGACCATGAGAGCATTGCCCTCAATTTCGGAATTAAGCAAATCCAAGTTGCGCTTAAGGGCGTCATCAATTTCCTTTTCGTTTGCGTAAGTGCTGAGCAGCGTATTGTTTTGACGTTGCTGTTCGGCAATGGCAGCATCCTCGACCTTTTTACGCTCAGCCTCTTCCTTGCTGGCGCGTTGCTGTTCAGGATCAAACTTGTCACTGTGTTTTTTTACCTGGCCCTTTTCGTTAATCGTTGCACTCTCACCGGCGGCACATTCCGGCGGTATCACATCACCATATGTAGTGTGCGTTTTCCCGTCCTTATCCACACAGGTAAAACGTTTGTTGGTGCCAGCAGCGCAAGCACCTGAAACCAGTGCCATTGCTGCAAGCAGCGACACAAATAATAATCCGCGTTTAAACATTTTGTACTCCGTATTGTTCACGATAAGATTGCACGGCATGCAAATGCTGCTGTAATTCTGCATGCCCCCTCAGATAACCCAGCAAATCATCCAGTGCTGCGATGGCAATCACTGGGATATTATAATTGTGCTGCACTTCCTGCACCGCAGAAAAATCGCCCTGACCGCGTTCCATGCGATCCAGCGCAATTACCACGCCACAGGGGATCGCGCTTGCAGCGCGTATCAGCTCGATAGACTCGCGCACCGAGGTGCCGGCTGAAATTACGTCATCTATAATCAGCACACGGCCCTCTAATTTCGCACCTACAGTGCTGCCACCCTCGCCGTGGTCCTTGGCTTCCTTGCGATTGAAACAGTAAGGCACATTGCGCCCTTGCTCAGCCAGCGCAATGGCCGTGCCTGCAGCAAGCGGGATCCCCTTGTAGGCGGAACCGAACAGCATGTCGAACTGTATCCCGGAAGCCAGTATGGCTTGTGCATAGAACTGGCACAGCTCGCGCAGTGCGGCGCCATCCTGAAACAATCCGGAGTTGAAAAAATAGGGCGAAAGACGACCCGCCTTGGTCTTGAATTCACCAAAGCGCAAAACATTTTGCTGGATGGCGAAGCGGATAAAATCCTGTCTAAAGGGAAGCATGGTGAATAAACCGTTGATGAATTATGGCGCCATTATAATGGCGCTCTTTGTCCTTGGAGAACATTTGTGCGCGTGATTTCGCTTAACCTTAATGGCATACGCTCGGCTTACAGCAAGGGTCTCGTCGCCTGGCTGGCGCAGCAGGATGCGGATATCGTCTGCCTGCAAGAGCTCAAGGCACAGGCGCCCGACATGAGCGCAGAAATGCTGGCCCCGCTAGGCTACCACGGCTGCTTTCATTATGCCGAGAAGAAAGGCTACAGCGGTGTAGGCATCTACAGCAGACGCAAGCCGGATGCGGTGATCGAAGGCCTGGGTAAAGCCGAATTCGATGCTGAGGGGCGCTATATCGAAGCGCAATACGGCAATATGAGTGTGGTTTCTCTTTATCTTCCCTCAGGTTCCAGCGGTGAAGAACGCCAGGCGGTGAAATTCAAGTTTATGGAAGCCTTCATGCCGCATCTGGTTGAGCTGAAAAAGAGCGGGCGCGAAGTCATCCTGTGCGGTGACTGGAATATTGCCCACACCGAAAAAGACCTGAAAAACTGGCGCGGCAACAAGAAAAATTCCGGCTTCCTGCCGGAAGAACGCGCGTGGCTGACCGAGCTGTTCGATGAAGTTGGCTTTGTCGACGTGTTCCGCAAGCTGCATCCAGAGTTGGAGGCTTACACCTGGTGGTCGAATCGAGGGCAGGCCTGGGCCAAGAATGTGGGCTGGCGTCTCGACTATCAGATCGCCACTCCAGGCATTGCCGGCAAGGCTCTAGCCACGGGCATCTACAAGGAGCAGAGGTTCAGCGATCACGCGCCACTGACGGTGGATTATGAATAAAGATTTGATGATGTCGGTCTGGCAACGGCAAGCCAGGTGCACGCACCAACAAAGATTATTGCGCAACACTCTCCACCGATGAAGCCGCCGCACCTGTGTCAATGGCAGTTGAAGTCACAGGTGTTTCAACTAGCGTAGTGGCGATAGTTTGTGTCTGCTGCCTGGTAGCCACCTGTTTTTTTTCAGCCGCAGCTTTGTTCAGGTGGGTAAAAGTCTTGGTCAGCATGACCTTGGCCGTCACGATGACGATGATGCTCGCCACGAGTATTAACAGCAGCCGTTTTATTGCACGTTCGTCCATGTCGGTCAGTTTAGCAAAGCCAATCAACTTGTGGGGCAGGAAAAATCTCTACTCTAGTTTTACCGGTTCGTTCCACGGCGCAACCTTGAACAACAGCAGCATGCCAGGGAGGGCCAGCGCGGCGCACAGCAGGAAGAATCCCTTCCATCCCATCGCCTCCACCAGCCAGCCGGTCGCCGCATTGACGAAGGTGCGCGGCATGGCGGCCAGGCTGGTGAACAGCGCGAACTGGGTGGCGGTATAGGCAGGGTGGGTGGCGCGGGCCATGAAGGCGACGAAGGCGGCGGTGCCGACGCCTACGCCGAAGGCTTCGATGCCAATCACCAGGGCGAGCTGGGTAAGTTCGACGCCGGTGATCTCGGCGTGATGTCCCACCGTTGCCAGCCAGGCAAAGCCGAAGATGGACACCACCTGCACCACGCCAAACAGCCACAGCGCGCGGTTGATGCCTATCTTCACCATCCACAGGCCGCCGAGCAGGCCGCCGATGACGGCGGGCCACAGCCCGGCATTCTTGGCGATCAGGCCGATCTGGGTCTTGCTGAAACCCATGTCCAGGTAGAAAGGCGTGGCCAGTGCGGTGCACATGCTGTCGCCGAGTTTGTAGAAAAACAGGAAGGCCAGTATCAGCAGCGCGTTGTTCCAGCCCCGGCGCGTGATGAATTCGTGGAACGGTTCGACCACGGCTTCGCGCAACGTCTTGGGCGGCGCGGCGCGGTGCGGTTCGTTGACCAGCAGCGTCATCGCCATGCCGGGCAACATGAATAACGCGGTGATGATGAACACGCTGCTCCATGGCAGGAAGTCGGCGAGGATCAGCGACAGCGATCCGGGCACAAGACCTGCGATGCGATAGGCATTCACATGCACGGCATTGCCCAAGCCCAGCTCTGCATCGCTCAGCAACTCGCGGCGGTAAGCATCCAGCACGATGTCTTGCGTGGCGCTCAAGAAGGCGAGCAATGTGGCGATGTAGGCGATGGTGTGCAAATCGCTCTGCGGCGAGAAGCCGCCCATGGAGGCGATCACCGCGAGCAGCCCGATCTGGGTCAGCAGCATCCAGCCGCGCCGCCGACCCAGCAGGGGCAGGACGTAGCGGTCTAGCAACGGCGACCACAGGAATTTCCAGGTGTAAGGAAACTGGATCAGCGCAAACAGACCGATGGTCTTGAGATCGACATGTTCGCTGCGCAGCCACGCGGGCAGCAGGTTGAACAGCAGGTACAAGGGCAGGCCGGAGGAGAAGCCGGTGAACACGCAGATCAGCATGCGCCGCGTGAAGAGCTGCGCAAACACGCTCATGAATTAAGCTGCGCGCCTGAAGCGGTAAACGGCGGTGCTGCCCAGCAGATTAGGCAGCATGTTGACTGCGCTGCCACCGGCCATCACGCGGCGGTCGAGGATGAGCATGCGGTATTTGCGGCAGAAGGTCTCGAAGTCATGCAGTGTGCACAGATGCACGTTGGGCGTGTCGTACCACTGGTAAGGCAGGTCTTTGGAAACAGGCATGTTGCCGCGCAGGATATTGACGCGGTTTTTCCAGTAGCCGAAGTTGGGGAAGCTGACGATACCCTCGCGCCCTACGCGCAACATTTCCTGCATCAGCGGCTCGGTGTGGCGCGTGGCCTGCAGCGTCTGCGACAGGATGACGAAGTCGAAGGAGTTGCTCTCGAAATCTGCGAGCCCGGATTCCAGGTCGTTCTGGATGACGTTGACGTTGTTGGCGATGCAAGCGGCGACATCGGCGTCGCTGATTTCCACGCCGTAACCGCGCACGCCGCGCGTCTCGCGCAGATAGCGCAGCAGGCTGCCATCGCCACAGCCCAGGTCTAGCACCGATGCGCCCTGCGGCAGCCAGGCCGCAATGGCGGCGAAATCCGGGCGCAGCTGGCCGAGTTGCGAATAATCGTTGCTCATGCGGCGAACTCCTGCGCGATGGTGTTCATGTAGTTGCGCATCACCTCGAAATAATGTGCATCTTCCATCAGGAAGGAATCATGGCCGTGATTGGAGCTGATCTCGGCATAGCTCACATCGCGTTTGTTGTGCAGCAGGGCGCGCACGATCTCGCGCGAACGTTGCGGCGCGAAGCGCCAGTCGGTGGTGAACGACACCACCAGAAATTTCGCTTGCGCCGCCGCGAAGGCGCGGTTGAGGTTGCCGTCAAAGGCGCGCGCAGGATCAAAATAATCCAAAGCCTTGGTCATCAGCAGATAGGTGTTGGCATCAAAATAAGCGGCGAATTTATCGCCCTGGTAGCGCAGGTAGGATTCGATCTCGAACTCGATGTCGTAGCTGTAGCCCAGCTTGCCCGAGCGCAGGCTGCGTCCGAATTTGTCTGCCATCGCATCATCCGACAAATAAGTGATGTGTCCCAGCATGCGCGCCAGGCGCAGGCCGCGCGTGGGCACCACGCCGTGCCGGTAAAAATTGCCGCCGTAGAAATCCGGGTCGGTCAAGATGGCGTTGCGCGCCACGTCGTTGAATGCGATGTTCTCCGCGGTCAGGTGGGGTGCGGTGGCAATGGCCAGTACGTGGCGCACGCGTTCCGGATACGACAACGACCATTGCATCGCCTGCATGCCGCCCAGGCTGCCACCGATCACGGCAGCGAATTGCTGGATGCCGAGTTGATCGGCCAGCCGTGATTGCGATTCTACCCAGTCTTCCACGGTGACCAGTGGAAAGCTTGCGCCATAGGGCTGGCCCGAAGCCGTGTCGATGCTGGAAGGCCCGGTGGAACCGTGGCAGCCGCCCAGATTGTTCAGGCCGATGACAAAGAACTTGTCGGTGTCTATGGGTTTGCCGGAGCCGATCAGGTTGTCCCACCAGCCAATATTCCTGGGGTCGTCAGCATAAATCCCCGCCACGTGGTGGTGGCCGGACAGCGCGTGGCAAATCAGCACGGCGTTGGACCTGTCCGCATTGAGCGTGCCGTAGGTCTCATATACCAGTTCATAGCGCGGCAGCACCACACCGCTCTTGCACAAGAGCGGTGTGTCAAATTGCGCGCGTTGAGCGCTGACGATACCGACTGAATTATCCATTGCACCCTGAAAGCAATCATCCGGAAGACCAAACCCGGAAAAGCAAAAACCCGCTCAGCTTGCGCCAAAACGGGTTGTACGCTTTAGCTGGTATGTTTTACGTGCCCCGCAAGCTGAGCTCAAATCGGCACGATGTGGCGAGCAGTTTCCTTGTTTTGGCAACCCATGTCAATTGCAAAAATGGGAAAATATGCTGTGCCGCCCAATACCGCCGGATAGTGCCATAATTAAACATGGTTTCCGTTCAGCATAAATTATCTTCCACTTCCGAGAGTGATGATGGCAGCATCCGGCAATGGCTGGACGCGCTGTCGCCGCGCTTTGCGCCTGCAGAAATTGCCGTGATACAGCGCGCCTGCGCACTGGCAGCGCCGCTCTATGCCGGCCATGCCGAGTTGACGGGCGCGCCATTGCTGCAGCATGCCATGGGTGCGGCCACTATCCTGGCAGGCATGAATATGGATCACGAAACCATCGCTGCGGCGATCATGCATGCGCTGCCGGAGTACAGGGATGACTGGGTGCCGGCGCTGGAGTCGGGCTTTGGCAGCAACATACGAAACCTCGTTGAAGGCATCTCGCGCATGGAGCAAATCCAGGAATTCAGCGAAATGCAAAGCCTGCATAAAAAAGACGGGAAAAAAGGCGATGGCGCCCAGCAGATAGAAAGCCTGCGCAAAATGTTGCTGGCCATGGTGCAGGACATACGCGTGGTGCTGATCAAGCTGGCCGAGCGCACCCAGACCCTGCGCAGTCTCGCCGGTGCCAGCGTGGAAAACCAGCAACGCATTGCGCGTGAAACCCAGGGTATCTTCGCGCCGCTGGCCAACCGTCTGGGCGTGTGGCAGATCAAATGGGAACTGGAAGACCTGTCCCTGCGCTATCTGGAGCCTGAGCTGTACAAGAAAGTAGCCAGGCTGCTGGATGAGCGCCGGGTAGACCGCGAGCAATACATTGCCGATGTTGTGGCGCAGTTGCAGCGCGAGCTGGATCAGGCTGGCGTCAAAGCCGAAGTAAGCGGGCGCCCCAAGCACATCTACAGCATCATCAACAAGATGAAACGCAAGCATCTCGATTTCAGCGAGCTCTATGATGTGCGCGCAGTGCGTATTCTGGTGGAGGACGTCAAGGGTTGCTATACCGCGCTCGGCCTGGTGCACAACCTGTGGCAACCCATACCCAGCGAGTTCGACGACTATATCGCGCACCCCAAGAGCAACGACTACCGCTCGTTGCACACGGCAGTCATAGGTCCGCGCAGCCTGGCGCTGGAGGTGCAGATCCGCACCTTTGAAATGCATCAGCATTCTGAACTGGGGGTGGCGGCGCACTGGCGTTACAAGGAAGGAGCCAAATCCGACGCCCGCTTCGACGAGAAAATTGCCTGGCTGCGCAAAATTCTGGAGTGGAAGGACGAACTCAGCGACAAGGGCGACATGGTGGAACAATTCAAGAGCGAATTATTCCATGACCAGGTTTACGTGCTTACCCCGCAGGGCCGTGTGATCGACCTGCCCCGTGGCGCGACCCCGGTGGATTTCGCCTACACCTTGCATACCGATCTGGGCCACCGCACGCGCGGCGCCAAGGTGGACGGCAGCATCGTCCCGCTCCATTACAAATTGAAGAACGGGCAACGCGTGGAAATTCTGACCACGAAAGTGGGTGCGCCCAGCCGCGACTGGCTTAACCCCGCGTTAGGTTTTTTGCAAAGCGCAAGTGCCCGCGCCAAGGTGCGCCACTGGTTCAAATACCAGAGCTTCGAAGAAAATGTGACCCAGGGTCGCGCGCAACTTGACAAGGAGTTGCACCGCTTGGGCGTCACCGCCATTAATCAGGAAAAGGTTGCACAAAGGCTGCACTTCCACAAGCTGGAAGAACTGCTGGCTGCCATAGGTCGCGGCGACGTCACGCCACACCAGGTTGCCGCCGCCATCCAGGAAGAGATGCCGCCCAAGGCAGAAGCCATCGCTAAACCCTTGCTTGCCAGACCCGCAAGGGCACAGGCCTCAGCAGCCGGCATACTGGTGGAAGGCGTGGGCAACCTGCTCACCAAGATGGCCAAATGCTGCAAGCCGGCGCCGCCGGATGAAATTGTGGGTTACGTCACGCGCGATCGCGGCGTGACCATACACCGCGCGGACTGTGCAGCCATGCTGCGCATGCCGGAAAGCCGGCGTGAGCGCGTGCTCGGTGCGCAATGGGGCAGCAACAAAAGTACCTGCTTTGCCGTGGATATCGAAGTGCTGGCGCATGACCGCCAAGGCCTGCTGCGCGATATCAGCGATCTGTTTGCCAGAGAGAGGATCAACGTCACCCGCGTGAACAGCCTGAGCCGGCACAATCAGGCGGACATGCAGTTTTCCATCGAGATAACCGACCTGGAACAGCTAAGCAGGTTGTTGGCCTTGCTGCATCAGGTACCGAATGTGGTGAGTGCAAAGCGCTATGGGTAGTGAACACAGCGCAAGTCGTCAATCAGGCAATGATAAGGAAGCAGCATGGCCTGCCCGCAGCGCTCGCGAAATGAGCTTGTTATCTCCCGATGGCGCGAATGCGCGCCGCGCGCTGCTCCAACGCCTCGGCTTCCGAACTCCGATTTGTGGCCCGATACAAGCCCGCAAGGTTCTCCAGGCTCGTCGCCACATCGGGATGGTCGGGACCAAGCGCCTTCTCCTCGATCGCCAGTGCGCGCTTGTAGAGCGGTTCCGCCTTGGCGTGGTCACCCTGGGTGTCGTAGAGCGCAGCTAGGTTGTTCAGGCTCGTCGCCACAGAGGGGTGGTCGGGACCAAGCGCCTTCTCCTCGATCGCCAGTGCGCGCTTGTAGAGCGGTTCCGCCTTGGCGCAGTCACCCTGGGTGTCGTAGAGCACGGCCAGATTGTTCAAGCTCGTCGCCACAGAGGGGTGGTCGGGGCCGAGGGCCTTCTCCGTGATCGCCAGCGCGCGCTTGAAGAGCGGTTTCGCCTTGGCGTAGTCGCCCTGGGTTTGGTAGAGCCCGGCCAGATTGTTCAGGCTCGTCGCCACAGAGCGATGGTCGGGGCCGAGGGCCTTCTCCCGTATCGCCAGTGAGCGCTTGTAGAGTGGCACCGCCCTGGCGTAGTCGCCCTGGGTTTGATAAAGCAGAGCCAGTATGTTCAGGCTCGTCGCCACATCAGGATGGTTGGGGCCGACATTCTCTTCGGCGACCTGCAGCGCTTTCTGAGCAACCTCGACAGCACGGTCATTCTTGCCTGCGCGGTAGAGTTCCCTCGCTTCCTGATTGAGCGTGTCCCATTCAATGCCGGCACCTGTTGCGTGCGTGACAGAAGGCAAGGTGCACAGCAAGGTAAATACGAGGGCAAGCAGTGTTGTAAATCTTGTGTGTTTCATACGATCTCCTTGCACGAGGCTGAGAAAGAATATCGGGGCCTGTTAAATATCAGGATCGGGTCTTGCATTTGACGCCGCTTCTCACGCATTCAAGCGATCCAGCAAATCGCGTATCTTCATGGGGTCGCTGGCGCGCATTATTCTCTGCGTCAGCGTGGCGATTTCGGGCAGGCTGGTGGTAAGCACGCGCTGCTTGGTGGCCAAGAGCTGGGCCGGATGCATGGAAAACTGGCGCAGCCCGAGCCCAAGCAAGAGGCGCGTGTAGGATAGTTCGCCGGCCATTTCGCCGCACACCGAAACCGGCACGCCAGCCTTGTTGGCGCCGCTGATCACGTGCGACAACAGGTGCAGCACGGCGGGGTGCAGCGGGTCATACAGGTGCGCGACCTCTTCGTCGGTGCGGTCGATTGCCAGCGTGTACTGGATCAGGTCGTTGGTGCCGATGGAAAGGAAATCCAGTTTTTTGAGAAATGCATTGAGCGACAATGCCGCAGCCGGAATTTCTATCATGCCGCCAATTTGCATGGCCGGATTGTAGTGAATCCCTTCCTTGTCCAGAGACTGTTTGGTGGCGGCAATGAATTGCAGCGTCTGGTTGATTTCGGAGGGGCCGGATAACATGGGCACCAGGATTTTTATGTTGCCGTAGTGCGAGGCGCGCAGCAAGGCGCGCAACTGGGTGCGGAACATCTGCGGTTCGGCCAGGCTCAGGCGGATGGCGCGCAGGCCCAGCGCGGGGTTGCTGGCCACGCGCTTGCTGCTGTTGAGCTGCTTGTCGGCACCCAGGTCGAAGGTACGGATGGTGACCGGCAAGCCCTCCATTCCTTCGGCCACTGCGCGGTAAGCTTCGAACTGTTCGTCTTCATCAGGCAGCACATCGCGGTTAAGAAACAGGAATTCGCTGCGGAACAGGCCGATGCCGGTCGCGCCGTTTTCCTTTACATCGGCCAGGTCGTTAGGCATTTCGATGTTGGCATACATCTCGATGACGGTTCCGTCCAGCGTGGTGGCGCGCGCGGTTTTAAGGCGTTTGAGTTTTTGCCGCTCCAGCTCCAGCTGGGTCTGGCGCAACTTGTATTCGGCCAGGATCGGCTTATCCGGGTTGACGATAATCACACCCTGAG
Organism: Nitrosomonadales bacterium; assembly: GCA_025408405.1. Classification (GTDB taxonomy): domain Bacteria; phylum Pseudomonadota; class Gammaproteobacteria; order Burkholderiales; family Gallionellaceae; genus 39-52-133. Next base: position 29,683 of record JANYJE010000077.1, on the reverse strand, counting down.
CGCCGTCAACGATCAGCATGTCGTTGTCTTTGATAAGCTCGCGCGCATGGTGCAGACCCACCACGCACGGCGTGTTCAGGCTGCGCGCGACGATGGAGGTGTGCGAGGTGGCGCCGCCCAGATCGGTCAGAATGGCGCCAAACTGGTGCGGCTTGAGCTGGATCAGATCTGCCGGGCTGACATCATGCGCCACCAGGATCAGCATTACCCCCTGCTTGCCGGCCGGCGGCACATGGCCGGGCTGGCCACTCATGGTTTTGAGGATGCGTTCGACCACTTGCACCACGTCAGTCTTGCGCTCGCGCAGATAGACATCGTCAAATGCCTCGAATTGCGCAACCAGCCCGTCCATCTGCACCTTGAGCGCCCATTCCGCATTGCACTGCTCGCGCAACACCATCTCGCGCGCGGCATGGCTGATGTGGTCATCGGCCAGGATCATCAGATGCAAATCGATGAAGGCGTCAAATTCTGCCGCAGCCTGTTGCGGACGATGCTCACGCAGGGCTGCCAGTTCGGCGCGCGTGGTTTCCAGCGCGGCGTTCAGGCGCGTTACTTCTTCCAGAACCATGTGCTTGGGCAACACATAGTGCGCAACTTCCAGCGAGGTATGCGAAACCAGATGTGCATGGCCGATGGCGATGCCGCTGGAAACTGGAAGACCGTGCAGCGTAAAGCTCATTCGCCCTCCCCAAAGTAATTCGCTATCAGCGCAACCAGCGCATGCATCGCTTCCTGTTCCTGTTCGCCATTGATCTCGATAGTGATGGTGCTGCCCTTGCCTGCCGCCAGCATCATTACGCCCATGATACTTTTTGCGTTGATGCGGCGACCATTGCGCGACAGCCATACTTCACAGGGATACTGCGAGGCGAGCTGGGTCAGCTTGGCGGAAGCGCGGGCATGCAGGCCGAGCTTGTTAATGATCAGTGCGTCTTGTAGCAGCATTGCGGCCTTTGCGTTAGTTGATTGGAACTACGAAATCACGACCGCCGTCGAGTGCAAGCTGAGCCAGTTCAGCCAAGGGCTTGTCATGGTAGACAACGACGCGTAACAGCATGGGCAGGTTGACTCCCGCCACGCCCTGCACCCGCCCCGGCTGATACAGGCGGCCGGCAATATTGCAGGGGGTGGCACCAAACAGATCGGCAAGCAGCAGTACGCCATCTCCATGGTCCAGCCCCGCGATCAGTGCACGCGCTTCTGCTTCCTTTGCCAGCGGATCATCACTCGCCAGGACAGACAGCGACTTCAGGTGTGATGGAATGTTGCCCAGCACATGGCCGATACAATCAATGAGGCTGTCGCCCAAGCCGTTGTGCGTAACCAGCAATATTCCAACCATTCAGAAAACTCCAAGAAAATGCGCCAGCAAAAACACGGCACACAATAAAACAATCCAGCCATATGACAGAAAGGCATACAACAGACGGGCGCGTGCCGCCTCATCCTGTTGCTCTGCATCCACGATAGTACGAATCGCTTTAAGTGCATGCACAGCCGCTGTGCGTTCTACATTCTGCTGCAGCTTGTCCTGCTCCGGTGTGGTCATGGCTCAAGCAGTGTGACTACGGCTTTATCTGTGAATTCTAGCCGTTTCTGCATGGCAGCGCTTAGATGAACGACTCCGTCTGCGGAGATCAGCATGGCTGCGCCTATCTGCATTTTTTGCGCGGCTGCCCTCCATCCAAGAGGGCCGGCGATAAACAGGGGTTTGGATGCCGCATCCGACAGCACACCGGCGCGCGCACCCTGAGTAAGCACGGTGACCGCCTGCACGCCATGTGCCGGCTGGCCTGACCTGGGGTCGATGAGGTGGCAATAGCGGCGGTCTCCCAGCTCGAAGTAACGCTGATAGTCGCCCGAGGTGCCGATGGCCTCGCCGTCATGCAGTTCCAGCGTGGCCAGCGGACCGGGCTTGCGCGGATGCTGGATGCCCACGCGCCATGGACGCGAGCCGTGCGTGCCCAGTGCCATCACGTTGCCACCGATATTGACCAGGGCATTGTGCACGCCTTGCTGCTTGAGCAGGGCGATGGCGCGGTCCAGCGCATAGCCTTTGGCATAGCCGCCGAGGTCGAGCTGCACGGCGCGGTTGCGGCTACCAGCAACAAACCCCCTCTCCCCTTGTGTGGTGGAAATGATGATGTCCTTCATCTGCGGTTGTGCCGCGACCAGCTGGGCCAAGTGTTTCTCATCCGGCAGGGCGGCCTTGAATTCATCCGCGTGGAAACCCCATAGCTGTACCAGTCCGCCGATGGCCGGATTGAACAAGCCATCCGACAGCGCCGAGAGCTGTGCGGCGTCAGTCAGCATGGCCGCCAGTTCCGGCGAGACCGCTTGCGCTTTGCCCTGTGCGAACGCGGCATTCAGCGCACTCAGCTCGGAGGGTTTCCATGCGTGCAGCATGTCGTGCAGGCGCTGGAATTCCTGCATCACGGAGGCGACGGCATGCTTGGCGTGCGCCTCTTCCTCGCCGTACACGCTAACTTCCACCAGCGTGCCAAATACATAACCCTGCTCCTGATAGGTCGGCGGCTCTTTGCTGCAGGCAGTTAACAGGAAGCAGGATGCAGGAAGCAGGATACAAGACAGCGCACGCAGCAATCCTTTGCAGAATCCCGAATCCCGCATCCTGAATCCTAAGCACGATTTCCTGATGTCAGCCATCACTCAGACATCTCCTCCAGCTCCACAGATGCCGCCAGCAGCGCCAATCGTGCCACCACGCCGTAGGCATAGAAGCGGTTGGGTGTGTCGTCCGGCTCACAATCTGGATTGGGAAAGGCGCAGCAACTCTCGAAAGCCAGCGGTTCGAAGTGCATGCCGGTGGCATTCAGGTTTTCATCCACGCCACGCCCGGTGTGTACACGGTAGAAGCCGCCGACAACATAGCGGTCGATCATGTACACCACCGGCTCGGCCACCGCTTCGTTGATGCTCTCGAAGGTATACACCCCCTCCTGCACCAGCACGTCGTGCACTTCCAGCCCCTCTTTTACCACCGCCATCTTGTTGCGTTGCTTGCGATTGAGGTCGCGCACCTCGCTGGCATCCTTCACCGTCATGATGCCCATGCCGTAAGTACCGGCATCCGCCTTGACGATGACGAAAGGCGATTCCTTCACGCCGTATTCGGCGTACTTCATCTTGATATTCTGCAGCACGTTGTCGACCTGCGCCGCCAGACAGTCCTCGCCACTGCGTTGCTGAAAATCAATCTTGCCGCAGTGACCGAAATAGGGGTTGATCAGCCACGGGTCGATATCGAGCAGCTGGGCAAATTCAGTGGCTACGCGTTCGTAAGCTCCGAAATGGGTGGATTTGCGCCGTGTCGTCCAGCCCGCAAGCAGCGGCGGCAAGATATCCTGCTCCAGATGGCTCAGAATCTCCGGCACACCGGCGGACAGGTCGTTATTCAGCAACACGATGCACGGATCAAAATTGGCCAGGTGCAGGCGGTTGCCGGTGCGCAGCAAGGGTTCCAGTGTGAGTGCGCCGCCGTTGGGCAGTTCCAGCGTGGTGGGCTGGGTGATCTCGGGCAGCAGGCTGCCCACGCGTACCTTCATCCCGGCGCTCCTGAGCACAGTTACAATCTGCGCGACGTTCTGCAGGTAAAACAGGTTGCGCGTGTGGTTCTCCGGAATCAGCAGCACACCGCGCGCGTCCGGACAGATCTTTTCGATCGCGCTCTGTGCCGCCTGCACGCACAGCGGCAGAAAATCGCGGTTAAGGTTGTTGAAACCGCCGGGAAACAGATTGGTATCCACCGGCGCCAGCTTGAAGCCGCTGTTGCGCAAATCGACTGAACAGTAGAAAGGCGGCGTGTGATCCATCCATTGCGTGCGGAACCAGTGCTCTATGGTCGGTTGGGCAAGGAGAAGGCGTTTCTCCAGATCCAGCAGCGGACCGTTTAGTGCGGTGGTGAGATGGGGAACCATGGGATACCTGCAAATAAATAGGTGGGGCATTTTAGCCGATACTGCGCCCGGAAAGCAGCGTCGCTGCTTAGGCAGCCCCTAAGTGGTAGAATGCGCGCCTAATTTTTGTAAGGCACACCATGTTATCCACAGCAAATATCACCATGCAGTTCGGCGCCAAGCCGCTTTTCGAGAATGTTTCCGTCAAATTTGGCGATGGCAACCGTTACGGCCTGATCGGCGCGAACGGTTGCGGCAAGTCCACTTTCATGAAGATTCTCGGCGGCGATCTGGAGCAGTCTGGCGGCAACGTGATGCTGGACCGTGACGAGCGCCTGGGCAAGTTGCGCCAGGATCAGTTCGCCTACGAAGACGTGCGCGTGCTGACCGTGGTGCTGATGGGGCACACCGAGATGTGGGAGGTGATGTCCGAGCGCGATGCGATCTATGCCAACCCCGATGCGACGGAAGAAGACTATATGCACGCCGCCAACCTGGAAGCGAAATTCGCCGAGTACGACGGCTACACCGCCGAGGCGCGTGCCGGCGAGCTGCTGCTGGGGCTGGGCATTGCGCAGGAGCTGCACAACGGGCCGATGAGTGCTGTGGCACCGGGTTTCAAGCTGCGTGTGCTGCTGGCGCAGGCGCTGTTTTCCGACCCGGAAATCCTGCTGCTGGACGAGCCCACCAACAACCTCGACATCAACACCATCCGCTGGCTGGAAGATATCCTCAACCAGCGCAACAGCACCATGGTGATCATCTCGCACGACCGTCATTTCCTCAACAGCGTGTGCACGCACATGGCCGATCTCGATTACGGCAAGATCACCATTTATCCGGGTAACTACAACGACTACATGCTGGCGTCTACCCAGGCGCGCGAGCAGCAGTCGTCTGACAACGTCAAGGCCAAGGAAAAGGTCGCCGAGCTGAAGGCTTTCGTGGCGCGCTTTTCTGCCAATGCTTCCAAGGCCAAGCAGGCGACTTCGCGTGCGCGCCAGATCGACAAGATCAAGATCGAGGACATCAAGCCTTCCAGCCGCCAGTATCCGTTTATCCGTTTCGAATACGACGAGCGCGAGAAGCTGCACCGCGTCGCGGTGGAAGTGCAACACCTGGCCAAGGGCTTCGACCGCGTGCTGTTTTCCAACGTGAACTTCCGCATCGATGCCGGTGAAAAGGTCGCCATCATCGGCCCCAACGGTATCGGCAAGACCACCCTGCTGCGCTGTCTGGCAGGCGACCTTACGTCCGACACCGGCACTATCAAGTGGGCGGACAAGGCCAAGCCTGGCTACTACGCGCAGGATCACGCCGCCGATTTTGCCGAAGACAAGACCATGATGGACTGGATGACCGATTGGCGCGGGCCTTCAGATGACGACCAGGTGGTGCGCGGCACCCTGGGGCGTCTGCTGTTCTCCGGCGACGACGTGAAGAAAAAAGTGAAAGTGCTGTCCGGCGGCGAGAAGGGGCGCATGCTGTTCGGCAAGCTGATGCTGGCGAAGCCCAACGTGCTGCTGATGGACGAACCGACCAACCACATGGACATGGAGGCCATCGAGTCACTCAACACCGCGCTCGACCTGTACAAAGGTACGCTGGTCTTCGTCAGCCATGACCGCGAATTTGTGTCCTCGCTGGCTACGCGCATCATCGAGATCACCGCCAAGGGTGTGTCCGATTACCACGGCACCTACGAGGAATATCTGCGCGATCAGGCCGAGGCCGCCATTTAAGTAAATTCACCGCATGAATAATGCACGCACCATCGGCGTATTTGATTCGGGTGTAGGCGGCCTCTCGGTGCTGCAGCACATCCGCACTGCCCTGCCCGATGCGCGCCTGATCTACGTGGCCGATTCCGCGCACGTCCCCTACGGCGACAAATCCCCTGCTTATATCGAAGCGCGCTCACTTGCCCTTACCCGCTTCCTCGTCGGGCTGGGTGCCGAGGCCATCGTCATTGCTTGCAATACTGCCACCGCAGCGGCAGCTGCCACGTTGCGCGCCAGCTACAACCTGCCCATCGTGGCGATGGAGCCCGCAGTCAAGCCGGCGGTAGCCGCAACTCGCAGCGGGGTGGTCGGTGTGTTGGCGACCGTCGGCACCTTGGAGAGCGCGCGTTTTGCCGCACTCCTGGAGAAATATGCGGGCACTGTCGAGATCGTCACCCAGGGTTGCCCGGGGCTGGTCGAAGTGGTTGAGCGAGGCGACCTGCACGGCTCCGAAGCGAAGCATCTGGTCGAGCGCTATACCGTGCCATTACTGGAACGTGGAGCCGATACACTGATTCTTGGATGTACCCATTACCCCTTCCTGAGTCCTTTGATCAGCACAGTAGCGGGGGGTGAAATGACCTTGATAGATACCGGCGCGGCGGTTGCGCGGCAATTGCATCGGCGTCTGCAGGAAGAGTGGCCCGGGCGCATGCCGGCTAAACAGGCTGCCGTAGAATTCTGGAGCAGTGGCGATGCGGCGCAAGCCAGCCGTATCATTTCATTGTTGTGGGGAGACACGGTCGTGGCGCAGCGCTTGCCGCCGGAGTTTGCCTGATTAAGCTGCTGTATGGCGAGGTATTAAAATGCGGATAGCTTCGGCTAGAATGAGCATGAAACAAAATATTTTGGAAGGATAGCCTTGCTTCATATCTTATTAATTGAACGATGCCAATGAACCCGGCACGCCGTTATACCCTGACACTGTCATGCCCAGACCGGGTGGGCATTGTTGCCGCAGTGAGCGGTTTCTTCGCACAGCACGGCGGCTGGATTGTGGAGGCGAGCTACCATGCAGATGCCGACACCGGCCGTTTCTTCATGCGCCAGGAAATACTGGCAGACAGCCTGCCGTTTGACGGTGCCGGGCTGAGCAGCTTGTTTGCCGGGCTGGCACGCGAATTTGAGATGGAGTGGCAGATAAGCGACTCTGCACAGCTGAAGCGCGTGGTGATTCTGGTAAGCAAGCAGGATCATTGCCTGAACGATTTGCTGCATCGCTGGCGCAACGGCGAGCTTCTGGTGGACATTATCTGCGTGATCTCCAACCACGACGACCTGCGCAGTTTTGTCGAGTGGCATGGCATTCCATTCATCCATGTGGACATGCAGGGAAATGATGCAGTGGCCAAAGCTGCTGCGTTCGAGAAGATCGCAGCACTGTATGAAAAATCCCGGGGCGATATTCTGGTGCTGGCGCGCTTCATGCAAATTCTGCCGCCGGATTTTTGTCGTCGCCATGCCGGGCGCGTGATCAATATCCACCACAGCTTTCTGCCCTCTTTTGCGGGTGCCAAACCCTATCACCAGGCTTATACACGCGGTGTGAAACTGATAGGCGCAACCTGCCATTACGTCACGGAAGAGCTGGATGACGGCCCCATCATCGAGCAGGACACGGTGCGCATCGACCACGGCGACAGCGTGGAAGACATGGTGCGCTATGGTCGCGACATAGAAAAAACCGTCCTTGCGCGCGGCTTGCGCTACCACGTGGAAGACCGCGTGCTGGTGTGCGGCAACAAAACCATCGTGTTCAAATAGCAGCGGCAATCATGCATGAGAATTTTGAAACATCCTATACGCGGAGCGTGATTGAGCTGTCCGACATTCTTCCTGTCATTACCAGCCAGGCCATATTTTCCAGGACAGGTTTGAAACTGGTGAATAATGGCGTGCGCCTGAACCCGACGTTTTTTGAACGACTGGCTCAGCACAGCATCATGCCACCGCTGGAGGAGTGCCTGGTGGTGGAAAATGGCGTGAGTAACGACGAGCTGGTGGCAAGGGCGCAGCTGCTGATGCAGAGCGAGCCCCCACTTGCACGGATGGTGAAACTGTTGCCAGCAGACGCTGACCTGCTGCAGCCGTTGCGGGTTGTAGCTTTGAGCGAGCCCGTTGTGTTTATGCTGACACTCGCGCGTGAACGGAGGCCGCATGCACTGACTCACAGCATCATGGCTGCATTGATCAGTATTTATTTGGGCATTCGCCTTGGCATGTCGCAACAGCGGCTGGTCGATCTTGCCTGCGCAGGTTTGTGCCATGATCTGGGAGAGTTGTGTCTGGATCAGCGGCTGCTTGATTTCAAAGCGCACTTGACGACGCAGGAACGGCAGCAACTCTACGGGCATCCAGATATATCCAGGCGTATTCTGCAAAACAGCAGGATATACTCAATGGAGACCATCAATGCCGTGATGCAACACCACGAACGCATGGATGGAAGCGGTTACCCACATGGATTGAGCGGCAATGAAATAACCAGAGCAGCGCAAATTCTGATGATTGCAGAAGTGGCTGGAAGCGTTCTGGAGCAAAGTGCGTGCGATGGTGAGGCGCGCCTGGAAATTACACTCAAACTGAATGCGCAGCGCTTTGGTGCCAACTTGCTCGGCTTTATGTCCGTAATGTATGAAGATGAGAAAAATGGCGTTGTTGTGTCTCCGCATGTCAGAGTAGAACACATACATAACCAGCTTAATCACATCAGGCTGGCTTTCAATTTCTGGCAGCGTTTGCTTGACAACACACCGGTTCAGCCGCGAACGGCGGCATCCTACATGCAGCAACATTTGACCAGTTTAATGGTGGCCACGCTGGATGCAGGCATTAATACCTCCGACAAAAATCTTGCCACCGCCGGGATGGAGCAGGATGAGAAGGGCCTTGCAGAGCTTGATCAGCTTAGCAAGGAGGCGCTGTGGCAGATCAAGGAAACCATATTTGAAGTTCAGCGCCGCTGGCCAAATTACCGGTCCGATGTGACCTCACAGGGAGCGGTGGTAAAAAGCTGGATGGATTATATGCAGGAGCTGTTGCTGGACGTGCTTGAAAGGACACCTAACTGATGTCGTATGAGCAGGGCAGATGCGGATTTACTCAATTCCGGGATGTCGCAAGAGATTTGCTTGTCATGCAGAATGAACGAAATACGGGAATTGCTGGTGCGCAACTTTCAAAATCAAATGGACAGCCAGTCTGGCTAATGTCATATGCAAGAATATAACGAGGCACATTACACGCGTAGCGTTATGGAGTTGTCGGATATTCTGACGGTAACCAGCAGTAAACCCATTTTTTCCAAAACGGGGCTCAAACTGGTGGGCGAGGATGTGCAGCTTGACTCAGCCTTTTTCAAGCGTCTTGCCCTGCACAGCATGACGCCGCCTTTTGAACAGTGTCTGGTGGTAAAAGACGGCATCACGCATGACGAGATTGCCGGCGTGGCGCAGCAGCTGTTGCAAGGCAACCCCATGCTGGCCCGCATGGCGCAGGCGTTGCCCAATCGTGCAGAGCTGTTGCTGCCATTGCAATCTATACCGTTTGCAGCACAGACCCACTTTCTGCTGACGCTGGCCCGGGAAAGGCGGCCGCAAATGTTCGCGCACAGCATTATGGTAGCGTTAATCAGCATCTACCTCGGCATGCGCCTGGGCCTGGCGCAACAGTCGCTGGTCGAAATAGCATCCGCCGGCCTGTTTCACGACCTCGGAGAATTGCGTTTTAACCCCCAGCTGTTTGATTCCAATTTCCGCCTGAGTGAAGAAGAGCGTCAACAGATTTATGCACACCCCGCAACGACACATCGTATTCTGGCGAACGCACCTGCGCTCGCACCGGAAATTCTCAATGCTGTGCTGCAGCATCATGAACGGCTGGATGGCAGCGGCTACCCATCCGGTTTGCGCGGTAATGAAATCAGTCGTGCCGGACAGATTCTTGCGCTGGCAGAAGTTGCCAGCAGCAAGGTATGTCAGGGCTTGTGGGGCGCGGTGAGGCTGGAGATGATATGCAAGCTTAACTCACAACAGTTTGCGTCTAATCTGCTGGGCTATCTGTCAGTCTTGTATGGTTATGAGGCAAAACGTTTGCCGGTGAGCAATAGCAAGGCAGACCGCATCAGCATGCAGAAAATACATGGGCAGATAAATAAAATCGCGCTGGCGTTTAATACATGGCAGGATCTTCTGGGCGGCACTGCGGCCAAGCCACAAAGCGCTGCTGCTTTTATCCAGCAGCACCTGGCCAGCCTGAACCTGACCCTGCAGGATGCCGGCATCAGCCTCATCGACAAACAATTCCTAACCAGTGGCATCGAGGACGACCCGCGTGGACTGGCTGAGCTAGACCAGCTCAGTCTGGAAATCATCTGGCAAATTCGGGAAACCATGCTGATGGTTAAACGTCGCTGGCCAAAGTATGCGACAGACATGACCCTGCAAGGCAAGGTGGTGATTGCCTGGGTGGGCCAGATGGAAGATCTTTACGGTGCAGGCGGCAGATTGTTTTAGCGGAAGCAGGCTGATGCAATACCACAATAAATGGCATACTACGCGCGGGTGACATGCTAAACAGCGCCAGGAAATTCGACTCCGAATGGGTGGCCACGACCTGTCAGGAAATATGTCATCAGAGTTGGGCAGTAAACACAATCGCAGTGAAGTGGGCTTTGACCCGGTTTCGTAATTACGTAATTATTTAATGCCGCCGATTCCTCCTCTCCGTATTGGAAAATACTCCGTCATACGACAACTCGGTGCGGGTGCCACTTCGGATGTTTACCTGGCACAGGACGACTCGTTCTCCATGATTGCGATCAAGCAATTCACCAAAGATGCGCAGTCCGAGTGGCACAAGAAGATGTTTCTTACAGAAGTCGAGCTCGGGAAGAAGCTGCACCACAAGAATATTGTGCGTGTTTTGAGTGCCGATCTCAAAGAGAAAAGTGGCGCCTACCTGGTGATGGAATATGCCCGTGGCGTTTCGCTGGATCACTACGAATATGCAGATAACCTGTTGCCCATCAAAACGGTGGTGTCCATTATCGAACAGGTGGGCAGCGCGTTGAACTATGCGGCAGGCCTGGGCATCGTGCATCGCGATGTGAAGCCCGCGAACATCATCCTGATGACAAACGGCACCGCCAAGCTTGCCGATTTCGGTTGTGCAGTGCCGAGCCAGGAATTGGGCTCGATGGTGGCGGGCAGTCTGGCCTATATGTCGCCGGAGCAGCTGAATGGCGAGCCGCTCGACCAGCGCGCTGACATCTACTCGCTCGGTGCGGTGCTGTATCGTTTGCTGAGCGGTAAAAATACTTTTGAGGCAGAGTCGAGCGCCGCTGCCCGCAGCGCTGTTCTCAACGATCCGATCACGCCGATCGAAAAATACCGCAAGGAATTGCCGCAGGAATTGGTTGCGGTAATCAATCGCGCCCTGCAAAAAAATGCCACTGACCGCTACGCCACATGGGATGAATTCCTGAAAGATTTCGGCAATGCCGCACACGTTATACGTATGTCCGAATACGACATGGACTCGTATCGCGGTTTTAGTATGGCCACGCAAGCTGTCCTGTCTAACTACATGTCGGCGGATCGGGAGTTTTCCAGAAGCGGCTTCTCGCGTAGTGCGATGCCTGAATCCTTCGGGGGATAAATTGACGATAAAAAAAGGGCACCTTGCGGTGCCCTTGCGAACGGAGCCGGGGAGGCTCCTGGAGAAGAGGGATTATTTAATCATCGCACAGAGATGGGTTACAGGTTGTAGGCGCGCTCGCCGTGAGTGGCAGTATCCAGACCTTCGCGTTCCGCTTCTTCGGTCACACGCAGGCCTATCACCATATCGATCAGCTTGAACAGCACGAAGCTGACGATACCGGACCACAGGATGGTAACGCCTACCCCCCAAGCCTGGCTGGTAACCTGCCCGACGATGGAATACTCGGCGATTTTGCCGGTTGCGTAGTCGAATACGCCGGTGCCGCCAAGAGCAGGCGCTGCGAATATGCCGGTGCCCAGAGCACCCACCATACCACCTACACCGTGCACACCGAATACGTCCAGCGAGTCATCGATGCCCAGCATTTTCTTCAGACCGGTGACGCCCCAGAAGCACAGTACTCCACCGACCAGACCCAGCACGATGGCGCCCATTGGGCCAACGTAACCGCAGGCCGGCGTGACAACTACCAATCCTGCAACCGCACCGGAAGCAACACCCAACATGCTGGGCTTGCCGCGCAACATCCATTCAACAAACATCCATGACAGTGCGGCGGCGGCAGTAGCTACAACCGTGTTAACCATCGCCAGTACTGCGGTACCAGTGGCTTCCAGGTTGGAGCCGGCGTTAAAGCCGAACCAGCCCACCCACAACAGTGCCGCACCCACCATGGTCATGGTCAGGCTGTGCGGAGCCAGTGATTCCTTGCCGTAGCCGATGCGTTTGCCCAGCACGATAGCGCCCATCAGTGCGCCCATGGCGGCGTTGATATGCACCACGGTACCACCGGCGAAATCCAGCGCCCCCTTGCCGAAGATGAAACCGGCAGGGTCGGCAAAAGCAGATGGGCCTCCCCAGAACCACACCATATGCGCCATAGGCAAGTAGGAAAAAGTGAACCACAGCACAGCAAACACCAGCAGTGCAGAGAACTTGATACGCTCAGCAAGGCCGCCTACAGTCAGTGCCACAGTGATGGCAGCGAAGGTGAGCTGGAACACCATGAACAACATCTCGGGGATAACCACGCCCTTGCTGAACGTTTCAGCAACTGAGTCAGGCGTAATGCCGAACAGGAAGGACTTGGAGAATCCGCCGATAAAGTCATTCAGGCTGCCACCTGCACTAAAGGCCAGGCTGTATCCGTACACTACCCACAGGATAGCGATTACACAGAAGATGACGAACACTTGGGTGAGTACAGACAGCATGTTCTTGCTGCGCACCAGACCACCGTAAAACAATGCCAGGCCGGGAATTGTCATCAGGATCACCAGCACGGTCGCCATCAGCATCCATGCAGTGTCACCCTTGTTGGGCACAGGTGCGGCCGCCGCAGGCGCCGCTGCCGTAACCGCAGCAGTGGTTGCTGCCGTGGCTGCTGGAGCTGCTGCGTCATCTGCGTAAGCCGGAACTGATATGCCGCACAACATGGCCAGCAAACTAAAAAACAATATTAATTTCTTCATGTTGTCGCTCCTTATAAGGCTTCAGGACCGGTTTCACCGGTACGGATGCGGATAACCTGCTCGATGTCGGACACGAAAATCTTGCCGTCTCCGATCTTGCCGGTTTGTGCGGCTTTCTCGATCGCTTCGATCACCTGGTCCAGCATGTCGGACTTGATGGCTGCTTCCAGTTTGATCTTGGGCAGAAAATCCACCACATATTCCGCGCCACGATACAACTCGGTATGCCCCTTTTGCCGGCCAAAGCCTTTGACTTCAGTCACAGTGACGCCTTGTACGCCAATAGCGGATAGCGCCTCACGAACTTCGTCAAGCTTGAACGGCTTGATGATTGCGGTCACCATTTTCATTTCATTCTCCTTGAATTAAGCGGGCAGCTTGTGCCCGTTGTATCTACTGGCTAATTAGAAAGAACGTGTAACGGACACGGCAACAATGCTGCCGCTCAATACCTTGTCATCACCATTTGCTTTTACATGGTACAGACTGTTATCAGTTCCATTGGTGGTGGTATAGGTAGCACCAAAAACATAACCCGCAACATCTTTGGTAATGCCCAGTTTGTAGTCGGTATAGCTCAGCAAATCAAAGTTGTTGATTTTCTGGTGGCCGGCATGAGCCAACACAACCAGTTTGTCAGCCACTTCGTAGCTGTAGTTCATCTCGATATAGCCGGAACCTTTGGAATCGGCAGTCGCACTGTTCGCGGTAGAGGAGCCATCCGCCCACATTGTTGGCGTAAAACCGACGGCGTCAATGCCGTACCAATCGGTGAGGGTATAGGTGTATTTAACATTCAGCCCCTTCCAGGTTGCTCCAACAACGACTTCAGTTGTGTCCCATTTTTTATAAGCGCTAATCGCTGGAGGAGTGTCGTTGGTTGCTTTGCCGCCGGGATAAACAACTTGTATCAGACATGCGTTGTAAGTCAGCTCCTCACTGAGCGTGCCGTTATAGCCGCCGTAGATGTCCCATTCCATGCTGGCATTGGTGTACTGATTGCCGCTGATGTTGGAGGCCCAGGTACCCAAGTACAGTCCATTGGTATGAACGAAATCAAAACCACCTTGCAGAGCCGGAGTCCTGTAGTTCTGTGAAATACCATTAAAAACGTAATCAGACGTAAACCCTACATTGCTGGTAAGCGTATAAGGAGCGGCAGGAGCAGCGGGAGCATCCGCTGCGAAAGCGGGTAACGCGAAAGTGGAGGTCAGGGCAGCGACAAGCAGTTGGTTGTTAAGCATGGTGCTTCCTTTCTTTAAGAGTTGAAGTGGGATGACAGTATCCACGCCTAACATTTAGCAGTTTCCATGCCAGGTAAAAATACCCATATAAAACAATGTAGTTACCGGGGCGCGTAGAAATATTTACAAGCACTGGCACCAAGTCTAAGCGAGCTTGATTACACATGCACGCAATCGGTGCGCGGGTGCGTGCGGCAAATTTGCTACACTAGGCTTATATAAATCGCGGAGATTGCCAATTATGTTGAACCCCAAGTTTTTTGAAGAAATGTCGGCGAAATTGAATGACGCTGTCGCCAATAGTCCGGCCAGGGATTTTGAGAAGAATGCCCGTGCCTTGCTGGCGCAGGGTTTCGCCAAACTGGATTTGGTTACCCGTGAAGAATACGAAGTACAGGTACAACTCCTGTCACGCACGCAAGACAAGATGCGCGAACTGGAAGCGCGAGTTGCCGCACTCGAAGCACCTGGTAAAAACGCCTGAGAATGAGCCTCGCGGTTCTTTACAGCCGCGCACTTTCCGGCATGGATGCAGCACAGGTCACGGTCGAAGTGCATCTCGCCAATGGCCTGCCCAACTTTACCATCGTCGGTTTGCCTGAAGCAGAAGTGAAAGAAAGCAAGGATCGCGTACGCGCAGCCTTGCAAAATTGCCAGTTCGAATTCCCCGCACGCCACATCACCGTCAATCTTGCGCCCGCCGATCTGCCCAAGGAAAGCGGCCGTTTTGATTTGCCCATCGCGTTGGGCATCCTCGCCGCTTCCGGGCAGATACCGGCAGGTCTACTGGCCGATTATGAGTTTGCCGGCGAGCTGGCATTAACCGGGGAGTTGCGGGCTATTCGCGGTGCGCTGGCAATGACCTATCATGCCGCGCATTGCGGACGCGCCTTTATCCTGCCCGAGTCCAACGCCGCCGAGGCGGCACTAGTGGAGCAGGCCAGCGTGTATCCGGGAAAATCCCTGTTGCAGGTTGCTGCCCATCTGGCCGGGCGCGAACAGATCAGCCGCTTCATTCCTGATACGCAGCCGCAGGCGCCGATCTATCCTGACATGCGCGAGGTCAAAGGGCAGGGACTGGCCAAGCGCGCACTGGAAGTGGCTGCAGCGGGCGGTCACAGCCTATTGATGAGCGGCCCGCCGGGCACAGGCAAATCCATGCTGGCAGCGCGTTTACCCGGCATCCTGCCGCAGATGTCGCAGGATGAAGCGCTGGAAAGCGCGGCCATGCAATCGCTAGGCGGCACCTTCGAGGTCAGTCGCTGGAAGCAGCGTCCCTATCGTGCACCACACCACACGGCTTCTGCGGTGGCACTGGTCGGCGGCGGCAGCAATCCGCGGCCGGGAGAAATCTCTATTGCCATGCACGGAATTTTATTTCTGGATGAATTGCCCGAGTTTGACCGGCATGTATTGGAAGTATTGCGCGAGCCATTGGAAAGCGGGCGTATCACCATTTCGCGCGCCGCGCGTCGTGCCGATTTCAAAGCGCAATTCCAGTTGGTTGCCGCGATGAATCCCTGTCCCTGCGGCTATCTAGGGCATTACAGCGGAAAGTGTCGTTGCACGCCGGACAAGATAGCGCGCTATCGCGGCAAGATCTCCGGTCCCTTGCTGGATCGCATCGATATACAGATAGAGGTGGGCGCCGTGCCGCAGGAAGCGTTGCTCAAGCAGGGTGACGGCGAAGCCAGTCAGATTATTCAAGCAAGAGTGGAGGCGGCGCGACAGCGTGCGCTGGCGAGGCAGGGCAAACCCAACGCACAGCTCAGCGTCACCGAGATCGACATGCTGTGCACACCGGATGCACAGGGTGACGCGTTGCTACAGCAGGCTATTACCCGCCTCAATCTTTCCGCGCGCGCCTATCATCGTGTGCTCAAAGTGGCGCGCACCATTGCCGATCTTGCGGGCAGCGCGAACATAGAAAGCACGCATATTGCTGAAGCGGTGCAATACCGCCGCATGGACAAGCAAGGTTAGTGTATTTGCTATGACCCTGGTGAAATAGCTCGGCTTTCCGGTATCCGGGAATTTTTGAATGTGGGTCGCGTGCGGTGTGATATTGCCACACCAAAAATAAAAATCCCGGCAACATAATCACCGGGATTGCGATACAACTGATAATTACAAAGCTACTCAGCCTATCCAGCAGGCGCTGGACTTATGCGCTGACTGTTTATTTGCCTGCGGTGCTATGAGCAGGGAAGCTTAGGGTGTAAGTGCCCACGCCGCCAGTACCTGTTCCAAAGGCGGTAATCTTGGCTCCAGCCGGGATTCCACGGCCAGACAGCTCTTGCCCTACCTCCAGGTGTCCACCAGTGATGGAAGTAACGGTTAAAGTAGTACCGGAAACATGGCCGTCTATAGCAAGATGATGACTGTCATCTTTGTCGCCATGCTCATCATGCTCTTCACTTTCATGGTGGCGTTTTGCTGAGTTATATTTCTTGTTAGGATTGTTAGTGGCTGCAGGAGCGGCGGTCGGAGCTGGGGCTGCAACAGGTGCAGGAGCGGCAACAGGAGCTGGGGCAATAGGCATCGGAGCTGGAGCAGCAACAGGCGCGGGTGCCAGAGTTGGCATAGGCATCGGAGCTGGAGCAGCAACAGGTGCGGGTGCAGGAGCTGGCATAGGCATAGGCATCGGAGCTGTTTGAGCATGTGCCACAGAAATAGCTGCCAGCAACACAGTGGATGAAATTAAATGTAATTTAGACATGAGAAACTCCTCGATATAATTGTTTGTTGGCGAGCCGGTTCGCACATGATTTGCTTGATCGGCGAAAGAATTGTATAGCAACAGCAATAGGATTACAGACCAGCAAGGCGCATCAAAATTGCCAATTGCAGAAAAATTTTTGCGGACAGCGGGGTGCGAATGAGGTTTCTAGAGGGTTGCAGCGATGCTTGTATTGAAACTCAAGGTAAATACAGCGCGATAAGCGGTTAAGCGGCCAGACGAATGGCGAAATGCAACCCGATGAACGGTATGAATTGGCAGATAAGCGAAAACGGCAATTCAATTTTGATCATTTCAACGTGATCCGCGTGCCCCCTATGTGATGCCCGTCATCCCATTAGCGTTCGTTAGTTCAACGTTGCTGGTGCCTGTCTGGGCACTGATCCAGTTGTGACACCAGCGGCAAACGGCGGTGGTGTGCTGATCAGGCCGTGCTATCCGAACAGGCGGCCAAAGAAGCTTTTTTTCTTGGCTACAAAGGCCTCCTGATCCTGCATGTTCGCTTTCACGGATTTCACGTAATCCGCATCGTCGCGCTTGATGTGGTTGATCAGCCAGGTCACCAGCAGATGGTGAAGCTCCTCCGAAACATCCTCACCCAGCGCAAAGCGGGTACGGAAATCGCCCACTCGCTTGGTAAAAATTTCATGCACTCTTTTGTGCGCTTTGTAGAATGGATAGTGTGCCTCTTCCTGCAAGCTTTCCTCGAAAGCGAAGTGCGACAAGGTGTAATCGATCAACTCATCGATCACTTTGCCAACCTCCTCGTGCGCATGTCCACTGGTGCGGGAGTCGTGAAGCTGGTTGATGTAATCCAGGATACGGCGATGCTGCTTGTCGATCACTTCAATGCCGGTATCCAGCTCGGCCGACCAATTCATTTTTGCCATTTTTCCTCCAAATGAAATATTGGTACTGAGGCCCAAATATTTTGATGAAGGTCGGATGATACTCGCCGAATATTTTTCACAATTGATATAGGTCAATTTGCAACAGACGCAGTGATTCCTGATGCTGGCCGGGAAAATAACGCACAAATCACCCATCCTGGTGATGGGAATGCAGGGTTTCTCATCATGGCCTGCCGTAACTGGCAGGCAAGAGAGCTTCACGAAACATGATAAAATTCGCGATCACTTTTTGAGCACTGCCACATGAGCCACGTCCCCCACCCAATTGAAAGCCTATTGCAGCAGCGCATTCTGATACTGGATGGCGCCATGGGCACCATGATTCAGCGCTACAAGCTGGGCGAAGAGGACTATCGCGGCGAGCGGTTTGCGGACTGGCATCGCGATCTTAAGGGCAACAACGACCTGCTGCTGCTGACCAGGCCGGAAGTCATCAAGGCTATCCACCGCGAATACCTGGAGGCGGGTGCCGACATCATCGAGACCAATACCTTCGGTGCCAATGCCACCACGCTGAAAGCGTACGGCATGGAGTCGCTGAATTACGAACTGAACAAGGCAGGTGCCGCGCTGGCGCGCGAAGCCTGCAATGAATACGCCACGGCGGACAAGCCGCGCTTCGTTGCCGGTGTGCTGGGCCCGACCGACAAGTCGGCCACCACCTCGCCCGACGTGAACGACCCTGCGGCACGCAACATCACCTTCGATGCACTGGTGGCCGACTATGCCGATGCCACGCGCGGCCTGATGGACGGCGGCTCCGACCTGATCCTGATCGAGACTATCTTCGATACGCTGAACGCCAAGGCCGCGATCTTCGCGGTGCAACAGGTGTTCGAGCAGCGCGGCGAGACGCGCCCTATCATGATCTCCGGCACGATCATTGATAACTCAGGCGGATCGTTGATTGGGCAAGTGACTGAGGCTTTTTACAACTCTCTCATACACGCCAAACCCATCTCCATCGGTCTCAACTGCGCGCTTGGTGCCGAGGAGCTGCGCCAGTTTGTTGCTGAGCTGTCGCGTGTCGCCAACTGCTATGTTTCGGCGCACCCCAACGCGGGCCTGCCCAATCCGCTCGCTCCTACAGGTTTTGATGAGACTCCGGAAAACATGGCAAGGAATATCCGCGAATGGGCGACCAGCGGTTTCTTGAATATTGTTGGCGGCTGCTGCGGCACCTCACCCGCCTTCATTAAGGCCATTGCCGAGGCGGT
Source organism: Nitrosomonadales bacterium (assembly GCA_025408405.1). Taxonomy (GTDB): domain Bacteria; phylum Pseudomonadota; class Gammaproteobacteria; order Burkholderiales; family Gallionellaceae; genus 39-52-133. The sequence goes on along the minus strand of JANYJE010000077.1, from coordinate 10,677 downwards.
AAACGACATCCCGCCGCGCCAGATCCCGAGCAACCCGGTCGAGTGCCGCCTCGCGGGCTTGGAACCGTTCAACATCGGGGACGACGCGCTGTTCGTCAACGTTGGCGAGCGCTGCAACGTGGCCGGTTCGGCCAAGTTCAAGCGCCTCGTGATGGAAGGTCAGTACGAAGATGCAATCGAGGTCTGCAAGCAGCAGGTCGAAGCGGGCGCGCAGGTCATCGACATCAACATGGACGACGCCATGCTGGACGGCAAGGCTGCAATGGTGCGTTTCCTCAACCTGATTCCTTCTGAACGCGATATAGCCAAGATGCCGGTGATGATCGACTCCTCCAAGTGGGAGATCATTGAGGCAGGGCTGAAATGTGTACCTGGCAAGCCCATCGTCAACTCCATCTCGCTGAAGGAAGGCGAAGCCAATTTCATCAAGCACGCCGAGCTGGTGCGCAAGTACGGCGCGGCGGCGGTGGTGATGGCCTTCGACGAGCAGGGCCAGGCCGACACTTTCAAGCGCAAGACCGAGATCTGCAAGCGCAGCTACGACATCCTGGTGAACAAGGTCGGCTTCCCGCCGGAAGACATCATTTTCGATCCGAATATTTTTGCGGTTGCCACCGGCATCGAGGAGCACAACAACTACGCGGTGGACTTCATCGAAGCGTGCGCATGGATTCGCAAGAATCTGCCTTACGCTAAAATTTCAGGTGGTGTGTCCAACGTGTCGTTCTCGTTCCGTGGCAACGAGCCGGTGCGCGAGGCGATCCACACCGTGTTCCTGTATCACGCCATCAAGGCGGGCATGAACATGGGTATCGTCAACGCCGGGCAACTCGGCGTGTACGAAGAGATCCCCAAAGACCTGCGCGATGCGGTGGAAGACGTGGTACTGAATCGCCATCCCGACGCAGGCGAGAAGCTGGTGAAGATCGCCGAGTCGGTCAAGGGCGGCGGCAAGGAGCAGGTCGAAGATCTGGCATGGCGCCGTGGCACGGTGCAGGAGCGCATTACCCACGCGCTGGTGCGCGGCGTCACCACCTTCATCGTCGAGGATACGGAAGAGGCGCGGCTGCAGGTCAAGTTTCCGGTGGAGGTGATCGAAGGCCCGCTGATGACCGGCATGAACGTGGTCGGCGACCTGTTCGGCGCGGGCAAGATGTTTTTGCCACAGGTGGTGAAATCGGCGCGCGTGATGAAGCAGGCCGTGGCGCACCTGATTCCTTACATCGAAGCGGAGAAACTGCGCTCCGGCGACACCAGCACCAAGGGCAAGATACTGATGGCGACGGTGAAGGGCGACGTGCACGACATCGGCAAGAACATCGTCACAGTTGTTCTGCAATGCAACAACTTCGAAGTCATCAACATGGGCGTGATGGTGCCCGCCCAGCAGATCCTCGACGCCGCGCGCGAACACAACGCCGACGTGATCGGTTTGTCCGGGCTTATCACACCGTCACTGGAAGAGATGGCGCACGTGGCGAAAGAAATGGAACGCCAGGGTTTCAACATACCGCTGTTGATCGGCGGCGCCACCACCTCGCGCGTGCACACGGCGGTGAAGATAGCGCCCAACTATCCCAGCGGCACCACGGTGTATGTGCTCGATGCCTCGCGTGCGGTCGGCGTGTGCAGCAACTTGCTGAGCGCTACCCTGCGTGACGATTATGTGTCCGAGATCAAGGCCGACTACGCTCAGGCACGCGAACAACACGAAGGCAAGAAGGGCCGCGCGGTGTACGTCGCGCTGAAAGAGGCACGGGCACATGGGGCGAAGACCGACTGGAAAAAATATGCTCCGCCCAAACCCAAGCTGCTCGGCGTGCACAAGCTGGAGAATTATCCTCTCGATGCCCTCGTAGAGTTCATCGACTGGACGCCGTTTTTTCAAGCATGGGAACTGGCCGGACGTTACCCGAAGATTTTGCAGGACGAGGTGGTGGGTAATGAAGCGCGCAAACTGTTTGCCGATGCCCAAGCCATGCTGAAAAAAATTGTCAAGGAAAAATGGCTGACCGCGAATGCGGTGTTCGGCCTGTTCCCGGCCAACAGTGTCAATGATGACGACATCGAGATTTATGCTGACGACAAGCGTAAGAAGACGTTGATGACCTGGCACAACCTGCGCCAGCAAACCAAAAAACCCGCCGACATCCCCAACTACTGCTTGGCCGATTACATCGCACCCAAGGAATCCGGCATGCCGGATTACATCGGCGCATTCGCGGTGACCACCGGCATCGGCATCGACGCACGCGTGGCCGAGTTCGAAAAGCACAACGATGACTACAACGCGATCCTGCTAAAAGCTCTGGCGGATCGCCTGGCCGAAGCCTTTGCAGAGCACCTGCACCTGCGCGTGCGCCGCGAGTTCTGGGGTTATGCCGCCGATGAGCAGCTGGGCAATGACGACCTCATCGCCGAAAAATACTGCGGCATCCGCCCTGCGCCCGGCTATCCTGCCTGCCCGGAACACTCGGAGAAGGGCCCGCTGTTCGAGTTGCTGCAGGCGCCGCTCAACGCGGGCATCACCATTACCGAGAGCTTTGCCATGTTGCCCACCGCAGCCGTCAGCGGCTTCTACTTCTCGCACCCCGAGGCGAAATACTTTGCTACCGGCAAAGTGGACAAGGAGCAGGTAGCGGACTACGCGCAGCGCAAAGGGTGGACGCTGGAAGAAGCGGAGCGGTGGCTGGCGCCGGTGTTGAGTTACTAGGAGAGGTGCCAGTGGCGCGTAAGAAGCTTGAAATCAAATTTGATGATACGTACTACCAGTCAGATTCCATTGAGCATGGTCGATTAGTAAAAATGTTTGTCAAGAAATTGGCTAACAAAATCTTTACTAAATCGTTCGAATCATATGTGGCTCAGAAAAAATTGGGGGTAGATACATGGCTTCCGCTTTTGTACAAAGAAAGAAACCTGTATTCAACAATTGCCGCTGCCATAGATGAAATTACTCCTATACACCTCTCAGAATGGTCAGAAACCGATAGAGAAGGGAAAGCTCGTAGAGTTGATTTCTGGTGTCTTTACAAGAATGGCGAAAATGGAAAGACCATAAATCTATTTATCGAAGTGAAGAAAAATTTCTACTGTGTAAGCGAGGGAACCAATGAAAGCTTGAGTTCGACCTCAGCAAAAGCCATTGTGGGAGATCAGACAAAAGAAGGAGAAGATAAGGGTGAGGGAATAGTTGATCAACTGGTGAAGCTAAAAAAACTAAAATTGAATTGGGAAGGCGATGGTAACGCTTATCTAGGTATGATCATTACTCATGGCTATCGCCCTAGCGCCAAAAAAGCAGGCTATGGGGCTAAGGAATTTAGTAAGGAAGTAAATAAATTGCTGGATGGAAGAAAAGGAGCACAACTGCTTTTTTCAACTTGGATCCTTCCAGATGGCATGCACACCCAATGGTCTGACAAGTTTGATTTTGTGACCATTTCAACAGTTGTTCTTACAACGCAGCGAACTTAAACGGAAATACTTATGACTCAATTCATCAAAACCGACACCAAGCTGGGCAAAGGCGCAGCCGGGTAGGGTGGGCAAGCTTCATCTGCCCACGCTGATCGAACGGCGAACGTTTGCAATGAAACACGTGGGTAACGCTGCGCTCTTGCCCACCCTACGAAAATTTCGAGAGCTATAAATCAGGAGAAAATGAAATGACCCGCATCACAAGTTTACCGCTGGCACTATTGATTTCTGTCGGCATCCTCGCAACCACGGCTTGCACAGAGCCAACTACAACCACCATGGAGAAGAGCACCGTGGCGGAGCTCGTCAAGACCGACGTCAAGGTGGGAACGGGCGCGCTGGCCGTGGCAGGCCACGGCGTGTCGGTAGATTACACCGGCTGGTTGTACGACGAGAAGGCCAGCGATCACCACGGGCCGAAGTTCGACAGCTCGCGCGATCGCGGTGTGCCGTTCGAATTTTTGCTGGGGACGGGTCAGGTCATCAAAGGCTGGGATCAGGGCGTGGAAGGCATGAAGGTCGGCGGGCAGCGCATGCTGATCATTCCCGCCAGCCTGGGATACGGCGCGCGCGGTGCGGGCGGCGTGATTCCGCCGAACGCAACGCTGGTGTTTGATGTGGAGCTGTTGGGGGTGAAATGAACATCGGGTTGATCTCCAATCCAGTGTTGGTGACCACCCTGATGCTGGCGGTTTCAAACCTGTTCATGACCTTCGCCTGGTACGGACATCTCAAGAACTTCGCCAGTTCGCCGTGGTATGTCGCGGCACTGATCAGTTGGGGTATCGCGCTGTTCGAGTATCTGCTGCAGGTGCCGGCCAATCGCATCGGCTACACCGAGCTCAATCTAGGGCAGCTGAAGATACTGCAGGAGATCATCACGTTGTCGGTGTTCGTGCCGTTCGCGGTGCTGTACATGGGGCAGCCGCTGAAGCTGGATTATCTGTATGCAGGGCTGTGCCTGATGGGTGCGGTGTATTTTATTTTCCGTAGTTGAAACTTATGACCAAACCGACACACATTCACATCCTCGGCATCTGCGGCACTTTCATGGGCGGCATCGCCGCCATCGCCAAGCAGGCGGGCTATCGCGTGACTGGCTGCGATGCCAATGTCTACCCGCCGATGAGCACACAGCTTGAAGCGCAGGGTATTGAACTGATCGAAGGCTTTGGCGTGGAACAACTGGCTCTCAAGCCGGACGTGTTCGTGATCGGCAACGTGGTGTCGCGCGGCAATCCGCTGATGGAAGAAATCCTCAACCGCAACCTGTCCTACACCTCCGGCCCGCAATGGCTGGCGCAAAACATCCTGCATGACAAGTGGGTGCTGGGTGTGGCGGGTACCCATGGCAAAACCACCACCACATCGATGCTGGCTTGGATACTGGAGCATGCCGGACTGAACCCCGGTTTCCTCATCGGCGGAGTGCCGCAGAACTTCGGCATATCCGCGCGCCTTCCCTCACCCCAGCCTTCTGGTGAAGCAACCAGCCAATCGACTAAGCCCGCAAGCGGGCAAGTCGCTGGTTATCCCGGGGGGTTCTTCGTGATCGAGGCGGACGAATACGACACCGCTTTTTTCGACAAACGTTCCAAGTTTGTGCATTACCACCCGCGCACGGCTGTTCTCAACAATCTTGAGTTCGACCACGCCGACATCTTCACCGACCTGGTCGCCATCGAAACGCAGTTCCATCATCTGGTGCGCACCGTGCCGGGCAACGGTCTGGTGGTGTGCAACGGGCGCGAGGAATCCATCGGACGCGTGATCAAAAGAGGCTGCTGGACGCCCGTGGAAAAGTTCGGCTGCCATGACGGCTGGAACATCGATACGAACGAGCAAGTAACCCTTGATGGCAAGGTGCAAGGCACGCTGCAATGGGATCTGATGGGCGAGCACAACCGCATGAACGCGCTGGCAGCGCTGGCCGCTGCGCGCCATGCCGGCGTGCCAGTGGCAAAGGGGCTGGCAGCGCTGAATGAATTCAAGAATGTGAAGCGGCGCATGGAAGCGCGCGGTACGGTCAACGGCATCACCGTATACGACGATTTCGCCCACCATCCCACCGCCATCGCTACCACGGTGGAAGGCTTGCGCCGCAAGGTTGGCAAGGCACGCATACTTGCCGTGCTGGAGCCACGCTCCAACACCATGAAGCTGGGCGTGATGAAAAACGCCCTGCCCGCCAGCCTGACCCAGGCCGACCTCACCTTCTGCTATGGCGCCAACCTCGGCTGGGATGCTGCCGAAGCCTTGGCACCAATGGGCAGCAAGGCCGTGGTGAAAGATGACCTCAACGCATTAGTCGAAGCCATTGCAGCATCAGCCAAGCCCGGCGACCACGTGCTGGTGATGAGCAACGGCGGCTTCGGCGGCATTCACGACAAGCTGTTAAAGCGCCTGGCAGGCTGACCTATTCACCTCATGCATCCAGTTTCTGGATTGCGAGATGATGTTGGTGATCGGGAATTAGGGGAGGCTATGATGGCGTACGCTGAACGCTAGGCGATTGAACAACAACCGCTAGGTTATTCAGTGCGGACGTCAATCAATCGATCGATCGCGCTTATCTCTTACCAGCTGGCAAATTCAACTTCTTGCATTCCAGTATCCATTTGGATACAATAATTTTGTGAACACATTTCTGCGCTCCGATGAGTTTGATGCTTGGCTTGCAGCATTAAAAGACAAGGTGGGCCGTGCTCGTATCGTTCATCGCATACGCTCTGCCGAACACGGCAACTTTGGTGACTGCGAATCCGTAGGCGCAAGCGTCTCTGAAATGCGCATTCATTTCGGCCCTGGCTACCGGGTTTATTTCACCCGTCGCGGCGAGGTAATCTATTTGCTTCTGATGGGAGGCGACAAGTCTTCGCAGAAGCGCGACATCAAACGAGCCATCGAGATGTCGTATACCTTGGAAAAGGAGTGAACCATGAGCAAATTTTCAACCTTCGACGCTGCCGATTACCTCGACAATGAGGAAACGATTGCAGAGTACATCAGCGCCGCACTGGAAGATCCCAACCCCGATGTATTTCTAACAGCGGTGCGCGATGTGGCTCGTGCCCGCGGCATGGCGCAGCTCGCCAAAGACGCCGGCCTAGGCCGCGAGAGTCTTTACAAAGCCCTTGCACCTGGGGCCAAGCCACGCTACGACACAATGCTCAAGTTGCTGCATGCACTCGGCGTGAAGCTCTCTGCGACTCCGGTGCATCAATGATGCTGGTCGGGGAAATGCGAGGCCAGACGTTTGACATGCAAATTGTAAGGCCCACCCCGTGACCTCCCGGTGGCGCACGCGAATCTCCGCGCGCATCCAGTCGAGCAGCTTAAGCGACTTCAGAGAAACGACTTGAGTTTCCATCTGCAAAATTTTAGGGCGCCCTAAAATGAAAGCACAGCCATTTATGCGTATAACGTATATGAAACTAATAGCTATTGGACAATTTCTTGACAATGCAATCTTGCTTAGGAGACATTATCTCCCTATGAACATATTTTCTATTTTAAGTTGGCCGTTATGAACTGGCAGCATCTTGATACGCAAATGCAAGTTTTCGCTCCTCGGCTCACGACCGAGGTAAAGCTCACGCCGGAAATGGCGGACAAACTCGCTACTACTATTGCAGCTGATGTACGGTTTCTTTCTGCTGAGCAAAAGGCGGAAATCCGAACCGCTTCCCCCGTGCCACTTCAAGATCGCCTCGCTGAACTTCAAGCATTTCAGGGATGGATGGATCAAGCTCACTCCGTTCGCAACAACCCTTTTATCACTCGCGCCCAAGTCTTGTCACAGAACTACATCTGTTTTGTCTATCTTCCAGAGGCCTGCTTTCGCGTTCTCTCGAAGGTGTGCCCGAGCGGCTCCGCCGCGAAAAAATGCGCTCAATTCTTGAGCAACAATCCCGTGCGTGCCTTTCGAAACGCAGTCGCTCACTCAAACTGGACATACAGAGCCGATTTCGGCGCCATCGTCTATTGGGCGCGCAAGGGCAACGATCCAGACGAAGCCCTCCAACAGTTTGAGGTTGAGCAAAATGATCTTTCGTTTTGGCAAGCCATTAGTAGGTGTGTCGCATATGCCGCTTACTCCAACCTGTAAAACGGCTAACCCATCCATCAACACGGCCGCCGGCGATAAGGCCGCCGGCGCCGGTTATGTCAAACGTTGACGCTGTAGAAAAACCCCTTTTCAGCTCAAACCTGAACACAAAAAAATGCGCGGCCTCACCGCGCATTTTTACTTTCTGTATTTCTGCCATTTCAATTCATTGCGGCTCGCTGAAGCGAGCTTGCGCTCTCTTTCCTATTCCTCATTGCGCATATCCGTGATGCGCCAGTTTCTCGATGTTGTGCACCAGGCAAAACAGCTTCCACTGTGCATCGACTTTCTTTCGGCCTCTTAACGTGAAGCGGTTGAGCCGTTTGTTGTGGCGCAGGTTGCCAAACACGGGTTCTACGGTGGCAAAGCGTCTGCCGTATTGGGTTCGTCCTTCCGGGCTGTCGATGCGCCGTTTCATTTTGTCGGTATAGCTTTCGTGTCCATCAGTCCTGCCCTGGAAGAAGGCGACTTGCCGGGTTTGGGTCTTGTCCGGCTTGAGCAGGCATTGCTTGCGTTGTGTGCAGGGTAGGCAGTCGCGCAATGTTCCTTGGAACTTCACTGCCGCATAGCCGTTGATCGTGCAGTCGCTGCCGTTGCCGTAGAGGTGTTTGCCTGCGGGGCAGATGCAGGTGCCTGCCTGTGGATCGTAGTCGAAGTCTCTGGGTTGGTAGCGTGCGGCTTGTTTGGGTTTGCCGCTTTTGTCGTGGATCGGGTCGGGCAGTGCCTTGTATTTACCCTGCCCGGCAAAGCGTTCGTCACGTTGGCGCATACCGTTGTCGGCGATCAGTGCTTCCACCTTCAGTGTGGCGAGTTGTTTGAGGTTGGCTTCGCTGTGGTAGCCGGCATCGGCGGTGATGAGTGAGTCTGCTCTGAGCGTGCCTTGCATGGCTCTCACAACCGGGATGAGTAGTTCTTGTTCGCTGCCGGTGCCGTGTGCTTGGGCTTCGACGATGATCTGGTGGCGGGCATCAACGGCGGCTACGCCGGTATAACCTTGAATGACACCTTTTGAAGTCGCCATCTTGGCGGATTCGTTGTCGGTGCGATTGCTTTTGCGGAGGGTGCCTTTACTGCCTTTGCGCTCTTCCGGGTTGGCCTTCAGCCATTGCCGCATCTGCGCAGCTTCTCTTTCCAGATTGGCAATGCGTTGGGCTTCTTTGGCATGCAGGTCGGGTTCGGTAGCGCACCGGTCTGTTTCGCGATGCCGTTCGAGCATGGTCTTGGCCGCTGCTTCGAGCTTGTCTGCCTGCCGCTCGAAGTCCGCACGCGTTCCGCTCTTGGCTTTGGATGCGTTACTCGGAAGTTTTACGCCGTCGATGGCAAACATCTGGCGTCCTATCAAGCCTTGCTTGTCGCAGATGAAGAGCACCTGACTGAAGATGCGGGCAATGTCGTCGCCCAATGCGGATACGAATCCGGCGATGGTGGTGAAGTGCGGCTGGCTATCGCCGGACAGGGCCATGAAGGTGATGTGTTCGCGGCAGGCACGCTCGATGTTGCGGCTGCTGACGATGCCTTGGCTGTAGGCGAACAGGACGATTTTGAGCAGCATGGCGGGCGGATAAGCTGCCGCCCCTGTTGTGTCATTGTTGAAGCGGGTATCCAAGGCGGTTAAGTCCAGTTCGTGGTCGAGCAGGTGATTCAGTGCGTGTTCGAAGGTGCCCGGCAATAGCTGCCTCTGTAAATCCACCGCAATGAACCTCGGGCTGGTGTCGATGTGTTTGTAGCGCGCCATGGGCCTCTCCGAAATATCGTCCACCCGTTCGACCTTGATATTTGCTTTGGTTCACGGCACGATACGCAAATGTTTAGACTTTTTCTACAACTTCGTTATGCATTTCAACAACAACCAACTGGGAGGCTCCATGTATCAATATAAAATGGTTCAAGTTCCACCAAACATTGAGGTTCAAGCTAAACAACACAGGGGTAACGAGGCAGCAACTTACCTTGAGGGAATCGTGAATACACACGCACGTGAAAATTGGGAGTTTTACCGCATAGACGCAATTGGCGTGAACGTTAAACCTGGTTGCCTCGCTGGGCTGCTCGGGCAAAAGGAGGCGCTCAACACTTATTACGTTGTCACGTTCAGGAAACAATCATCATAATGGTGTCGCTCTCAATATTTCTCATTCGGCTCTATCGGCTGCTGACTCCTGCGGTAGTTCGTCAGTCGTGTCGTTTTGAGCCGTCGTGCTCAGAGTATGCAATCGTTGCTTTGACTAAATATGGCTTTGGGGTAGGTTGGCGTATGGCATTGTCTCGCTTAAAGCGATGCTGTCCGCCCAACGGTGGGTATGACTACCCGTAATGCATAACCTGTCAGTCGAGAGGGACGCTTCGCGGCGAAGCCGCTCGCGCCCCTCACTTTTACGTTGGGCGTCTTAGGTCACACACATGAGCCAAGCTAAAGAAGCGCAATTGATCGAAAGCATCCGCAGCGGAAAGTATTCCGAGCGAGAGCTAATCAACCTCTACAAGAATGCCGCGACTCGAAACGCAACGGCTGTGATGGAGGCCGTGAAAATCAAAATGCGCGCTGACTTTCCGCGAGCGGCCAATCGCATGTTTGGCGCAAAGGAGAGTGAGGCCAACGCCCTGCTGGAAGATGTATTCCGAAAACTCGCTGTCGGTCATGACCTCACCGAGAACCGACTGAAAAATGGCGTGAAGGCTGGAGGCGAAATGATCTCTGGCCAAAAGCACATTGACGTTTACATCTCCTACAAGAACAGCAACGGCATTGGCGCTTTTCTTGGGCTGATTCAAGACAGCCCTGAGTCGGAGCTAATCGCAAGAGTCGGTTACTACAAGACGGGAGATGGCAATTTCCGAAATGAACAAGAATTCCAAATGCACGACTTCGAGCAGGCTGTTGAAGCATACAAGGTGCAACTCTCAAAGGTTCTGGCCGGTGCGTAGACGCCCAACCCTGCGGTGCAGGGGACGCTGCGCCAAAATGCGGCGTAGCGCCCCTGACCTTGAACGTTAGCGAGCAGGAGATCACACTATGCCGAAGCAAGTTCATTTCATCGCCGGGTTGTTGGCTACTCTGACAATTGCCACTTTCTTCCTTTCCACGGTTA
>JANYJE010000076.1 GCA_025408405.1 Nitrosomonadales bacterium | reverse complement strand
TCTCGCGCACCTGACTGAGTGCGCGCAATAGGGGAGGCGGAATGAAACAGGGAAACTACGCAGCCTTCTTCATGAAATGTTTGGCGTAGCGTGCATTCATGCGAGACACCGGCATCAGTATGAACAGGTCGGCGCAGTTGAAATCGGGATCCCAAGCCGGCTCGCCGGCGATATAGGCACCCAGGCGCAGATAGCCCTTGATCAGCGGCGGGATGGTGACTTCCAGATTCTGGTTCAGCGATTCCAGCGGCAGGCGGCAGTGCGGGAACACGTGATATTCGGCGGGCGCGCCGTGCAGTTTGTGCACCTTGTTGTACACGCTGGCGGCATAGTGCCCGCCGTCGGCCATGCTGATGCTGGCGCAGCCGATCAGGTATTCGTGGCCGTGCTTGCCGATGTAATCGGCCAAGCCGCTCCACAATTGGGTGATGGTCGCGCCGTCGCGGTAATCGGGATGCACGCAGGAACGGCCGACTTCCACCATGCGGTCGCGCAGGTGCATCAGGCGCGTCATGTCGAACTCGGTCTCGGAATAGTAGCCGCCCGCGTTCACAGCCTGCTCCGGCGGCAAGATGCGATAAGTGCCGACGACCTTGTTGTCGCTGTGATCGCGTACCAGCAGGTGGTCACAGAATTCATCGAAGCGGTCGATATCCAGGCCCAGCGCTGCACTGGGCAACTTTGCACCCATCTCCTCAGCGAACACCTTGAAGCGGACACGCTGGGCTTCGGCCACTTCAGCCACGGTACGTGCCAGGCTGAATGTGAGCTTGCCTTGCGTCTCGCGCTGTTGTTGCTGGATCAGATCTAGCATGGAAATCTCCTGTTGAGTTGATGGCAGGAGATTAGCGATGGAATGTTGCAGCGGGGTTAAGGGAATATGAAAAATTGATTAAGGCGTATTAGCTCAAACTTGATCGGACGCGAACGGTCAGATTGTTACAATCGTTTTGCTGCCTCATCTTCATGTAATTTGAAATTGAATTGCCTGAAAATTACAGTGGTAACCCGTAGAACTAGGGTATGCGCCCTTGGCTCATCAGGGAAAGCATTGGGTCGCGTCTAAATAATTCTCGTTGTTGTGCCAGGGAATGCAGAACAAGTTCTATTCGCTAGAACTTTTAATCAGAAGGCTTTAACCAACGACTTGCTCAGCGCCTTTTGCTGGACTAGCCAGATGGCAAGTAGTCTTATCAGGATATTCGTCAGGCTCATTACGAACGAATTAAATCGGCATTTACCAAAGCTACTTGGCCGATTGACTTGCAGCCTCTGGTGCCAGCGAAGGATGAAGCAATACACAGTAAAGCGACTGGAAATGCTGTTCGGCTTCGGCCTGTGCATGGGCCAGTTCCAGCCCGAGGTTTGTCGCTACATGCGGCGGTATGACAGGGCAGGCGTGCATGGCGGCGAGTGTGGTGCTGATGTGATGCTGTACCGTGCGGGTCAGGTTGCGACGGTCAGTCCCGCTCGCATCCAGCGGTGGGGTGGCAACGAGCCGGACATGCAACTCGGGCGCGCTCAGGATGTTCCACATCGAGGCGCCGAAGGACATCTCGCCGATATAGGCGGAGGCCAGGCTGTGCGCGCCGCGGTTGTCCTGATAGCGAATGGCGATGGGGTGTACCTGCGCACCTGCGTCGATGGCGGGTTGCAGCAGAGACGAATGGAAATGCTCGACCTGCAAGCCGTCGGTGGTGGTTCCTTCCGGGAAGACGGCGAGACATTCGCCGCGCTGCAGCAAGTCGACCAGTTGCACATTGATGCGCGCCGCAGAGCGCGCCTTGCCGCGTTCGATGAACAAGGTCTGCGCGCGTGCGCACAACCAGCCGATGGCGGGCCAGCGCCGCACTTCGGATTTGGCCACGAATCGCATCGGTACCACTGCGTTCAATACAAACACATCCAGCCACGAGATATGGTTGGTGACGATCAGGCCCTGGCGCAATGAATGCAGCGGATCATGGTCTGCTATCTCGATACGCACATTGAATATCTCCA
>JANYJE010000075.1 GCA_025408405.1 Nitrosomonadales bacterium | reverse complement strand
CGCACAAGCTCGGCATCAAGACCATTGCCGAGGGAGTGGAGACCGAGGCGCAACGCGACCTGCTGGTTGCATTCGGTTGCGATTACGTGCAGGGCTATTTTTATTCGCGTCCTGTGCCGGCGAAAGAATTTGAGATCATGCTTGAGAAAAAATAATTGTCGAAAGGCCGCTTGGGAGCGTACCGAACGGCAGTTCAGTCATGGGCTCGGATGCGCCCAGATGGCTCAAGCTACCCCAGTTAAATTTCTTTAGAGGCATCTTTTAATAACAACCATGAACCTGAGATCCACCTTCAACTATATATTGCTCGCCACACTGGCGATCAAGCTTGTCCTCGCCGGCGTCATCCCGATGTCGGGCGACGAGGCGTATTTCATCGTGTGGGCGCGGCATCTGGATTTTGGCTACTACGATCATCCGCCCATGGTTGGATGGTTTCTGCACCTGATGCTGTACCTGGGCAGTGCGGAAATGATACTGCGCCTGCCTGCGATCCTGACCTCCACGCTGATCGGCTATGGCATTTACCGGCTGCTGAAACCGCAAGACGAAGCACGGGCCGCGCTGATTGCCATCCTGTTCCTGATTTCGCCGCTCAATGTCGTGAACGTGCTGATTACCACGGATACGCCGCTGATCCTGTTTGTGTTCCTGTCCGTCGCAGCCTTGTACAAGGCATTGCAGAAAGACAGCCTGGCCTGGTATGGCGCGGCGGGCGTGTTTTTCGGCATGGCGTTTTTGTCGAAATACTTTGCCGTGCTGCTGGGGCTGGCCTATGTCGCGTACTTTGTTTCCTCCGGAAGAAGCGGCATTTTTTCAAGCAAGAGCAGCAGGAAGTGGCAGGGCTTTGCATTGCTGCTGCTGGCTGCGCTGCCTTTTGCGCTGCTGAATATTTACTGGAACTACACCCATTGCTGGGACAACATCCTGTTCAACCTGTATACCCGCAATGAAGGTGCGCAGTTCTCGCCAAGCAAGCTCGCCATTTACCTGGGTACGCAGGTTTACCTGCTGACCCCGCCGCTGCTTTATTTCCTGTTCAAAAACCGCAGCGGCTTCTGGCAGAAAATATCCGGCGATCAGTTCAAATTATTTTTCTTCGCTTTTGCTGTGCCGCTGGCGGTGTTTGCGCTGCTGTCGTTGAAAAAGGTGATCGGGCTGCACTGGGTGCTGGCGTTTTACCCCTTTGTATATGTGCTGCTGTATCAGTTGCTGGCGCGCGACGAGCTGCTGAAGCTGGTCAGGTTCATGGCCTGGTTTACTGGGGCGCATCTTGCCGTGATTGCTGTCATCGCGCTGCTGCCGATGCAAACCTGGCAGCAAACCAGGCTGTATGAAAGCATCGTGTTTACCTTCAAGACCGATGAAATCGTCGAGAAAATTCGCCCTTACGAGGAGCAGAATTTTCTGCTGGCGACAGACGGCTACTCGCCCTCTGCCATTGTTTCCTACCACTATGGCAAAGAGTTTTTCGTGTTCGGCGAAGGCTCGCTGCATGCGCGGCAGGACGATATGGTGACCGATTTCCGCCAGTTCAACGGGCGCAACATGCTGATCCTGAAAAAATCTGCGCCTGACCTGATACAGTACGCGCCCTATTTCAACAAGGTGGAAAGCCGGCCGTTTACTCTGCACGGCGTGACTTTCTATCTGGTGCTGGGCTACGGCTTCGATTACGCAGAGTACCGTGATGTCGTGCTGAGGCAGATCAAGGACAAGTATTACAAAATACCCGCTTACCTGCCGCATGCACCGTGCTATTTTTGCGCAAAATATTTTCCGGGAGAGGGCTGCTGATTGCGCCACGGTTGAGCGCCAGAGAATTATCGCCAGAGAATTATGAAGTACCCGGCATATAATTAGATGTTGCCACGTCATTCCCGCGCAGGCGGGAATGGCGGCGGTCTAATTGCTTTTAAAGGATCGAAATGAAGTATATCTTGTGGATTATCGCAGGCTCATTAGTACTGGCGACAGCGCATGCAGATGATCTTAGCTGCACTTCTTACGGGAAAATGAAAGCATTCATGAAATGTGGCGAAGCGCTCATCCAAGCTGATATTCCTTTGGATGAAATGAAATCCCTAGCAAGAACATATCCAGAATCGAAAATAATTTACGGGTACTTGGACAATAATGAAACCAAAGATATCGCTGTTCAATTTACTGAAGAAATTGATAACGAGAGAATTGATAATGTTGCCATCTACAAAGGTAAACCAGATGGTTCCTTTGAACTTGTTGCGAAATCACGTCGTATTGAGTCTGGCAAAACAGAGATTCAAATAAAGAATCATTCACTATTCATAACCGCATTTAACAATTCGTTAACAGCTAGCGATAGCGAAACGTACCAGTTTAAGTATAAATCGGGTGATTTGATTCTAGTCGGAGCGGAGCTGATGGTTGCTCATTTAGATGAAGGAAACAAATATCGGACAAGTGTTAACTACCTGACCGGAGAAATAGTAAAGATCACAAGTGAAAATGGGAAAAATAGTGAGATCAGGTCAAAGCTAGGCAATAAGGAGAAAGGGCTGCAATTCACGAAAGCAATAAGGTTCGAGGACTTTGTACGTTAATGTTCAATACTGACTGGCGAGAGGGCATTGTTGGTGTATTGATTAGAGCAGATTATCTTTTTCCCATCGTGTATTTTAGTCCGCTTTCTGGAAGTCACTATGCCCGGTTTGGGCACAAAATCGACATAATCAACTAGAATATAAACACTAAATAATATTAATAATGCCAACCCTGATCACTTCCATTTCCGGCTGGGGACGCTACCCGCTGCAATCTTGCGAACTCGAGCGCCCGGAGCGCTATGCCGATCTTAACTCGGACGCGCCCAGCCTGATTGTGCGCGGGCAGGGTCGCAGCTATGGCGATGCCTCGCTGAACGAGAACGGCCGCGTGTTGCTGACCGAGCGCGTCAACCGCATGCTAGAGCTGGATACGGAGCAGGGTATTTTGCGCGCCGAGGCGGGCGTGACACTGGCCGAGATTCTTGCAGTCATCGTGCTCCAGGGCTGGTTCCTGCCGGTGACGCCGGGAACAAAATTTGTATCGCTGGGAGGCTGCGTGGCAGCGGACGTGCACGGCAAAAACCATCACCACGAGGGCTCTTTTTGCGATCATGTGCTTGACCTCGCCATGATTCTGGCCGATGGCACACGCAGCCACTGTTCCGCGACGGAAAATGCAGAGCTGTTCTGGGCCACCGTGGGCGGCATGGGGCTGACCGGCATTATCGGCGAAGTCACGCTCAAGCTTATTCCCATCCAGACTACCCGGATGAAGGTGCGTTATCACGCGGCAACTAATCTTGAACAGATGTTCAAGCTGTTGCAAGATCCGACCCTGGATGACCGCTACAGCGTGGCCTGGATAGACAGCCTGGCTACTGGGAAAAACCTGGGCCGCGGCGTGGCCATGTTTGGCCACCACGCCACTCTGGCCGAGCTGGGCAACAGCAAGCCCCATTCCCGTCAACTCAAGCATGACCAACCTGCGCGCAAGCGTACGTTGCCGTTCGACTTTCCGGCCTTTGCGCTGAATCCGCTGAGCATAGGCGCGTTCAATGCCTGGTATTACCACAGGGAGGGCGGCAAGCAGGAGCCTTTCCTCAGCGGCTACGATGCCTATTTCTATCCGCTGGATGCCATCGGGCAGTGGAACCGCCTGTATGGCAAGCGCGGCTTCGTGCAGTACCAGTGCGTTATTCCAGAGCAGGGCGCCTACGCGGGTATGGCTACGCTGTTGCATGAGCTTAGCGCCAGCCGCCGCCCTTCCTTTCTCGCGGTGCTGAAGCGCTTTGGTGCGCAGGGCAGGGGAATGCTGTCCTTCCCCACGGCCGGCTACACCCTGGCGCTGGATTTGCCGATACGCGACAGCGGGCTGTTTGCGTTGCTCGACCGTCTCGACAGCATCGTGCTGCAACACGGCGGGCGCGTGTATCTGGCCAAGGATGCGCGCCTGTCTGCAGAATCATTCCGCAGCATGTATCCGCGTTATGAGGAGTGGCTCAAGATCAAGTCAATTATCGACCCGCACAACCGTTTCAGCTCCAGCCTGTCGCGTCGCCTGCATATCGGCCTGAATAGCGGGAGGGCCGCATGAACCAGCCCGTACTGATACTCGGCGCCACTTCGGCCATTGCGCGCGGCACGGCCGCCGCCTTTGCCCGGCGCGGCCATGATTTATATCTCGCCTCGCGCGATCTGGATGAGCTGCAGCGCAGCGCAGCAGACCTGCATCTGCGCTATGGCGTCACGGTGCGTTACGGCCTGTTCGACGCGGAAGATACCGCAAGCCACCCGGCCTTTCTGCAGCAGGTGCTGGCCGAGATGCACGGCTTGTCCGGCGTGGTGCTGGCCGTGGGTTTCCTCGGTGACCCGCTGGCGGCGCGCGACTTCAAGGTGGGGGCAAAGGTGATTGCGGCAAACTTCACCGGTGCGGTGTCCATTTTGAGCGAGTGTGCCAGTTATTTCGAGCCGCAGAAGCGCGGCTTCATCATCGGCATTACCTCGGTGGCGGGAGATCGTGGCAGGCAGAGCAATTATGTGTATGGTGCAGCCAAGGGCGCGCTCAGCCTGTTTCTGCAGGGCCTGCGCAACCGCCTCTATGCCAGTGGCGTGCGCGTCATCACCGTCAAGCCCGGCTTCGTCGATACCGCCATGACCTTCGGCCTGCCCGGCCTGTTCCTGGTGGCCAGCCCGCAGGACATAGGCGAGCGTATCGCGCGCACTCTGCACAAGTCTGCGGACGTGGTTTACCTGCCCGGCTTCTGGCGCTTCATCATGCTGATCATCAAGCATGTGCCCGAGCCCATCTTCAAACGGATGAAAATGTAAGCATGGCGCCGACGGAAAAACCCGTGGTGGCGGCATTCGATTTCGACGGCACGCTCACGCGCCGCGATACGCTGTTTCCTTTTCTGCTGTTCGTGGTGGGCGATCCTGTATTCGCCTGGAAGTTTCTGCTGTCGCTGCCGCTCTTGACCGGCTACGCGCTGGGCTTGATCCGCAACGACATTGCCAAGCAACGCGTGCTGACGCGTTTTCTCGCGGACATGGAGTTGGCCGATCTGCAACAGAAGGGTGAACAGTTTGCAGAGCAGAAACTGCCGGGGATGCTGCGTTCAGAGGCCGTGTCGCGCCTGGGCTGGCATCTGCAAAACGGGCACCGCTGTGTCGTGGTCAGCGCCTCGCTGGAGCTTTACCTGCAACCCTGGGTGCTGAAGATGGGCTTCAGCGATGCGCTGGGTTCGAAACTGGAAACGCGGGCGGACGGACGGGTCAGCGGGAATTTGCTGGGAGAGAACTGCTTCGGTCCGGAAAAGTTGCGCCGGCTGGATGCATTGCTGGGTGAGCGCAGCGGCTATACTCTGTACGCTTACGGAGACAGCCGGGGCGACAAGGAGTTATTATCCGGCGCCGATCACGCATTCTTCAAGAAATTTACCAGCCAATAGCCATGCAAAAAATGTTCGACCTGTTGCGCCTGATGCGCCCCCATCAATGGGTAAAAAACACCTTTGTGTTTACCGGCCTGTTGTTCGGCCACGCCTGGCATGACCCGGCCATGGTGCTCAAGGTGATCCTGGCCTTTGCCGCTTTCTGCCTGGTTTCCAGCACCATCTACATCCTCAACGACATCGTCGATATCGAGCAGGACAGACATCATCCCAAGAAACGCCAGCGCCCCTTGCCCTCAGGGAAAGTCACTGTCGCCGCCGCCATCGGCTTGGCCTTGCTGCTGGGAACGGTGGGCTTCGTTCTGGCAGCCTGGGCATCGAAGACGGTCGCCATCATCGTGGTTTGCTATGCCCTGATGAACGTGGCCTATTCCCTGTGGCTGAAGCACGTGGTGATACTGGACGTGTTCATCATCGCCACCGGCTTCATGCTGCGCATCCTCGCGGGCACGCTGGGCGTGGGGGTGCCGCCTTCGCAATGGTTGCTGCTGTGCGGCCTGATGGTGACGCTGTTCCTGGGCTTCAGCAAACGCCGTGCCGAAATCATTGCACTCAGCGACGACAAGACCGCACACCGCAAGGTGCTGGAGCACTACAGCCCGGTGCTGCTCGACAAGATGATCGTGGTCACCGCCGCGGGCCTGATCATGAGCTACAGCCTGTACACCATGAACCCTGAAACCATCCGCATCCACGGCACGGCCAACCTGATCTACACCGTGCCTTTCGTGCTCTATGGCGTATTCCGCTACATCTATCTGCTGCATCAACAAAGCGGAGGCGGCGATCCCTCGCGCGATCTGGTGCGCGATCCGCATATGCTGATCGTGGTGGTTGCCTGGCTGGCCGCCACCATTCTGCTGATTTACTGAAGATGACGCACACCCACGCCGATGCCGTTCTGAGCAAATGGCGCTTCCGCGCGCTGCTGTTGATCGTGATGGTCAGTGCGCTGGGCTATCTGGGGTTTTCCCTGTGGGGCGGCTGGCATGAAGTGGTGACTGCCCTGCTCAAGGTCGGCGTGATCGGCACCGTGATTGCACTCCTGCTTTCTCTTACCAACTACCTGCTGCGCTTCGTGCGCTGGCAGAAATTTCTGGCGCAGCTGGGGCATCGCGTTTACTGGCAGGAAAGCCTGCGCATCTATATCGGCGGATTTGGCCTGACCATCCTGCCGGGAAAAGTGGGTGAATCCATCCGCAGTGTGTTCCTGAAGAACCACGGCATCTCCTATCCAGAGAGTCTGGCCGCGTTTTTCTCGGAACAGCTTTCCAACCTCATCAGCATGCTGCTCCTGGTGACGGTGGGTCTGTGGGCCTATCCGCAGGCCAAGCCGATGGTGCTGATTTTGGGTGCGTTGATTCTGACCATATTGACCGTGTTGCAGCAGACCCGCTTGTTGCGTGCCTTTCAGATCTTCGCCAAGCAAAAATTGCCCGCGCGTGCTGCGCATCTCATTTCTTCCAGCATAGAAATCGTGCTGCATTCGCGCCGCTGTTTCAGCCTGAGCATGCTGCTTTACGGCATTGCCATCGGGCTGGTGGCGTGGGGCGCGGAAGGCGTGGCCTTCTACTACATCATGCAGGTGCTGGGCAGCGATATGTCGCTGCAGACCGCACTGTTTATCTATGCCTTCTCCATGCTGGTGGGGGCGCTCAGTTTCCTGCCCGGTGGCCTGGGCGGCACGGAAGCCACCATGGTTGCTTTGCTCATGCTAAATAATATTCCCCAGCCGCAGGCGGTGGCGGCAACGGTGTTGATACGTCTGGCCACCCTGTGGTTTGCGGTGGCGCTGGGCGTGCTGGCGCTCAGCCTTCCTGCACGGCGCCAGCCTGCATAAGGCCATTCACAACAGCGGTTTCAGTTTCTGCAATACGGTTTGCATGATGAGTGGCTGCGCCTCTGCATTGGGGTGCAGGTTATCCGCCTGGAACTGCTCGGCGGCCACGCCTTGCAGCAGGAACGGAACCAGCGCGACACGGTGGCGTTGTGCCAGTTTTGCGTACAGCGTTTTGAAACGGATGGTGTAGTCGGTACCGTAGTTGGGCGGTAACTGCATGCCCAGCAGCAGCACCTTGCACGGTGCCGCCTGCGCTTGGCGGATAAGCACATCCAGATTTTTTTCCGTGACTGTAAGCGGCGTGCCGCGCAAGCCGTCGTTGGCACCGAGTTCGATTATCACGATGTTGGGTTGATGCTGGCGCAACGCAGCCGCCATGCGCTGCACACCGCCACTGGTGGTCTCGCCGCTGATGCTGGCGTTAATGACCTTGTAGCCAGGATGGCTGCGCTGCAACTCCTGTTGTAATAAACTCACCCATGCAGCCTCACGTGGCACGCCGTAACCGGCCGAGAGGCTGTCGCCGAATACCAGCAGGGTGTTTTGCGCGCGGCTGATGCCGGGCATGAGGCACAGCGCGAAGACAATGATGAATTTAAATAAGGATAGTGTTTTCATGGCATCCATTGTGCAGGCAGTCAATCTGGTCAAGCAAGTGCAAAGCGGCGGCCAGCCTCTGCTCATATTGCAGGACGTGAGTTTCACCGTGGCAGCAGGTGAGAGCCTCGCCATCCTGGGCGCGTCCGGCTCCGGCAAGTCCACGCTGCTGGGCCTCCTGGCCGGGCTCGACGTGCCCAGCAGCGGCACCGTGTTTCTGGATGGCGTCGATCTGTTTGCCTTCGACGAGGACGAGCGCGCGCGCCTGCGCGGGCGGCTGGCGGGGTTCGTGTTCCAGTCGTTTCAACTCTTGCCCGCGCTGTCCGCGCTGGAGAACGTCATGCTGCCGCTGGAGCTGCAAGGCAAGGCCGACGCGCGTGCGCAGGCACAGCAAGCCCTGCAACAGGTTGGACTGACGCAACGCCTGCATCATGTACCCAAGCACCTGTCCGGCGGCGAGCAGCAGCGCGTGGCGCTGGCCCGCGCCTTCGTCGCCCAGCCGAAAATCCTGTTTGCCGATGAACCCACCGGCAATCTGGATGCGGCCACCGGGGAACAGGTCATCGAGCTGATGCTGGAACTGAACCGCGCGCAGGGCACCACCCTGATACTGGTGACCCATGACGAAGCGCTGGCGCGGCGCTGCGGCAGGCAGTTGCGCCTGAGTGCGGGACGGGTGCTGGAATGAGCAACGTCGTCAAGCTGAACAGCGTACGCCACGCACGCCTGCAGGATAGGGCCCGGGGCGTGACCCTGTGCCAGTCGGGTTTTCACAAGTGGAAGCCGCTGGCCGGGCAGCGCTTTGACGTGCGCCAGGGCAGGCTGGTGACGACGGAGCGCTGTGAGCGTTGTGGTGTTGAGCGGACTATCCTGACATGAGCCAGGATTGCCCATTAGCTCGTTCTTGCCTTGTAGGAGCCAGACTTGTCGGGCGATCTCAAGAGATATCGCGCAACAAGTTGCGCTCCTACAAGGGTGCTTCTCTCCCAATGAGTCATTTGACATGAACACCTTGCGTTTAGCCATTGCCATGCTACGGCGCGACTGGCGTGCCGGGGAGTGGCGCGTGCTGCTGATCGCGTTGTTGCTGGCGGTGGGCAGCATCAGCACGGTGGGGCTGTTTGCCGACCGTGTGCGTCAGGCCTTGCAGCAGGAGTCGCATGCCTTGCTGGGCGCGGATTTGCGCGTTTCATCGGCACATCCGCTGGCGCCGGCTTATCGCGCTGAGGCACAGTTTCGCGGCTTGCGCGTGCTGGCCACGGCGGTGTTTCCCAGCATGGTGACGCACCTTGCCAGTAATCTGCCATCTGGCAACCAACTGGTCGAGGTGCAGGCGCTGGAGCAGGGCTATCCATTGCGCGGCAAGATCATGATAGAGGATGCAGCAGAGAGTAATGGCAGCAAAGTCAGCAATGACGCTGGTCATCAGGCGCAGGCCGTGCCTAAGCCAGGCACGCTGTGGGTGGATGGTCGCATGATGCGGCGCATGGGTTTGCAGCTGGGCGATGAGCTGAACATCGGTGCCGCACATTTGCACATAGCGGCGCAGGTGCTGCGCGATGTGGATCAGGCGGTGGGCTTTGCCAGCATTGCGCCGCGCGTGCAGATCAATCTCGGCGATCTGCCCGCCACCGGGCTGGTGCAGGAAGGCAGCCGCATCAATTATCGTTTGCTGGTGGCGGGAGAAGCTGAGCAAGTGGCTAACTATCGCAGCTGGCTGCAGAGCAAAATCAAAGCTGGGGAGAAGCTGGAAGATGTGCGCGATGCACGTCCGGAGATTCGCCTGGCGCTGGAGCGTGCGGAACACTTCCTTGGATTGGCTGCCTTGATGGCTTTCGTGCTGGCGGGGGTGGCACTTGCCTTGGCGGCGCGGCACTTCATCTCGCGCCATCTGGACAGCTGTGCCGTGATGCGCTGCCTGGGTGCCAGCCAGGCGCAGGTGCTGCGCATCTTCCTGTATCAATTCCTGCTGCTGGGTGTTGCCGCCGTGGTGCTGGGATGTCTGTTGGGCTACACGGCGCAGAGCGTGCTGGTTGAATCCATCGCGGCAATGCGCGAGGCAGGCCTGCCTGTACCGGGCTGGCAGCCGCTGGCTCAGGCAGCAGGGAGCGGCATGGCACTGTTGCTGGGCTTTACCTTTCTGCCGTTGTGGCAATTGAAGCGCGTCTCGCCCTTGCGTGTGATACGCCGCGAGCTGGGTGTGCCCGGCGCCAATGCCGGAATGATGTATGGCGTAGGCGCTTTGGTGCTGGGCGTTTTGTTCCTGTGGCAGGCGGGTTCGCTCAAATTAGGCCTGACCGTGCTGGCAGGTCTGGCTGCAGGGCTGCTGCTGTTTGGCCTGATTGCCTGGCTGGCCTTGCGCGGCCTGGCTGCGTTGCCATTGGGCAGGCGCCATGTGTTTGCCAATCTGGCGCGGCACGGGCGCAGCAACGCGGTGCAGATTGTCGCCTTGAGTCTGGGCGGCATGGCTTTGCTGTTGCTTACTCTGGTGCGCGCGGAGCTGATGCAGAACTGGCGTGAGCGTCTGCCGCCGGATGCGCCCAACCACTTCATGGTGAATATCCAGCCGGATCAGCGCGCGGCGGTGCGCACATTTTTTGCGCAACACCAGCTGGATGCGCCGGTGCTGTTTCCCATGGTGCGCGGACGCTTGCTTGCGATCAACCAGCGCAGGGTGAATGCCGATGATTATGCCGAGCCGAATGCGAAAGCAATGATTGAGCGCGAGTTCAACCTGTCGTGGTCGGATGTGCTGCCCGAGGGCAATAAACTGGTGCAGGGCAAGTGGTGGCTGCGGGAGGGTGGCGGCGAAGCAGCCGGGCACCCACCGGCGTCCCCCTTGCGGGGAGAAGCCATATCGTCGTCTGCGTCAGCCTTGTCGGTGGAAGAGGGCATCGCCAAAACCCTGGGCATCCATATGGGCGATACCCTGACCTACGATGTGGCGGGCAACCAGTTCACGGCGCAGGTGGTGAATTTGCGCAAGCTGCGCTGGGATTCCATGCGCGTGAATTTCTTTGTCATTACCACACCCGGCCTGCTGGAAGATTATCCGGCGAGCTACCTCAGCAGCTTCTATCTGCCGCCCGACCGGGCGCAGGCCGGAGATGCCCTGCTCAAGGCCTTCCCCAATCTGCTGGTGATAGACACTGAAGCGATTATCGATCAGGTGCGCCACATCATGGACCAGATCGCGCAAACCCTGAGCGCAATTTTCCTGTTCACCCTGTTGAGCGGGCTGGCGGTGTTGTATGCCGCGCTGCTCGCCACCCAGGACGAGCGCATCTATCAGTCTGCGATCCTGCGCACGCTGGGGGCAGACAGCCGCTACCTGCGCCGCCTGCATCTGGGCGAGTTCGCCGTGATCGGCGCGCTGAGCGGGCTGTTTGCGGCGGCCGGGGCCGGCCTCTTGGGCTGGGTGCTGGCGCGCAACGTGTTAGAAATTCCTTACGCTCCTTCGCCGCTGTTCTGGCTGGTGGGGCTGGCGGGCGGCATGGTGACGGTGATGCTGGCAGGCTGGCTGGCCACGCGCCGGGCGACGCAACTGTCACCGATGCAGGTGCTGGCTGCCTAGGGCATCGATATTGTGTATATAAACCTGAAAGCTGCAATTCAAGCCACAGAGATCACAGAGAGCAAACAATGAATTATCCCCTTGCTGCGAATTACCCTATGGGTGAAAAGCGTAAACCTGTGAGTGCCGCACACTCTCTGTGTTCTCTGTGGCTAAATGCTTTTTCCAGGATGAATACTCATACCCCGGCATAGGCAGATCAAATGTATTCCAACAGTTTTACTTCTGTAACCACCATCAGGATATTTCCAAATGAAATGGGCAATAAAAATTTTCTTCAGGACGTTGCGCTTCATACTTGTTCCATTTGTGTTGCTGTGGGAGGTAGTGACGACCCCCAAGGGTATCGTGCGCACGGCACAGGAACAGCAGCGCATCGATGAACAAACACGCGGCCTGGCTCTGTATCAATTCAAGACCTGCCCGTTCTGCATCAAGGTCAGGCGTGAAATCCGCCGCCTGTCGCTGAATATCGAGTTGCGTGACGCGCAGCATGATGAGCAGCATCGTACCGCCCTGTTGCAGGGAGGGGGGGCGCTGCAGGTGCCTTGCCTGAGAATCACGGATGAACAGGGTGGCAGCCAGTGGATGTACGAATCCGCCGAGATCAATGCTTATCTGCATAAACGTTTTGCCCAGGTGCTGTGACTGCTTAATTTATTTCCAGATGTAACTTTTTTTCCAGTTCAGGTGAATTAACAGTCACAGGGCTTATCGAAGCAGCATATATGTCGCTCGCTTGCGGCACATCGATAGATACTGATTTTCATACTCACTGAACAGGAGATGCATATGGACAGGCGCTCATTCATAAAAATGGCATCCGGCGGGGCCGGCGCGTTGCTGCTGGGCAGATCCATTATTTCCCATCCGGCATGGTCGGCGCCTGCGCCTATCGAGCGCATCAGCAAGACTGACGCCGAGTGGCAGAAAATACTCACGCCGCAGCAATATGAGGTGTTGCGCAAGGAAGACACGGAACGCCCTTTTACCAGCCCGCTGAATCATGAAAAGCGCAGCGGTGTCTTTGCCTGTGCCGGCTGTGGTCTGGATTTGTTTCCGTCAAAGTTCAAATTTGACAGCGGCACGGGCTGGCCCAGTTTCTTTGATGTGTTGCCCGGGCATGTCGAAACAAAATCGGATTACCTGCTGCTATTGCCGCGCACCGAATATCACTGCGCCCGTTGCGGCGGCCACCATGGGCATGTGTTCAAGGATGGCCCGGCACCGACAGGGCTCCGATATTGCAACAACGGCGTAGCGCTGAAATTCATGCCTGAAAAAATTTAATTGTGCGATGCAAGTCGCAGATCAAGGAAATGTCCATGAACACCTTTACCCTTAAAAAAATCCTGAGCGGTTTATTCATACTGGCCGCAGCTGTTTGTTCATACGCCACAGCAGTGATGGCAGAAGGCCAGATTTCAAGCCTGCCTGACCCGGTCAAGGATGAAGCGCTGGCGAAAACTTCCGGGCAGCAAAGCGCAGTGTTTGCCGGCGGCTGTTTCTGGGGCGTGCAGGCGGTATTTCAGCATACCCAAGGTGTGGTTTCTGCAACCTCGGGCTATGCAGGGGGCGCCGAGGGCATGGCCAAATATGATCTGGTCAGCAACGGCAATACCGGCCATGCCGAAGCGGTAAAAGTGGTCTATGATCCGGCAAAAATCAGCTACGGCAAGTTGCTGAAAGTCTATTTTGCAGTGGCGCATAACCCCACCGAGCTGAACCGGCAGGGACCCGATACCGGCACCCAGTACCGTTCCGAAATTTTTGCCATGAACCCGGCGCAGAAACAGATAGCAGAAAGTTATATCAGCCAGTTATCGGCTGCCAGGGTTTACCCTGAAAAAATTGTGACTAAAGTTTCTCTCGCGCCGGCATTTTACGCGGCGGAATCCTACCACCAGGATTTTGCGAAAAAGCATCCAAATCACCCTTACATCGCCAGGTTTGACCTGCCCAAGATCGAACATTTGAAGCAGCAGTTTCCCGAGTTGTTTCAACCGGACTAAGGAGTGAAGATGAATAACAGGGCAGCGATTGTTCATCCGGCCTGGTTGCGGCTGACGCACTGGATCAATGCCTGTGCAGTCGTGCTGCTGGTATTGAGCGGCTGGCGCATCTATAACGCATCCCCGATCTTTGCCTTTACTTTTCCGGTTCAGATTACGCTGGGGGGCTGGCTGGGAGGGGCGCTGCTGTGGCACTTCTTCGCGATGTGGGTGTTGATTGGCAACGGTGTGGCTTACCTGGCGCTTAATATTTTTACCGGCAGGATAAAGCGTAAATTTTTCCCGCTTCACTTTAAGGATATTTTGGCAGATACACTCGCGGCCCTTAAGGGGAAACTCAGTCATGCCGATCTGAGTGTATACAACGCGCCGCAGAAGCTGGCTTATCTGTTCATCGTGCTGGATGTTGTTTTGCTCGTAGTGTCGGGGCTGGTGATCTGGAAGTCGGTGCAGTTTCCGCTGTTGCGCGAGCTGATGGGCGGTTTCGATATGGCGCGCGTGGTGCACTTTGTGGCGATGGCGGCTTTGCTTGGCGTGCTTGCCGTGCATCTGGTGATGGTCGCATTGCTGCCGCGTACCCTGTTGCTGATGCTACGCGGACGCTGAGGAGGTCAAGATGCTCAAACCCAAAAAAATACAATTACTGGATGACACCGCACTGAAGCAATTGCCCATGCCATCGCGACGCCTGTTCATGCAGCGTGCGCTCAGTCTGGGTGGGCTGTCATTGCTGAGCGGCTGTGCCTTGAGCGATGAGGAATCAGTCGAGCATGCGCTGATGAAAGTGTCGCAATTCAACGACCGTGTGCAGGCCTGGTTGTTTGACCCGGAACGCATGGCGCCGACTTATGCGGAGGCTATGATGACCCGGCCGTTTCCGTTCAATGCCTATTACGGACGTGAAGATATTCCCGAGGTGGATGCGGAGGAGTACCGTCTGGAAATCAGCGGGCTGGTTGCAGACAAGCATGCATGGACACTTGAGGAACTCTACAAGCTGCCGCAAACCAGCCAGGTTACCCGCCTCATCTGTGTGGAGGGGTGGAGCGCAATCGGCAAATGGGGTGGGGTGACTTTCTCGACCTTCCTCAAACACATCGGTGCCGACCTGTCGGCAAAATATGTGGGTTTCAAATGCGAGGACGATTATTTCACCAGCATCGACATGGCGACAGCGCTGCATGCACAGACGCTCTTGGCCTTCACCTACGACGGGCAGACGCTGCCACCGGAATACGGCTATCCCCTGAGGCTGCGCATGCCGACCAAGCTGGGCTACAAGAACCCCAAGCACATCACTGCTATTTTCGTCAGCAATACCAACCCGGGCGGCTACTGGGAAGACCAGGGTTACAACTGGTTCGGCGGCTGTTGATATTGCGCTGGTTTACTCCAGCGCCACTTTGATATCATGACGTGCCTGCAAAACTCCAAGAGATCGCTATAGTGTCAAAACTGCTCCCCACCCAGAAACAGCAAATTGTGCAATTCCATGCACCGCTTATTTGCAACGTGGTCACGGCGTGCCATAACCGCGCGCTCTTGCCCGAGCTCGAATCGATTCTGGATACGTATGCCAAGAACGGCTGGGCTACTCTGGCAGTGGCAATACGCCAGGTGGTGAACGGTAAGCGCGACATCAGCGTGCTGGCGGGGCTGGATAATGAAGACGGCGCGATTGTCGAAGCCGTCTTGAGTGGAATTCAGGATGCGTCCACCTTGCCCGATCCTGATGCCAAGCCTGATGCCGCACTGGCGGCACCGGGGCTGGCCAGCATGATAGCTGCCGCAGGGCGGGGCAGCCCGGAAGCCTTGCATATGCTGGCAACCATGTCTGAGCAGATGGTGCGTGCCGGTGGCGACATGGCCAAGCTGGGCGGCATGATGCGCAAATTCGTGGATGGCGAGCGCGATGCAGACAAGCTGACCAAGGGCATGAGCGTGCAGGGGCAGGAGCTGGTGTACTCAATCCTGACAGAATTAGGCAAGCTGGCTCGGCATTAAGCCCCGTGCAACCTGGATTGCGAGTAGTTCGTTACTTGGATAGAGAGCACTAAAGGAGGCGCATGAGTCTCGTCGTATTTTCCGGCAAACTTGCCGTAGCAGGGAAGGCGCTGGAGCCGGGAATCCCGCTGTGGAAGATTGTGCCCCTGCGTGATGAAAACGGACGCCCCTTGGCAGATTTCATGCTGCTTATCCCCAAGCTTCGCCAACAGCCGCAGCACTATATCGATGCCACCATCGGCAATATCCAGCAAGCAGTCGAACAGTACCGTGAAGTCGTATTCGCCAACCTCAATCTGGCCATTAATGTGTTGTGGGTCTCGGTGAAAAGCAGGCCGGGAATTATTCTGGAATTGGTTGCCTCGATTCAGGAGAGGGTGCCGGAAGCTGTACTGGTTGCGCAGCAGCGGGTTTAGATGGTGATCCGAGTGAACTAATTTAGTCAATGCGAGTCAATCCTGGGCAGATTTTCCTGCAAAAATATATTTTGCTCACGATGAAACATTTCAAAATATTTCCTGCGGCCGCAGGCATTATCGCTCTCACCGCGACCGTCGGTTTTGTTCGGGATACGAGAGAGAGTGAGGATGCTGAATTCCTGAGAGTGAAAATCGGATCAATCGAGTTACCCCGTGAGGTTTGTCATATTTCCAGGAAAACATTAGCGACTGCAACAGATAATGAAACTGGGCATGCTTATCTTGTTGAGATCGATCACGGTAATAAATCGAGGGCGGTGACTATTGATGCATTTACAGGAAAAATATTGATGAGCCGTGATATTCCAGTTAAGGATGCGTGAAGCAGAGGCTCTTTTGGAGAGAGGGAGTGTTTTTGTTGAATCTGCCTATTGTTCGTAGCGCAAAGCAATAATGGCCGCGACAGGAAAAGTGAATTCAGACCGCCGTGCTGGAGAGAGCACCGGCGGTTTTTTTATTGCTTCGGCACAGGCAGTTTGCTTTATGGTGAGTAGAATGGAAAAGCGCCCCGAGAGGCGCTAACGCACGCATAGTGTCCGGGAGAAACCCCAGCCCATCCGGCTCCACGGACACTTGGCAAATGTCCTGGAAAATCTGCACCACCTGCGGAAGTTCTCTCGATCCGAATCCCAGCAGGTCAACGTCACGGGTAGGGCGGTGCGCCTCTCCGCCCCATACCGCAAACAGCATGGCTCCCTTGAGCAGGAACTGGTCGTGGTATTGGGATTGCCCCAGGCGATACAACAGGCGTTCCAAAGCATATCCTTGTTAATTTCAGGGTGCAAAATCTCCTATTACGTCTTAGCTCTCAAATAGGGTAATCGCTCTACAAATGGGGTAATCAGTTGAATGTTTACCCCATTTTGGATAGTATTACCCTATTATTTTTATGAGTACTCAGATGCACTCTCTTCCCCCTGAATTCCTGACTGGTCTGCGCTTTGACGGGTTGCAAATGGCTACCCTGCGCGCGCTGGGGGAATATCGAGGCAAGCAGCAGCTTTATGTAGCCCAGTCGCCGGAAGTTCTAAACGGACTGCGGCAAATCGCCGTAATCGAGTCCACTGAATCTTCCAACCGTCTTGAAGGCGTCGTGGTGCCCAAAGACCGGCTGAAGTCGCTGGTCATAAAAAATGCAACGCCTCAAAACCGTTCGGAACAAGAAGTTGCTGGTTACCGTGATGCTCTTGGGCTGATTCATGAATCAGCAGAACACATGCACTTTGCGGAAAACGTGATCCTGCAATTGCATTCGATCCTCTATCGCTATATGCCGCAGCCAGGCGGGCAATGGAAATCGACCAACAACGACATCATTGAGAAACATTCAGATGGCACGGTGCGAGTGCGATTCCACCCTGTCGCAGCACACCTCACGCCTATGAGTATGCACGACCTTGTTGGGCGCTATGGCACAGCAGTATCACAGCATTTGGCTGATCCGCTGGTGCTGGTGCCGCTCTGTATACTAGATTTTTTGTGCATCCATCCTTTCCCCGATGGCAATGGACGTGTGGCGCGACTTTTGACGTTACTGTTGTTGTATCAATTCGATTATGCAGTGGGGCGCTATATCAGTCTTGAGCGAATTTTTGAAGAATCCAAGGAGAGCTATTACGAAACATTGGAAACGAGTTCGCAAGGTTGGCATGAAGGCAAGCACGATGTGCTTCCCTGGCTGAATTATTTCTGGGGCTCGTTATTGCGTGCCTACAAGGAATTCGAAGAGCGCGTAGGTACTATAGAACGCGGGCGAGGGGCTAAGAGCGAGCGTGTGCGGAATGAAATCCTGAAACGCACAATTCCGTTTTCAATCTCGGATATTGAAAACGACTGCCCAGGCGTAAGCCGTGACATGGTGAGATTGGTGCTGAGAGCCATGAAGGCCGAGGGTGTTATCGCACCCATGGGAAAAGGGCGAAGTGCAAAGTGGCAACGAATTACCCCATAAGATGCAGCATTGACGCAGAACAGATAGATGCCTTACGAATCAGAAGCCAATACAAGACGAAAACGAATTGATCCCAAGCTGAAAGCGCTGTGCTGGATAGTTTTGCCCTACGTTGACGGCATGAACGTTTCGCAGCTAACCCGTCATGCAGTTGAAGAATACCAAACAGATAACGGCCCAGCAGACTATGCACTGTTCGTAAATGGTGTACTGCTCGGAATTGTCGAGGCCAAAAAACTGGCTGTAGGCGCGCAAAATGTCCTAGAACAGGCTAAGCGCTATTCACTGGGGGCAACGCGAGATTTTCGGCTGGTTCTCGACAATGAATTCGGGAGCAACTGCGATGCGAGGAAATCGTTTCGAGAAAAATACGTTTCGATTGCTGACCAAATTATTCGCCAAAATTGGCCTGTTGTTGAAGCACTCGCCAATGAGTTAATGGTCAAAGGAAAAATTTGTTTTGGCAAGACCGAGGCTGTCGAAAAGCGTTATGGGATCGGGCGCGACACTCCAACCCCGGCAAGGCAGGCATCGGCACAGCAAAAGTTGGCGGCCTTCCATTCTTCGCCGGATGATCTATTGGAAGCGCTCCGCGTCATTTCGTAACCGCCGGTAAGCGGCTGATGCTTATTTCACTTTCTGACGGCGCAGTAAAACCAGAATCAATTCCTGCACGACTTCCTGTGCTTCCGGTGTGAGGTGCAGGAAGTTCGAGCGGAGATCAGAATAGGATTCTGGCGATGTTTCCTCAACACCCAAATTTTCACCGAACAGCAGCCAAGCAGCTGAGACACCCAGCCAGCTCGACAAAGTAACGATCTTATCAACAGAAGGTATCGAATTGCTTTCCAGCCATTTTCTGACAGCCTGCGCGCTGACCGGTTTGCCGTAATGACGCAAATTGAATTCTGTCGCTAGTTTGGTCGGGCTGGAATAGGTGATGTTGGTTTTCTTTAACGCTGCCTTGAGCCGCATACCAAATGTGTTGAGCTTTGCCATGTCTGTATTCTCCAATGCTGGATGGCATTGGCAAGTAACTACGGGTTGCTATTTATTGCAACTACAAGTAGGATTCTTGCGCTATGAGAATACTGTTTCCACAAAGAAAGCGGCTTGGCGGGTTTTCTCTCGTTGAGCTGGCTATCGTGCTGCTGATTACCACCATCATATTGTCGGCTGGCCTCTCATTGCTCTCAGTTACCAGAGCCGCATCACAACGGGAAGCAACGCAGAAAAAGCAGGAAGCCATCAAACAGGCTCTAATCAGTTATTTGGGTCAGAATAAAAGATTGCCATGCCCTGGAAAAGTCATCGATGGTTCAGAGGTCACCAGAATTGCCGCAGATACAGGTACAGTGCGAGCGCCTTGTTCAGCATATTCGGGCATAGTCCCTTATCAAGTATTAGGTTTAGATCGAGCAGCCGTACTTGATGGATGGGAAAACTTCATTATATATGTGATTTCTCCGCCAGTGATTTCAATACCACCTACCCCCCCCGCCCAGCCAGCTCCCATGCTGACC
>JANYJE010000074.1 GCA_025408405.1 Nitrosomonadales bacterium | reverse complement strand
GCGGCAGCAGGCGACAGTTTTCTGATCCGTCCTACAGTCAACGGCGCACGCGATATAGCTGCGGCGATCAGTGACCCCACCAAGATTGCCGCTGCCAGCCCGGTAAGAACTAATGCAACCTTGACCAACCTGGGGACTGGAAAAATCAGTGCGGCCACGGTTAATCAGCCCAATCCGGTCACGCCCAATCCTGCGCACCCATTGACCGATTTGAACTTGCAGCAGCCGCTAACCATCACGTTTACTTCTCCGACCACCTTTAATGTGACAGGAACAGGCGCGGGCCTGCCTGCCTTGGCGCAAGCCTATACACCAGGTGCAAATATTTCCTTTAATGGCTGGACTCTGCAGATCAGCGGCACGCCGGTGGCCAATGACACGTTCACCGTCGGCCCTAATACCAATGCCACGACTGACAGCAGCAATGCACTTCTGCTGTCAGGTTTGCAGACGCAGAATACCCTGGCAGGCGGCACGACCTCATACCAGGGGGCTTATAGCCAACTGGTCAGCTATGTGGGCAACAAGACACGTGAGCTGCAAGTAACCAGTCAGGCGCAGACCAGCATGGTCGCTCAGTCCGTGCAGGCGCAACAATCGTTTTCCGGCGTGAATCTGGATGAAGAGGCAGCCAATCTGTTGCGTTATCAGCGTGCCTATCAGGCGGCGGGAAAAGCGTTGCAGATCGCCAACACGATGTTTGACACCATACTCAGTCTAGGAAGGTAGGTTCGCCATGCGTATCAGCACTAGTGCCATTTACGATGCTAACGTAAGCATAATCAACCAGCAGCAGGCTCAAGTGCTGCACACCCAGCAGCAAGTTGCCTCTGGCCGGCGCATGCTGACACCGGCGGACGACCCCGCAGCTTCAGCGCGCGCGCTGGAAGTGACCCAGTCTGACTCCACCAATACCCAATATGCCACCAACAGGAATGCGGCCAAGAGTTCCCTGACTATGTCAGATAGCGTTCTGCAAAGCGTCACCAACCTGCTGACAGATGTCAGAACATCCGCAGTAGAGGCAACTGGTACTAGTGCGCTTGGCGCTGGTCAAAAACAGATAGTAGCTAGAAATTTAAGTTCCCGCCTTGCGGAGCTGCAGGCATTGGCAAACAGCACCGACGGGATCGGCAATTACCTGTACTCGGGCTCGCAGGGGAGGACGCAACCCTTTTCCAATACTGCGGGCGGTGTTCAGTACATGGCGGATGATGGACAGCGCATGGTGCAGGCGAGCAGCTCCGCACAAATTGCTGCCACGGATTCGGGTGCTGACATTTTTATGCGTATCAAGAACGGTAACGGCACTTTTGTGGTGCAACCGGGAGCCGCAAATACCGGGACTGGTGTGGTCGCGCAGGGAATAGTGACCAATCCTGCGTTATTGACCGGCAATAATTACACGGTCACTTTCAGCGTGGTTGCCGGCGTGACCACTTACAGCGTGCCAGGCTCCACTCCGCCCCAAGTGAACGTGCCCTATGTCAGCGGTCAGGCCATCAGCTTTGACGGGATGCAATTCACCATTACAGGTGCGCCATCCAATGGTGATGTGGTTACTGTTGCCCCGAGCCAGAACGAGAGCATATTTAAAACCATCTCCGACATGATTGCCGCGATGGGCACTTCTGGAGCCCAATATGACAACAGCATGCAGAAGGCAATTAATAATCTGGACCGAGACCTGAATAACGTATTAACCGTGCGCGGTTCATTGGGCTCGCGCCTGAATCAGATTGATGCAATGGATACGACTGGAACAGATTTGGGACTGAATTTTAAAAGCACGTTGTCAAAGTTGCAGGATCTGGATTACAACAAGGGCATCAGCGATCTCAGCCAGCAGCAGCTCAGTCTGCAGGCCGCACAGAAATCCTTTAAACAGGTATCTGATCTTTCCCTGTTTAATTATCTGTAGGGCAGCTAACGCAGTTTAGTGCTTCCCCAGTTGCTGGGCAAAGCGCAGCATGGTCTCCTGCCCCGCTTGGGTGAAGTTCTCCATGAGTGGTGCGAGATAGGGTAGCGTCAGCAGCAGCGTGGCAAAGCCCACGGCCAAGGTTATCGGGAAGCCGATAGCGAAAATGTTGAGCTGTGGTGCGCTGCGCGTGAGAATGCCGAGCGCCAGATTGGTCAGCATGAGTGCGGCGATAAGTGGCAGCGATAATTGCAATGCGTATGCGAAGATACTTCCCCCCCAGGCTAGCAATATATTCATGGCGCTGGCTGAAGGCACGCTGCTTGAAATAGGGAAAACATGAAAACTCTCCGCCAAGGCGGACAGCATGTACAGATGACCGTTCATGCTGAGAAATGCCAGTGAAGCGATAATGCCGAGGAATTGCGCAATCACCGGAGTGTAGGACGCATTCAGCGGGTCGTAGAAGCTGGCGAAGCCCAGCCCCATTTGCATGCCGCTGATATCACCAGCCATTTCCACCGCAGTAAAGATCAGCCGCATCACAAACCCCATTGCAAGCCCAGCCAGTATTTGCTGCATCAGTACAAACAGACCGATGGCGGAAGATGGATCAATATCAGTTGCTATGTCCAGGGTGGGTGCAATGATCAGGGTGAGCATCATTGCCAGCCCCACTTTGACGCGTGCCGGAACTTGATTGTGCCCCAGCACTGGGGCGCTGGCTATCAGGGCCAGGATGCGTACAAAGGGGAACAAGAAAGCGGCAAGCCAAGCTGACAGTTGTACACTGGTGACACTGATCATCGGATTTCACCAGGGTGCGCTAATTCCAGTTTCAATTCGAAGGTGAAACACTGCGCGAGTGAGGCAGACAATTCCGTATCTGTTTTAGCTGATAGCGGATTGCGTACTTTTGGTGAAGCCAGCGCAGTGTCACCGATGAAGTGGCATTGGAATAACACGCCTTAGCCCACCATCCACGGGATATTGCTGAACAGGGTCTGGATATATTCCACCATCATCCCCACCATCCACGGGCCGGCAACCAGTAGCACGATGAACATGCCGGCCAATTTTGGGATGAAGGAGAGCGTTTGCTCGTTGATTTGCGTGGCCGCCTGGAAAATGCTGACCAGCAGGCCGATAATCAGTGCGGCGAGCAGCGGTGGGGCAGACAGCATCAGAGTCAGCTCCAACGCATCGCGCCCCATGGTCATTACGCTTTCAGGTGTCATGATAAATTTTATGTATAAAAGCTTTGCACCAGCGATCCGATAAGCAGGTTCCAGCCGTCGGCCAGCACGAACAACATGATCTTGAAGGGCAGCGAGATAGTGGCTGGTGACAGCATCATCATACCCATGGACATCAGCACACTGGCAACCACCATGTCGATAATCAGGAACGGAATAAACACCACAAAACCGATCTGGAAGGCAGTCTTTAGCTCGCTGGTGACGTAAGCGGGAACCAGAATTCTGAGCGGCACATCTTCCGCACTTTGCAGTGGCTCGCTATTGGAAATCTTTACGAACAGGGCGAGATCCGTTTCGCGTGTCTGCCGCAGCATAAAGGCTTTGAGCGGCGCGCTGCCTTTTTCATAGGCCAGCTCGAGTGAAATTTTGTTTTCACTATAGGGTTTGTAGGCCTCGGTATAGATCTTGTCCAATACGGGTGACATCACAAAAAAAGTGAGGAACAGCGCCAGTCCGATGAGCACCTGATTGGGTGGTGCAGCAGGGGTGCCCAGGGCAGAGCGCAGCAGGGATAACACGATGACGATGCGCGTGAATCCGGTCATCATCAGCAGCAAGGCTGGCAGGAAAGTCAGCGAGGTGAGCAGGATGAGGGTTTGCAGGCTCAGTGTGTAGGTTTGTCCTCCGCCTGCCGCAGGCGTACTGGTGAACGCAGAGAGTCCCGGCTCGGCTGCAAAGGCTGAGGGAATCAGTGCAAACATCAAGGCAACGTACAGCAACGACTTAAGGCGCATTGCGTTTCTCCATCATCTGTTTCAGCCACATCTGGAATTTGCCATCCGGCAACCCTGCTGCATCTGGAGTGCTGCCTGAGCCGGAGGGAATTGCGCCCTTGGGCATGGTATGCAGAGTGCGCACCTGGCCGGGTGCTACGCCGACCACCAGCCAGGTGTCGTTGACTTCCATCAGGACAACGCGTTCGCGCGGGCCGACTGCCACGCCGCTGACCACCTTGAGCAGGCTGGCTGCACCATGTTGTGGCAGATTGATACGCTTCATGATCCAGGCGACGACTGCCACTGCCGCCAGCACCAGTATCAGGCTGAAAATGATTTGCATTACGCTGCCTGAAGAGACGGCAGCAGGCGGGGGCGGAGTGTAGGTGGGGCGTGCGCTTTCGGCAGCGGCAAAAAAAGGACTATACAGTGCAGTGCTCAGTAACAGGCGAATGTGCATGGTTGATTATTTGTTGATGCGGCGTAAGCGCTCGGAAGGTGTAATGATATCAGTCAGGCGTATGCCTAGCTTGTCGTTCACCACAACCACTTCGCCCTGGGCGATCAGGAAGCCGTTAATCAGCACGTCCAGAGGTTCGCCAGCCATGCCGGAAAGCTCGACCACCGAGCCTTGCGCCAATTGCAGCAGGTTTTTGATCGGCATCTTGGTACGTCCCAGTTCAACGGTGAGTTGTACCGGGATGTCCATTATCATGTCCAGATCATTGTGTGCCGTGGCGCTGCCTGCGCCGCCAAACTGTTCGAATACATGCGGTTGTGCGGCAGCCTGGCTGGTTTGCTCAGCCATCGCTGCGCCCCAGTCATCGGCGCTGATTTGAGTTTCGTCAGACATTATTTGCCTCCATTAATTAGGTTCGGTAGGTGTGCTGGCCAGCATTTTTTCAACCTTGAGCGCGTATTGGCCGCTAAAGACTCCGTACTTGCATTCCATCACAGGCACATCGTGAACCAAAGCCTGGATGTGCTCGGGCACCTCCAGCGGGATAACTTCACCGACGCGCATTTTAAGTACCTGATCGACCGTGACCTCTGCATGGCCGAGAACGGCAGCAATTTCGACCTCGGCTGACTGAATCTGACGCGATAACAGATGTAACCAGCGCTTGTCTGCCACCACGTGGTCGCCTTGCATGGTGCTGTAAAGAAGTTCGCGTATCGGCTCTATCATGGCGTAAGGCATCAGGATATGAATCGAGCCGCCTACACCGTTAAATTCAACCTCGAAAGTGGTGACCACGACCACTTCATTGGGCGTGGCTATGTTGGCGAATTGCGGGTTCATTTCAGAGCGCACGAATTCGAATTCAAGTTTATATACCGCCTCCCAAGCCTTGGTATAGGTCTCAAACACTACGCTGAGCAGATTCTGGATAATACGATGCTCGGTCTGGGTAAATTCGCGTCCTTCGACCCGGGTGTGAAAGCGACCGTCACCACCAAACATGGTGTCAACCACCATGAATACCAGATTGGGATCAAAGATAAACAGGCCGTGGCCGCGTAACGGTTTGGCCTGTACCAGGTTCAGGTTGGTTGGTACGGGCAGGTTGCGGATGAATTCGCTGAATTTCACCACGCGCACCTGGCCGACCGAGATTTCGGCAGTGCGGCGGATAAAGTTGAACATTGAAATGCGCAGCAAGCGTGCGAAACGCTCGTTAATGATTTCCATGGTAGGCATGCGCCCGCGCACGATGCGTTCCTGTGTGGCCAGATTATAGCTGCGCACACCTTCTTTCGGCTCTGCCCCTTTGTCGGTCTCGTCAGTCTCACCCGTGACGCCACGTAGCAGAGAATCGACTTCGTCCTGGGAAAGGAAATCACTCATGGCATCGTTACTGGATAATAAATGAAGTAAACAGCACGTCTATAATCCCCTTTTTCTCCTCTGTCTTGGGAGCAGGGGGGGATTCAGGCTCGGCGCTTGGTTCCGCAATTGCTGCTGGTTCTGCTTCCGTACCTGCCGCGGCCACTTGCGATGCAACCGGCTTGGTTGCCGCCGCAACAGCAGATGCAGGGTTTACGGGTTTGTTGACTATGCCAATCACGCCATTGCTGAGCGTGATAATTTCCTCGACCAGGCGATTTTTCCCCT
Source organism: Nitrosomonadales bacterium (assembly GCA_025408405.1). GTDB lineage: Bacteria > Pseudomonadota > Gammaproteobacteria > Burkholderiales > Gallionellaceae > 39-52-133. The sequence continues at coordinate 16,756 of JANYJE010000074.1, read as the reverse complement.
CTGCGCTGCTGAGCTCAGAGGCTTTCTTGGTGGCCAGCAACAATAAAATCTTGCTGCGGACTTCCGGCAAGCTCGCTTTGATTTTCTCTTCCAGTTCGGACTCGAAAAATTTCAGGGTGATGCCTATCTGCAGGTATTGGTCAGACGTTTCTTTTTGCAGGTTAACGGTAAAGGGTTCAAGCGCAATAAAAATCGGACGTTGCGGAGGCGCAGCTTTTACTTCCTCGGCGTGAGGCGTGTCGCTTTTTCCCTTGGTGAAAAACCAGGCTGCCCCACCCGCAATGGCTAACACCGCAACCGCAATAATGATCAGCCACTTCTTGCTTTTTGGGGCAGGAGCCGCAGCAGCTTCAGCTGGTTTGGTGGCGGCGGGTTTTACATTCTTCGACATGTTGCGTTCCTTGGTGTGGTAATGGGATTATCTGCAATGATGCAGGCCGAGCATCAGGGGAATAGAGCAAAGAATGGGCTGCATTTCCCGTACTCACGCAAAGGTGTCAACCATGCCGTTATGACGGCTGACAGCCGCGGCACGCCCCCCCAGTTGGCCAGTTGCGGCCACTTCAGCAACGCGACCAGCAGCATTGCTGCTTCCCTGTTGCGCACGCGCGAAATCGTCTGCATCCTTTCTGGATGATTGATCGCTTACCGTTGCATTACCCAGCATGATACCGTTATCGGCCAACATTTCACGCAGTTTAGGCAGCGCCAGCTCGATGGCATCGCGTACCGCAGCGTGGGGGGAGGTAAACAGCGCGGTAGCCTGGTCGCCGCTGACCTTTAGCACCACATCCAGAGGGCCGAGCTGAGGGGGGTTAAGGTGCAGTTCGGCGCTTTGATCGTGTTGCGTGGCCAGCCAGGTTATTTTTTGGTTGAACTCATTGCCCCATCCGGCCTGGTTTACGGGGGTGCTGACGGTTAATGGGGGGGCAAGGGCGGTAGCCGCCACTACGGGTGCGCTACTTGCCTGTGCCAGAGCGATCGCAGCTGCACCGGGTTGCAGTGCTGTAGCTGTCAGTTCCACGATGCCGTGGCTATGTAGCGAATCGCTAGGCAGTGAAGAAATGACCTCATTCCTGCCCATGGCTTTAAGCGTATCGGCGGGTGAAGACGCGACCTCATTCTTGCCCATGGCTTTAAGCGTATCGGAGAAACTCTGCTGGTCTTTGGCGGTGCCGAGTGTGGCTGGTCGGGGCGTATCAAGTGTGGCTGGTCGGGACGTATCGAGTGCGAGCAGTGCCGCTTGAGACAGTGCTGTACTGCCCGCCTGGGCAGCATAGGGCGTATTCGCACCCTTGTCGGTTGCCAATGACACTTCAGGTGCGCCAGTTTTGATCTGCTTACTTACGGCCAGCTGCAGTGGGGTTGCCGCTGGTGGCGTTGCCGCTGGATTCTGTTGCACCAGCAATGCTGCCAGCATGTCTGCAGGCAGCGTGCTCGCGATATCAGGCTGGGTAGGAATAGGTGCATTCTTGTCTGCCAGTGCTGTGGATGAGGCAGTATCTTTGGGCGCCGTGTTGGCGGTTTTTTCAGAGGGTGCAGGGGAGTCGGCAGCCTGGCGCGCGAGCACATCACCAAATGCCTGCGCACCTTGGGATGAACCATTATCGGTACTGGCAGGTTTGCTCGAAACCTGGAGCTGGGTGGTGCTGGCATTGATAGGCAAATTAGTCATGTGCGACTCCTGTTACTGGATTTGAGTACTTAGTTTTCGTCGCTCTTTTCAGCTATTTTATAGGCAACGAGGCGTCCGGTGTGTTCGTCCTGTATTTTCTGTTCGGCTTTTGATGCCAGTTTTTTCTCCGCTTCGACATGGCGCTGTGCCAGTGTGTCGAAAGATTTCATGCGGCGTTGTGTTTCTGATAATTCGCTGCGACCTGTTTGCACAGAACGCTGTGCCTGTTCAATCGTCCGGCGTTGTTGGGTGATGGCATCATCCAGTCGATTGATAAAATCCTGGAAATTGCGCAGATCATGTTGATCCATGCCATTCCTGGCGGCTTCCTGAAATTTGTCCTGATAATCCTTGCGAAATTGTTGCAAGGTATCCAGTTTGCTTTGTGCCGATTGCTGCTGTTGGTTAAGCAGGCCAAGTTTTCGTGTGGCAGCATCATTTTTCTGTTTTGCCAGGTGGACCAGCGGTTGCAGAGAGAAAGTATTCGTCATGATGGTCGCATTTAATTATTCGTTACCAGGGTACGCGTTCCACCGCGCGTCAGCGCTTCTGCTCCAAACAGGGCAGAAAGTTTTTCCAGGCTGGCACCATAAGGCTCGGCATCGAACATGCCCTGCTTGAGAAAAAGCTCCATCCTGGGATACAGCACAATCGCCTCGTCCAGCAAGGCGTCGCTGCCGTGAACGTAAGCACCTACGCTAATTAAATCATGGTTGCGCTGGTAGTGAGCATATAACTGTTTAAAACGCTGTACCAGATTGAGGTGAGGTGCCGTAACCAGATGGTTCATGGCACGGCTGATCGAAGCTTCGATATCGATGGCGGGGTAATGTCCTTGTTCTGCCAGACGACGCGATAGCACGATGTGGCCATCAAGAATCGCCCGTGCGCTGTCGGCGATGGGGTCTTGCTGGTCATCACCTTCGGTCAGCACCGTATAAAAAGCGGTAATCGAGCCGCCGCCCTCGGTGCCGTTTCCGGCGCGCTCCACCAGTTGCGGCAGCTTGGCAAAAACAGAAGGCGGGTAGCCCTTGGTGGCTGGGGGTTCACCGATCGCCAAGCCTATCTCGCGCTGCGCCATGGCATAGCGGGTGAGTGAGTCCATGATCAGCAGCACATTTTTGCCCTCATCGCGGAAATATTCGGCGATGGTAGTGGCGTAGGCTGCACCCTGCATGCGCATGAGCGGGCTGGTGTCTGCAGGTGCGGCAACTACAACAGAACGTGCCAGACCCTCCTTGCCCAGAATGTCAGTAATGAATTCTTTCACTTCGCGGCCGCGCTCACCGATCAGGCCAACTACGATCACGTCGGCACTGGTATAGCGCGCCATCATGCCGAGCAGCACACTTTTGCCCACGCCGCTGCCGGCAAACAATCCCATGCGTTGCCCACGTCCGACAGTGAGCAGGCCGTTGATGGCGCGCACGCCTACGTCCAGTTCCTCCCTGATTGCGGCGCGGTCTAGCGGATTGACCGGCCGGCTTTGCAGCGGTGCACTTTCACTGGACAGCAGCGGGCCGAGTTGGTCGAGCGGACGTCCGGCGCCATCCAGTACGCGCCCCAGCAACATGTTGCCTACGGGCAGATGGCGTGCCAAGTCCGTGCCGCGTCGGCGTATTGCCGCAGGTTTTCCTGCCGACTTGGGCAGGTTGGCGTGTTCCGCAGGGATTACAAGAGCCCCCGGCACCAGACCATGCACATCATTTTCCGGCATGAGAAACAGCTTGTCGCCGGAGAAACCCACTACTTCGGCTTCGACCCGATTGTTTGGCAAGACAATTACACAGGTGCTGCCCACCGGCATGCGCAGGCCGACAGCTTCCATCACCATGCCGGTGACGCGCGTCAGGCGACCACTGACCTGCAGTGAATTGCATTGCAAGGCTGCATCGGTGCAGCCTTGCAATGCATCCAGCCAGGACTGGTTGTGTATATTTATTCCTGTAGCCATGAGCTGTCCTGCCCCAGAGCGGTGGCAATGTGTTGCCAGCGTGTTGCCAGCGTAGCGTCGATCTGGCTGTGCGCCGTTGCTACCCGCACGCCCCCACGTTCGATAAGCGCATCCTCAAAAATCTTCCAGCCGCTGTGGGTAAGCTGCTCGCCCATCTTTGCGCGTACCAGTGTCGCATCGTCAGGATGCATGACCAAGTGTGCACCCTGATTGAAGTGGGGCAGGCTGCCAATGGCGGCGTTGATCACGCTGAGCAGTATTTCCGGATTAACTTTAAGCGCCTGTTGCACCATTTGCCTGGCAACTTCCATTGCCAGGGTGAGCAGGTCATGGGCAACTTGCTGGTCCATCTGATGGATTGCCTGCTCCATGGAGTTTGCCAGCGCGGCCATGCGTTGCGCTTCCTGTGCGGCCATTTGCGCACCCGCAGCGTAGCCTTCGTCATAAGCCTGTTGCTGGATATTTTCAATCTGGGCGGCAGTGGGTAAAACGACGGCTGCCGTTCCGCGCGCACCATGCGGGTGGGAAGCGGCAAAATGTGCAGAGCCGCCGGTGTTATCCGAGCCGAAGTTGGGTAGTTCCCAGCGTTCATAGGCAGTCATCTGCTCTTTCGGAATAGCCGGGTTAGACATATGCTTCCTCTCCTTTTGCGCCTAGTGAAATCTGGCCTTCATCAGCCAAGCGGCGAGCTACTTTGAGGATTTCCTTCTGTTCGGCTTCCACGTCGCTGAGTTTTACCGGGCCTTTTGCTTCCAGGTCTTCACGCAGCATTTCAGACGCGCGCTGCGACATGTTCTTGAATATCTTTTCGCGTATTTCTTCACTGGCGCCTTTCAGGGCCACGATCAGCGACTCGGACTGGATCTCGCGCAAGATCATCTGGATGCCGCGATCATCTATATCGATCAGATTATCAAACACAAACATTTGATCCATAATTTTCTGCGCGAGTTCCGGGTCGAGGCCGCGCACGTTTTCTATGACCGATGCTTCATTGGTGGTGCCGATGAAGTTGAGAATTTCAGCCGCAGTTTTAATGCCGCCTTTAAGGCGTTTTTTGGCGGCGGAGCTATTGCCTGACAGCAACTTTGTCAGCACATCATTCAGCTCGCGTAGCGCGGTCGGCTGCACGCTGTCGAGAGTGGCGATGCGCAACATGACATCGTTGCGGGTGCGTTCGGTCAATAAATTGAGAATGTTGGATGCCTGGTCAGGCTCCAGATGCACCATGATGGTGGCGATAATCTGCGGATGTTCGCCACCAATCAGATCCGCGACCGCAGCATCATCCATCCACTTCAGACTTTCTATGCCGCTGGTGTCGCTGTTATGCAGGATGCGATCGAGCAGGCCGGCAGCCTTGTCGTCGCCCAGTGCCTGCTGCAGCATGTTGCGGATATAGTCGCTGGAATCCATGCCTATGGTGGTTTTTTCAGCGGCGATCTGGTGGAATTCATCGAAGACATCGGCTATCTGTTCGCGCGACAGGTTGCGTAGCGTTACCATGGCGGTGCTGATTTTCTGCACCTCCCTGGGTTCAAGATATTTCAGCACGGAGGCTGCCTCGTTCTCGCCCAGCGTCATCAGCAGGATTGCGCTTTTTGTTACTCCGATCTCACTCATTCTGCATTCACCCATTCCTTAACAACCGTGGCCACGATCTTGGGGTCTTGTTGCGCTATTTGCTTGGCTGTCTGCAAGTTACTCTCGTAAGAGTTGGCGGCCTGTTGCGCGCCGTATAGGGCTGCGCCGTCTATATGCTTTGTGCTTTGTGCTGCCGCCTGGCTCGCTTCGGTAAGCTGGGTTACAGGTGCTGCCTGCATCAGGTTTCTGAACGCCGGCCGCAGGATGCCAAATAGCAGGAACAGCAGGATGCCCCCAATCAGCAGGTATTTCAAGGAGTCCTTTGCCAGTGAGATCGTCTCCGGCTGTTTCCACAAGGGGATTTCTGCCATAGTTTCCTGCATCTCGCTGCTGAACGAACTGTTGAGCAGGTTCAGCGTATCGCCGCGTTTGTCATCGAAACCCATGGCGCTTTTCACCAGTGTGCTGATTTGCGCCTTTTCGCTTTCTGTAAATGGCTTGGAGGTGGTTTTGCCGCTCTTGTCGGTAATCGTGCGATTGTTCATGACCACCGCCACAGACAGGCGTTTGATGCTGCCAACCGGTAACTTGGTGTGGCGGATGGTATGGTCCACTTCGTAATTGGTCGTGGCTTCCTTATGCAAGCTGGACGGTGTTGCTGCCGCTGCAGTGGCGGCAGCGCCGGCAGGCGCCACGATGGGTGCGGTGGCCGGGACTGGCGGCTGGTTGGAAAGTGCGCCGGGTACGCCACCCGGGCTGCTGACACCATTGCTGGATTCTACAGTTTGTGTGCTGCGTATGGCCGCCTGATTGGGAGGCTGGTTGGGCTTGTAGGTTTCTGCAGTTTGTTCCGAGAGCGAAAAATCAATATCGGCGGTCACTTGTGCACGTACGTTGGCAGCACCGGTCAGTGGCGCAATAATGTCTTCGATACGCTTGATGTAGTCTAGTTCAATCTGACGTACATATTTGAGCTGGGTGGCATCCATGCTATCTGCGCCGCCACTGTCGCGGTTTGCGCTCAATAGATTGCCCGTCTGGTCCAACACGCTGACGCCGTTGGCAGGCATGTTGGGAATGCTGCTGGAAATCAGGTGCACGATGGCATTCACCTGGCCAGGATCCAGCACGCGACCAGGGTGCAGGGTTAACACTACCGAGGCGCTGGGCTTTAGTTGTTCTTTTACAAACACCGAAGGCTTGGGAATGGCCAGATGAACGCGCGCACTTTGCACCGCAGCCAGTGTTTGCATCGAGCGCGACAATTCGCCTTCCAGTGCACGCTGGTAGTTGATTTGCTCCAGGAATTGGCTGGTGCCGAATTTCTGGTTTTCCATCAGTTCGAAACCAACAGTACCGCCTTTGGGCAGTCCTTGCGAAGCCAGGCGTAGACGCACTTCATGTACCTGATTGGCGGGTACCAGCAAGGCACCGCCGCCCTCGGCGAATTTGTACGGGATATTCTGCTGTTGTAACGATTCGATGATTGCGCCGCCGTCACGGTCGGAAAGATTGCTGTAAAGCACGCGGTAATCGGGCGTTTGGCCCCACATCCATGCGCCGGCAATGATTGCGATGAAGGCGGCAACGACCACCAGCATGCTAAACATCTGCTGTGGGGTAAAACGCGCCAGAGTTTGCGCCAGAGAAGAGTTGTTACTAGTATCAGCCATGTTGTTCGCCAGTGGGGCATCCATTTACCGTATGCTGCGCATTATCGACCTGCGCCGCAACTGCGGTACGCGGAAAAGCGGGGGTTTTCGGTCGCTATTCTAGCGCTGATTGGCTTTCACTACTGCTATCGTGCAAGCACTGAAATTCCGGAGGATAAATCATGAACGTTTCCAAGGTGGATGGATTGCTGGCCGAAATGCGCACCGCCATGCTGGCAGCTCAAGGCGCAGGGGCTCCCAGGACGGTCGGCACGAGTTCCGTGGACTTTGCCAGTGTGCTCAAATCTTCGCTGGACGGTGTGGCGCAAGCCCAGAATCAAGCCACACAGATGCAAAATGCCTTTGTGCTGGGGGACGACAAGGTCAGCCTGAGCGATACGATGATTGCCATGCAAAAAGCCAATATTTCGTTTCAGACCACGATACAGGTACGCAATAAGGTGGTGGCGGCCTATAACGACATCATGAACATGTCAGTCTGATTCCACTTTCACTGTGTCGGTGACACAGTGTGGACTTCCTTGCAGTGCTGGTTGCACTGTAGTTTTCGCCGCGCTAACGGGATTAACCGCGCTCAGCGAAGTTAGTGTGCACTGTAACTACGTTTTCGTCGTCGTTTGCCCGTCGCCGCCTTGTTTCACCTTCGAATTGAAATTGTAATCACTTGAAGCATGCAAAAAGTTGGTCTTAGCGCTGACTGGCTACTTTCAGCGTGGCGCACATGCTGCGTTCCAAAGAGCGTATTGAACCCCCGGCCAAATAGCTAAAGGAAACACTGATCTCATCGCCTGCTTTTGCCTCCACTGGTGTGGGCAGGGGGAGTACCAGATAATCGATCAGCCAGTCTATGGTGGACGCCTGCTTGGGCATTATCGCCAATATGTTTTTGGTTATGAAGCGCAAGGCATTGACCATCCCGTCTCGCTCCATAACGAAGTTTCCCGCCCAGCGGATTTCGCGTGAGTTGGGTTGCAAAAAATCCAGCGTGCTATAGGTGTTCGGAGCTGCCAGCTCAGTGCTTCCGCTGCAGTTGAATTGGGGGCGCTGGAACTGGATGATGGGCGCGTAAAAACCGAAAAAATCGTAAGTCTGCTGTAATGGCTGCACTGCCATGATGACAGCTTCAGGAATGAAAACCGGGAGTGCACCGCCAAAGTGGCGCTGGTAGCGTTGTTTGAACGCTTCTATCATTTCCACCTGTTTTTCGCGCAGCATGGCCACGTGTATCATTTCGCAGATCACCACATCGACAGGTTCGGGCGGCAGGTAGTCAAAAGCATTGGCATGGATCACCTCGACCTTGTGGCCATTGCGATTGAGCGCCAGCAGGCGGCGCGATTCTGCGACCAGATCGGGATTGAATTCAACGCACCACACCTTGCTTGCCATGGACGCTGCAAGGCAGGAAAGCACACCTGTGCCACCGCCAAGCTCGAGTACTTTGGCACCTTCAAATACTGAATATTCGATAGCTGCCTTGAAGTTGACCATGCGATTTTCATCCATCAGCATGTTGTGGTGATAGTGCAGCGGGATAAACTGCCCAAGGTAATGACTTTCTGCTTCGTCTTCACCCGGGGGCATATTCGTTACGATGGTCGGGGTTGTATGCATATCACGAGGCCTTGGTGTCAGCGCGATGCCACGAGCTGTCTTTGCATTTGGGCGATGTAGCGTTGTAATAGCATACTCATCTGGCCGTTCAGCTGGATAAACTCACAGCCGGCATGCTTCGATATCACGCCGTTTTTTGCGGTCATGTTATACAGGTTTTTGACCTGTATGGTGACAACCAAAGTGCCGATGCCGGGCAAATCGATACGGCAATCGGGGTAAGTCCGTCCTTCTTCCAGTGTGATGTTGTGCTCTTTGCATATCAGCGCAATCCCGCCTACGCTGATATCCATAATGGTGACCTCATCGGGTTTTGCAGGTTTCACCGGTTTGGCAGCGTCGAGCGGCACGATGCACTTCAGCGGAGCATCCGGAGAAATGGGCAGGCGGAAATATTCACGGCGCTGCAGGCGTAGCATTTTCTCGGGCAATGGCAAATAGAATGCGGCCTGTCCGGCGTAAGTTGCCAGAAAGATCTGCGGGCTCGCCAGCTGTACCTTGGCGTGATGATACATGCTGACCAGGGTGATTTCTGCGCTGCGCAGAATCTGGCTGTTGTCGCTTTCATTGGGGCCTACATCCAGCCACATGCCGTCATGGTCCACGTCAAGCAACGTAGTCATGATGAACTGTTTGCCGCCATCAAAATACAGTATCGCGCGTGACTTTTTCTGCGCAATGGCATGCAACGTGAGCTGAATTTCTTTCTTTGAAAAAAGAAGAAATTTATCTTCCTCATCGTTGTAAAATTTCTCTATGGTTAAAGGAATTTCTTTGGACATGTTAGTTTCGATTGTGCTGCGTTATTTGGCTGCAAGAGGGACGAATTCTAGACTTAATTTTACCCTTAACAAACATAATTCTAGCGCTTGGGCGGGTTTCCTAATGGGAAATTAGCGGGAGCTTCTCCCCGCTCCAGACGGTATAGCCAAGCCAGCAACTCTGCCACGGCAAGATACAGCTGGGGGGGGATGTGCTCGTCCAGCTCCACCTGCATCAGCATGCCCACCAGATCCTCGGATTCATGCACATACACCCCGTGTTCCTTGGCACGCTCGATAATTGCCTGGGCGATCATTCCCCGCCCCTTGGCGACCACTTTAGGGGCCGAGTCACCATTTTGATAAGCCAGCGCGATCGCTGATTTGCGCTTTTCAGGCGTTGTCATGTTGGGCCACCAGAGCGCTGGAGGTCGAGATGCCGCGCTCAGTCAGCGCGGCGACCAGCTTGGAGCTGGCGTTGCCGAGCTTGGTGCGTGTCGCACTGTCAGCCGCATCCAGCGTGAGGCTCAGGCCGTTGCTGCTGAAGCGCAGTTTGGCCGTCACTGCGCCCAGATTGGGGAGGTCGAGTTGAACCTGCGTCGCCCATTGGCGCTCTTCCTCGCCGTTGGGTTTGCGTGCAGATTCTTCGTGGATCTCCCAGTTCATTTCCTGTTGCGGCCATACCTGTCCCTGCCACTGCACCTGCCGGGTTTCCAGGGCGTTCAATTGTTGTTGTACAAGTGGCTGCAGGTGGTCCGGGATGCTGGGGGTAGCATTGCGTTCATTGCCGCCAGAAATACTTGAGGGGCTCTGACTGGATGGCTGTTGGGTGGGGGGGGCATCCAATCGGCTATCTATACGGCCGGCGACATTATGCGCACGGCTGGCGCTGTTGCCGTCACGTGCCGGCGCACTTTTGACCTGATCCAGGTTTTGTGGCTCGTGCATCAACTGTGAGGTGCTGCGCGAGCCTTGCAGCCATTGCGCCTGATGCGCTTCATAAAACAGTCCGCTTTGACTGAGCGTTTCGTGCAGCTTGCCTGCCAGCTCTGCGGTGTCGGGGAACTGCGTTGTTCCGGTCCACAACGGTGCACTTTGCGCAGGGCGTACATAGGATTTTTCCAGCGGCTGTTGCGCTAATGATGAGAGCAGGCGCGCTGTGGAACTGAGTTGATCGGGGGTGGCAAGCGGATTGGCTGAAGCCGCCATGGTGAAGGTCAGGCGCGGAATTAATGACACGACCTGCAAAGTGATTTTGTCGCCGCTGCGGATAGTGGCTGGGAGCTGCATCTGCAACACCTGCTCGGCCACCTGAACCTTGAAGATGCCGGGGGCGATTTGAGCCTGCACAACACCTTGATATTTTTGTCCTGACTCAAATGCCGAGCTTGTACCTGCGGCGGGCGGTGTCGCAGTTATCAGCGGCTTCTGCGTGAGCGCCAGGGCCTTGAGCGTAGTTAAGACATCTGCGGGTATCATACCTTGAGTGTTGGGCTAATGTAGTCTCGCAAAAAAAATCATTCCCGCAGAGGCGGGAATCCAGTGAATTTAAACAAAAGGCCTTTTGTCTTGCTGGATTTCCGCCTCTGCGGGAAGGACGAAAATAAGTTACTTTCGAGCTGTCCTTAAGTCTAAAACTCTCCGGAGTATGCACGCTGCAACTGCTGTTCGGTGCGGGTACTCTGCATGATGCTCTGCAGTTGTGCCATCCACGGTTCGGTTTTGCTGCGTATGGCCGCATCATCGGCCAGAATTTTTTTGATCAACACCACCTTTTGCTTGCGGGTAGGTTCATCAACAGGTGCAATATCCTGTTGCTTCATGATTTGCACACGCTGACTGCATTGCTTCTCCAGTTCAATGAGGTTATCCCATTCCCCGAGTGCGGCAGCTTCGCGCATTTTTCCCGTAATGTCGGAAATGTACTCATAATTTTCGATAACGCAATTCATTGTCTACATCCTTCCATACACTAAGGCGGCCTGTTTGCCGGTTGTTGATTGTGTGGGTAGCGCGCTTGTTAACCCGGTATTTACGGGGGGAGGCGCTGAGACATTTTCCTTGAGGTTTAATGCCGCTGGTCGTATAGCGTCCCAAGCCCCCTTGAGTTCTGACAGCAAGTGACTGACTTCGTCGAGAATGGCAGGGTCATTTTTCAGATTGGCGATCAGCAAACGCTGGCACATGTAGTCATAGAGTGCAGCGAGGTTTTGCGCCAGTTCCCCTCCCACACTCATGTCCAGGCTGCTTTTCAGACCCTCATCGATAATCCGGATCGCATGGCTGATAGACGCCCCTTTGGCTGAGATATCTTTTTGCAACATTTGGTTCTTGGCAGAGGCGATTGCCAGCAAGGCACCCTGGAATAACATCTGGATCAGTTTGTGTGGATCGGACGCAACCACGGCGGATTCTAGTCCGACCTTGTTATAGGCGTTGATTGCGCTGTTAGTGCTCATGATAATTCACCAGGTTGTTAGCCAAGCTGCTTGGTCAGGTAGGCGCTGGTGGCATTCATGCTGCTCAGCGCCATGTTAAGGTTGGTGTAGGTGGTGGTGTATTGTTTTTGGAGTTGCGTCATGCGGTTTTCCAGTCTGCTGATCTGGTCGTTATAACGCTGAATGGTGGAGTTAAGGCTGTCGGTGCGGTTGGCAATCAAGCCTGTTCCGGAGGCAAGAACAGATTGGGTCCATGCTTGCAGTCTGGTGGCGTAACCCGATGCAGAAGAAAATAAATTGGTCACGTCGCTGAAGTTGTTGGACATTGCGCTGCTAAGTTGGGTGCTATCCAGTTTCAGTGTGCCACCAGCCTGGAAGGTTACACCGACTTGAGCGAGCGAGGTCAGCGTACCGCCAGTTGCTGCAGTAGTAAAAATACTGCGCAACTGGTCTTGCATGAGACGTAGCGTTCCATCACCTGCCAAGGCGCCTGCAGGCGTGGTGGCATTGCCGTAAGCGGAGCGGGATGTAAGCTGGTTGGACATGGCGTTATAAGCGTCGACAACGCCGGATAGCGCCGTGCTGATTGCGGCTGTGTCTCGAGCTACCGTCAAGGTGGCTGGGGCGGTGGTGAGGTTTTTAAGCGTCAGGGTGACACCCTGAATGGCATTGGTGACAGTATTTGAAGCGCTGGTAATCGCGATGCCATTTACCGTGAACGCAGCGTCTTGGGCGGCAACGGTCTGGGTCATGGTAGTCAGCAAGTTACTTACGGTGGCGTCACCTCCCGGGGTGGCGGTGATTGTAAAACCGTTGCTGACACCGGTGGCTGTCGAAGTCAGGGTAAGACGATTGGGGGTGGCGCTACCATCGTTGACGATAGCAGCGGAGATGCCAATATTCGCGGCATTAATTGCATCGCGTATGCCTTGCAGCGTATTGTTGGTTCCATTTATAACGACACTTTTTCCGGCGCCAAAATTGATCGTGGTTGGAGTTCCAGTGCCGATGGCAATAGTGCTGCTGGTTTGTCCAGTAGCAACCATGTTTTGCGACTGCGCCAGCTTGCTTACATTCAAAGCATAAGTGCCTGCTACCGCCGTGGTAATGGCGGAGGCGGAAAAGGCGCTGGTATCAGATGAAGTGGCGCTGAATGCCTGCAAACCGGTAGTTAAACTTTGCAATGCGCTTTGAAAACCAGAAACCAATCCGCTGATGGTGCCGAAAGATGAAATCTTGGTCTGATAGCTGCTTACATGGGTGTTGAGGGTGTTTATGGGCTGGCGCTCAACGGCCATCAACTGAGAGACAATGGTAGGCACATCAATTGTGCCTGCGCTTGACGATGCTGCTACTGATGAGGTGGTTGCCATGATGTTTCCTTCCGGGCTAAGCCTTTTGTTTTAACAGCATACCTTGCTGGAAGCTATGTTGCTGGAGGAATTGATCAATAGATTCTGCAATTGCTATCACCGCTTCCGAGGGAAATTGGCGAATCAACGTGCCAGTTTGCGTGTCCACCATTTTGACTATCGGTTTTTTGGTACTGGAATCTACACTGAATTCCAGACTCTGGTTCGACTGTCGCATTGCCTGGTTGATGCTATCCACCGCGCTCTTCAACTGTTTGGATGAAGGTTGCGGAGAAGTAACCTGTATTGAGGGATTGGCAACGACCTTCGGCCCGTCATTGCTGACAGGCCTTACGGGCGCTGCACTCTGGTTAGTGTTTACATCCTGGATGATCATTTCGGATCCCCTTTCACTGCAAAGGCCCGACCGGTTCCCCGGTCAGGCGTAGGCTCTGCTAGCCGATTAACGTAACAAGGCCAACACACTATTTGGAGTCTGGTTCGCTTGCGCCAGCACTGCCGACCCTGCTTGCTGCAAGATGTTGTTGCGGGTCATGTTGGTGGATTCTGCGGCGTAATCGGTGTCCATAATGCGGCTATATGAAGACGACAAGTTCACCGAAGCGGTCTGCATGGTGATAACCGCAGATTCAAATTTTGCCATGTCGGCACCGTATACAGCGCGAGAGGCGGTAACCGTATTAATGTCTGCCAGAATTCCAGCGGCAGTAGCAGTAGCACCGGTAGCGGGAATCGCAGCACTGGATGCAGCAACTGTAGTTCCCGCCCCATCTACTGTAACTGCCTTGCCGATCAAAGTGCTGGTGGCACTCAAAGTCGCAATACGGGCATTTTCAGTTGTCAGTGCGGCAGATTCCGTAGTGGTGACATTGCCAGTTTGAATGTAAATCTCATGTATACGTTGCAGGTTTTCGACGGCCTGTGCCGCATATCCATCCAGTGTCTGTGCCAGTGAGATGGCGTCATTGGCGTTGCGGACGGCAACGTTGGTACCGCGAATGCTGGCGTCATAACCAGCGGCAACAGTCAAACCAGTAGCATCATCCTTGGAGCTGTTGATGCGCAGGCCGGAGGACAGGCGTTGTTGGGCAGTTTGCAGAGCAAGTGCCGATTTGTTCAGGGCTGCTCCAGCGAACAGGGCGCCAATGTTGGTGTTGATGACTTGTGCCATTTTAGTTCTCCTTAAATTCTAGCTTTATTACGGCTTGCTTGCCGCTTACTTTGGTTGGCCTTGTTTTGCGAGGCACATCAACCGCCGTTATTCCAGTTATCGGAGTGTTCAGGAGAAACTTTAGGCTTGTATTGAAAATATATTTCAAAATTTTTTGAGTAATTGATCATGATTCTGAAACTACACGGTTTTTCCCGGTTTTTTTGGCGTGATACATGGCCTTGTCGGCACGTCCAACCAGGTCTTCCTTATCTTCACCCTCCTCTAGCAGGGCAACACCGGCACTGAAGGTGATGAGTTTGCGCTCATTGTTGTGCAGGAAGAATTTCCTGGTGAGTTCGCGCTGCAAGCGCTCAATGGTGTCCACCCCGTTTTTCAGGTCGGTATCCGGCAGAATAATAAGGAACTCTTCGCCGCCATAGCGTGCCACCGAGTCGGTGGGGCGCAGCGCTTCCTTGATGGTGCGACTGAGGTGAACCAATGCTTGGTCACCGGCTTGGTGGCCGAGGGTATCGTTGAGTTGCTTGAAGTTGTCGATATCCAGCAAAGCTACGCTGAGCTTTGCATGCGTCCGTTCGGCCCGTTTTAATTCGCGTTCCAGCGTTTCGTCCATGCCGCGCCGGTTGAGTGCGCCTGTGAGCTGGTCTTCGCGCACCAGTTCGCTGACTTCTTCCAGCTCCTGCTCGAGCTTTCGAACGCGTTCCTCGGCTTCGTTGGCCTGTTTGCGCGTTGCCAGCAGTTCTTCATGTGAGCGCAGGGCGCTGGCCTGGATCACGCGGGTGTCCTGCATAATATCTTCAAGGATGTGGCTTAATTGCGTGAGATTGTCAGCGCCACCTATCTTCTGGCTATAACCTGCAATCTTGGAGTGATAGTCGCCGGTAGTTTCGGTGATGTCACCGAGGCGGTCAATAAAGGTGGTCATCAGGCTCTTGAGTGTGCTCTTTGCGTCCGCCAGGCTTTGTTTAAGGGTGCTTTGTTTGATGATCGTATTGCGCAGGTTGCGTTCGGCATCGGCAATGGCATGTTTGTCCAGCGGCTGTTCAATAATGTCTTGCAGAGCTGAAACTTGGCCGTGCAGCCATTTGTCGTCTGCCACCAGCTCGGTGACGTTTTCAACCATCAGGCGCAGCAGCCGTAGCAGGCCTTCCTGGATTTTTATTTTATCGCTGCCGTGCAATTCCAGTTTTAGCCAGAAATGGCGCAGTTGTTTAGACAGATCGCTGAACTGTTTCGGGTCGCTTGCGCTGCGAACTTGCTGCACAAGAAGCTGCATTTCGTTGTTTAGCTCCGGGCGCGTGGAAAGAGTGTTTTCCAGTGTAAGAGCGAACAATTCGCGCAATTGCGCCAGTTGTTCATGCGAGCTTTCTGCCGTAGCCGGGAGTTTTGCTACAGCGGAACGGAGTGGTGTGGCAGGTGCGGGAGCTTCGGGTGTAACTGCAAGCGCCTCATTAGGGACGGTGAGGGCGATAGCCCAGGAGCGCACCAAGCCTTGCAGTTTGTCGAACAATACGGTCGAATCTGCGCCGAAACGTGACAGGACGGTTTCCAAGCCTTCTTTCTTGCGGGTGACGGTAATGCCTTTGTGCGGTGTGTCCAGCTGGCGCAACAGGTCTCGTATCATTATGGACCAAGCTTGTTCGCTAGCAGATGTCCCTTTGGTCTGGGTTAGCAGGTTTTGTATTTCGTTCTGGCAATGCTCCCAGTCTTGGGCCTTGATGGACTGCTCGATTTTTTGTCCGATAGCGGCACTCTTAGGAGACTCTTGGCTTATACGCTGGATAATTTGTTCCAGTACGGCAGCGGCTCCATCAGGAGGTTGAGCTTCACCGCTGATCTCCCGGTAAGCGCGCGCATAATTGTCCGGTGTCGGTGCCAGCTTGTGCGCAGCCAGGGCTTTCAGCGTTTCGCGAGCGATTTCGGAAGGGGTAAGTGCTGCGGGCATGGGGTCAATGTGTATTAAGTTTGTATACCGCATATTATTAGCGGTATGCCATATTACCTAATCAACGATTAACAGCAAATTTCTGTGTTTGTTTGGCTCGATTTTTTTTGCGAATTAAGTCAATATGCCATCCGAAATGCAAGTAAATGAGGTAGTCAAAGCTCAAATTGTCGGAACTTCTGTTCCGAACTATATCAATGACAATTATAAAAAACAGTCGAAATGATCCCTGTCCCTGTGGCAGCGGCAAGAAATATAAACAGTGTTGCTTGAAACGTGACGAAGATATCGCGTCCAGCAAGCGCTCAGAATACAATTCTATTCCCCAAGTTTTACAGGCTGCACTGGAGTATTACCAAGCCGGTCATTTGCACGAGTCTGAAGTCCTGTTTCAGAAAATACTCCAGACAGAACCCAATAATCCGGATGCACTGCACTTGCTCGGATTGATTGCCGATGAGGCTGGGAAACATGAGGTTGCTGTTGATCTGATCAGCCGGGCTCTCAAGTTTGCTCCAAATTTTGTCGAGGCACACATTAACCTGGGGTCTGCACTCCAGGAACAAGG
>JANYJE010000073.1 GCA_025408405.1 Nitrosomonadales bacterium | reverse complement strand
TGCTCGCGGAAACTCCGGCCGATAAAATCGAAACGACACTGTTCATTCATCCTTACGTGCTCACCGATTTTCTCGACTACAACGACTTTCTCGATGTGGTGGACGAGACGCTGGTGGAACTTGATCTGAGTGACGAACTGCAGGTGGCGAGCATGCACCCGCAATATCAGTTTGCCGACACAGAGACCGACGACATCGGTAATTTCACCAACCGCTCGCCTTATCCGACCCTGCATCTGCTGCGCGAAGCCAGCGTGGATGCCGCTGTGGCGGCATTCCCGGAGGCCGACAAGATATTCGACAAGAATATCGAGACCATGCGCAGCCTGGGCCATGCAGGCTGGGATGCGCTGTGGCAAGTGAAGAATTCCTGAAGCGAGCAATGGTATGCAAGCGAACTTCTCAGCGCTGACCCCGGATTGCGTGTTGAACGCGCTGGAGAGCATCGGCCTGCGCAGCGACGGGCGCATGCTGGCGCTCAACAGCTATGAGAACCGCGTGTATCAGATCGGCATGGAAGAGGGCTTGCCGCTGGTGGCAAAATTCTACCGTCCATTGCGCTGGACGGATGACGCCATCCTGGAAGAGCACGCCTTCGTGCACGAACTGGTAGAGCGCGAAATTCCGGTGGTGCCGGCCCTGGTGCTGAACGGAAAATCATTGCACGACTTTGATGGATTCCGTTTCGCGGTGTTTACCCGGCAAGGCGGGCGCGCGCCCGAGCTGGAGAACCGCGACACGCTGGAATGGATGGGGCGCTTTCTCGGGCGCATCCACGCCGTGGGCGCACTGCAGCCTTATCAACGTCGCCCCACGCTGAGTATCAGCAGCTTTGGCGAGGAGCCTTATGTCTATTTGCTGGCGCACAAATTCATACCGGCCGACCTGGATGTGGCTTACCGCAGCGTGGTCGAGCAGGCGCTGATCGAGGTGCGCCACTGCTTCGAGCGCGCCGGCCGTGTGAACGCCTTGCGCCTGCACGGCGATTGCCACGCGGGCAACGTGTTGTGGACCGACGACGGCCCGCATTTCGTCGATTTCGACGACAGCCGCATGGGGCCCGCGGTGCAGGATCTGTGGATGCTGCTGTCGGGCGAACGCGCCGACATGGTGCGGCAGCTGGGCGATGTGCTGGCTGGCTACGAGGATTTTCACGATTTCGATGCGCGCGAGCTGCACCTGATCGAGGCGCTGCGCACCCTGCGCCTGATCCATTACTCGGCGTGGCTGGCGCAGCGCTGGGATGATCCCGCATTCAAGCAGGCGTTCCCGTGGTTCAACACGCAGCGCTACTGGCAGGATCGCATCCTGGAATTGCGCGAACAGATCGCGCTGATGCAGGAGCCGCCGCTATGGCAGAGCTGATGGCCTTGAACAAAATTTGTAGGAGCCCGACTTGTCGGGCGATCTCGATAGACATCGCGCAACAAGTTGCGCTCCTACAGTAAATATCGCCAAGATTGATTTTATGAATACGGATACAGGCACCTGTCCTTGTGGCAGTTCGAAAGTTTATGCTGACTGCTGCGGGCGTTACATAGAGGGCAATGAGGCAGCTCCCTCGGCAGAAGCGCTGATGCGCTCGCGCTACACTGCCTACACCCTGCTGCGCGAAGATTATTTATTGGCGACCTGGCACAGCGCTACCCGGCCAGAGCGGCTGGATTTGGCTGATGAGTTGCCTTGCAAATGGCTGGGGCTGCAAGTGAAACGCCACGAGCAACAGGATGCGGAGCACGCTCTCGTCGAGTTTGTCGCACGCTACAAGGTGGGCGGACGCGCACAGCGCATGCACGAAGTGAGCCGCTTCGTGCGCGCGGACGGGTGCTGGTATTACATGGATGGCGATCAGCTAGGTTAGACATCTCAGTCCGCAGCCTTTAGACTTGCGACCTTTTCTGGTGCCCTTTGCGGGGCGCTGATTTTTCCGAGAGTATTGATTATGGCAACAGAGAACACACCTTCATCCGCAGAAATGGAGGCCATTCCGGCACCCGTTTCCAGTGAAAAAATTTCCCGCGAAGTGGCGCGTCGCCGCACCTTCGGCATCATCTCGCACCCGGACGCGGGCAAGACCACGCTCACCGAAAAGCTGCTGCTGTTCTCGGGCGCGATTCAGATGGCCGGTACGGTGAAGGGGCGCAAAAGCAGCCGCCACGCCACTTCCGACTTCCTGGATATTGAAAAGCAGCGCGGCATCTCGGTGGCCAGCTCGGTGATGCAGTTCGAATACCGCGACCATGTGGTGAACCTGCTCGACACCCCCGGGCACCAGGATTTTTCGGAAGATACCTACCGCGTGCTCACCGCAGTGGACTCGGCGCTGATGGTGATCGACGCGGCCAAGGGTGTGGAAGCGCAGACCATCAAGCTGCTCAACGTGTGCCGCATGCGCAACACGCCCATCATCACCTTTATCAACAAGCTGGACCGCGAGACGCGCGATCCGGTGGAGCTGCTGGATGAGGTGGAGACAGTGCTGAACATCCAGTGCGCGCCGGTGACCTGGCCGCTGGGCATGGGCAAGACTTTCCGCGGCGTGTATCACCTGTTGCGCGACGAAATCATGCTGTTCACACCGGGCGAAGAACGCGTTACGGGTGAATTTGAAATCATCAAGGGCATCAACAACCCGCTGCTTGCGCAAAAATTCCCGCTGGAAATTGAACAGCTGAAATCCGAGGTGGAGCTGGTGCTGGGCGCATCCAATCCATTCGATCTGCAACGCTTCCTCGATGGCAAGCAGACACCGGTATTCTTCGGCTCTGCCATCAACAACTTCGGCGTGCGCGAGATTCTCGATGCGCTGCTGGACTGGGCGCCGTCGCCCTTGGCACGCGATGCCACGGTGCGCACCGTGGTGCCGACGGAAACCGCATTCTCCGGATTCGTGTTCAAGATTCAGGCCAATATGGACGCCAACCACCGCGACCGCATCGCGTTTTTGCGCGTGTGTTCTGGCCATTTCGAGCGCGGCATGAAGATCAAGCATCTGCGCATCGGCCGCGAGGTGCGTGTGTCGAATGTGGTGACCTTTATGGCCTCCAGCCGCGAGCAGGTGGAAGAGGCTTACGCCGGCGACATTATCGGCCTGCCCAACCACGGCAACATGCAGATCGGCGACAGCTTCTCCGAGGGCGAGCTGTTGCAGTTCACCGGGATTCCTTATTTTGCTCCGGACTTTTTCCGCTCCGTGCGCATCCGCAACCCGATCAAGGTGAAGCAGCTGCACAAGGGTTTGCAGCAGCTCGGCGAAGAGGGGGCGGTACAGGTGTTCAAACCGCTGGATGGCGGCGACCTCATCCTCGGTGCGGTGGGTGTGCTGCAATTCGACGTGGTGGCCAGCCGCTTGCAGGGGGAATATGGCGTGGATGCCATGTTCGAAGGTACCAGCACCACCAGCGCGCGCTGGGTAACTTGCGACGACAAAAAGATCCTTGCCGATTTTGAAAAGGCGCTGTCGCACAACCTCGCCATCGATGCTGCCGGCAATCTGGCTTATCTGGCACCCAACAGCGTCAACCTGAAACTCACCCAGGAGCGCTGGCCCAAGGTGGTATTCCACACCACGCGCGAACACGCGGTGAAGTTGTAATGCAGGAAGTCGAATTCCAGCTCAATGGCGAATTTGTCGAGCTCAACCAGCTGCTCAAGCTGGTGGGCGTGTGCGACAGCGGCGGGGCGGGCAAGGCGCTGGTGGCAGAGGGCGTGGTGTCTGTGGACGGCCATGTCGAGCTGCGCAAGACGGCCAAGGTGCGCGCCGGTTCGGTGGTCACGCTGGGCGACGTGCGCATCACGGTGAGCGCGGCATAGCCCCATGTTGTACATCTCCCACAACGTCACCATTGCCGACAGCGAGATCGAGTTGACTGCGGTGCGCGCGCAGGGTGCGGGCGGACAGAACGTCAACAAGGTTTCCAGTGCCGTGCACTTGCGCTTCAACATTGCGGCTTCTTCCCTGCCCGATGAATTCAAGGCGCGGCTGCTGGCACTGCGCGATCAGCGCATCACCAAAGACGGCGTGATCATCATCAAGGCGCAGGAATTCCGCAGCCAGGAAATGAATCGCGGTGAGGCACTGCGGCGCTTGAAGGAATTGGTGCAGAGCATCGCGGTGCTGCCTGCCGCGCGCCGCGCGACCCGCCCCACGCGCAGCTCGCAGAAGAAAAGAATGGACAGCAAGGCCAGGCACGGTGCAATCAAGAGCATGCGCGGGCGGGTTACCGAATAGGTTTTTTACATAGACAATCTTATGGCTATCAAAGCAACCATCTTCAAAGCCAATCTGCAGATCGCGGATATGGAGAGGCACTATTATCAGGATCATGCGCTGACGCTTGCGCGCCACCCGTCGGAAACCGACGAGCGCATGATGGTGCGTTTGCTGGCTTTTGCCCTGCACGCCCATGAGTACCTGGAGTTCGGGCAGGGCATGACCGCAGACGATGAGGCGGATCTGTGGCAGAAAGACCTGACCGGGGCCATCGAGTTGTGGATCGATGTCGGCATTCCCGACGAGAAGCTCATCCGCAAGGCGTGCGGTCGCGCCAACCGGGTGGTGGTGTACTGCTATGGCGGGCGCGTGGCCGAGATGTGGTACGCGCAGAACAGCAGCCAGTTTGCGCGCCAGAAGAACCTCAGCGTGATCAATCTGCCGCAGGAGAGCACACGTGCCATGGCCGCGCTGGCGCAGCGCAACATGCAGCTGCAATGCACCATACAGGATGGACAGGTGTGGCTGAGCGATGGCCGCGACAGCGTGATGGTGGAACGTGTGGTGCTGAAAGCGCCCTCCGCTAGCGGATATTGAGCGCATTGGGCTGCTGAATTGTGCCCAGCCTGCATTAATTGGCGGGGAAAAGCTGCTCTGTTCAGGGCATGCAGCAGGAAAAATGCTCCTAGAATCATGTCAACTGATGAGTTATTAAACTTATGGCGACCTGCTGCCGATAAGTAGATTGAGCTATAAAAAAATAACGGAAAAATTTTATGAAATCCAGCCTGCTACGCAACCTGTTGCTTTCCTTCCTGGCGTTCGGGCTGGGCGTCGCCCTGGTCTTTCCGTTCTATGCGAATTTCTTCGTGGAGTGGAAGCCGGGCATGTTGCCCTGGTTTGTGTTGGGCTGTGTGATTGCAGGCCTGATGATCGGCGTGGCGAATTACTGGCTGCTGAATGTGATTTTGCTGAAAAAATTGCGCCGTATTTCGGAAGTGGCCATCGCAATATCCAATAAAGACGTCAGCCATTCATGCTCTCTGCAAAGCGCAGACACGATCGGTGAAATCGTCGATAGCTTCAATAAAATGGCAGAGAACCTGCGCCAGCTGATCGGCCAGACCATTCATCTCAGCGCACAGGTGCGCGAGGGCAGCGAGCATATTGTTGAATTCATGCGCGCCACCACATCGAATCTGGGTGAGCAGAACAGCAAGTCGGATGAGATCGGCCATGCCGTGGCGCATCTGGCCACGACGATTGCCGAAATTGCCGACCACTCAAAAGAAGCCGCGGTCAGCGCGCGTGAGGCGGCACAGGTTGCCCGCGATGGCGGTGCCGTGGTGGAACAAAGCGTGCGTGGCATGCGCCAGATTGAGCGCGCGGTAAATCAGGCGGCACAATCCATACAGGAGCTTAATACCCACTCCGAAAGTATTGGCCACACCGTAACCCTGATCAAGGAAATTTCCGACCAGACCAACCTGCTGGCGCTGAATGCCGCGATTGAAGCAGCTCGTGCCGGCGAGCAGGGACGCGGTTTCTCGGTGGTGGCGGATGAAGTGCGCAAGCTGGCCGAGCGCGCGGTAAATGCGTCGAATGAAATCAGCAAAATGGTGGTGGCTATCCGCCAGCAGACGGCTGAAGTCATCAATATCATGAAGAGCGGAATCGCAGACGTGCAGAGCGGAGTGGACAATGCCAACCTTGCCGGCCAGTCGCTCAAGAAAATTGTGGATAGCGTGGCCCAAGTCACCACCATGGTGGAAAACGTCGCAACCACCACGGCACGCCAGAAGGAAGGCGTCATGCGTGTGGAGAAGAATATTGTTGAAATCACTACGCTGATCAGCCACAGTGCAAAAATCATCGATCAAGGTGCAGTTGCTTCGAATGAGCTGAATATCCTGTCTGCCGACCTGAATGGCACCGTGAAGGCGTTTAAACTGCAGTAGGCAATAATCGTGCATATGTCCCGAGCGGAGATATGACATCTTGTAGCATATTCCCAGCGGCCTTTACCTTCTCTTTACAGAGCACGCGGTAACATGCGCAGCAAATAAAGCCAGGCTGGCAGGTTTTGTCATGACCTGCTGGTTTGCGTTGGCTGCATGATACTCGTGCCCATTGGGGGGTGAATAGCATGGCGGTTTCAAGATCCAAGTGCAACAAGGTTAAGTTGATTTGCCCAGTAAGTCTTAAAGTCAAAAGCGCCTTCAGGAAGGAAGACTTCAGCAGGGCATTTCCAGTTTAGCGTTTTTCTGGGGCGCGTGTTGAGTTTC
>JANYJE010000072.1 GCA_025408405.1 Nitrosomonadales bacterium | reverse complement strand
AGGGCTGCCTTGGCGTCGGCCACGCCTTTTTCAGCGTCAATAAAGGGCAGGGCCGCGGCCTCGGGCTCAAGGTTGGGGTCGCCCAGCAATAGATCGGCCAGCGGTTCAAGCCCGGCCTCGCGGGCGATCATGGCTTTGGTGCGGCGTTTTTGCTTGAACGGCAGATAAAGGTCTTCAAGCCTTGCCTTGGTGTCGGCCAGCCGAATAGCCCGCACCAGATCGTCTGTCAGTTTGCCTTGTTCTTCAATGCTTTTGAGGATGGCTTCCCGGCGCTCGTTGAGTTCGCGCAGGTATTTAAGCCGCTCGTCAAGGGTGCGCAGTTGGGTATCATCCAGCCCGCCGGTCGCTTCCTTGCGGTAGCGCGAGATAAAGGGCACGGTTGCCCCCTCGTCCAGCAGAGTGATGGCGGCTGCAATCTGTGCTGGAAGAGCGGCGCTCGGCGATTATCGCTTCCATCGAAGAACAGAAAAAAATGACACCCGTCCTCCTCGACGCCATCATGCATGCCGAAGACAAGACGCGCCTGGAGGATCTCTACCTGCCGTACAAGCAGAAGCGCCGCACCAAGGCACAAATCGCTCTGGAAGCGGGTTTGCAGCCCTTGGCAGATGCGCTGTTGGCCGACCCCACATTGACACCCGAAGCGGAAGCCGCCAAATACCTCAAGCCCAGCTTCACCAGCGAACAGGGGGAAAACCCCGGTGTCGCGGACACCAAGGCCGCGCTGGACGGGGCGCGCCAGATACTGATGGAACGCTTTGCCGAAGATGCCACGCTGCTGCAAGCCTTGCGCGAATACCTGCTGGAACACGGCGTGGTGGAGTCCAAGGTGGTCGAAGGCAAGCAAGAGGCCGGCGAAAAATTTGCCGATTATTTCGATTACTCCGAGACACTCAAAACCATTCCCTCACACCGCGCGCTGGCGCTGTTCCGCGGCCGCCGCGAAGAGATGCTGAACGTGACGCTGCGCCTGGATTCAGAGACAGAGAAACCCAAATGGGATGCGCCACACAACCTGTGCGAGGCGCGCATCGCGGCACAGTTCGGCATCAAGAACCTGAATCGTCCGGCCGACAAATGGCTGGCCGACAGCGTGCGCTGGACCTGGCGCGTAAAGACCTTTCTGCATCTGGACACAGAGCTGATGGGGGCTCTGCGTGAACGCTCTGAAATCGAGGCGATCAACGTCTTTGCGCGCAACCTGAAAGACCTGCTGCTAGCCGCCCCTGCCGGACCGCGCACCACCATGGGGCTTGACCCCGGCATGCGCACCGGCGTCAAGGTGGCGGTAGTCGATGCTACCGGCAAGGTGGTGGATACTGCCGTGATTTATCCGCATCAGCCCAGAAACGATTGGGAGGGTTCCTTGCACACCCTGTCCAAACTGGCAGAAAAACATCAGGTGGCGCTGATCTCCATCGGCAACGGCACCGCTTCGCGTGAAACCGACAAGCTCGCGAAAGACCTAATCAAACTGCGCCCGGAACTGAAGCTGACTTCCATCGTGGTGTCCGAAGCGGGGGCTTCTGTGTACTCGGCATCTGAATTTGCTTCGCGCGAATTGCCCGACATGGATGTCACCTTGCGCGGCGCGGTGTCAATTGCGCGCCGCCTGCAGGACCCGCTGGCGGAGCTGGTGAAAATAGACCCCAAGTCTATCGGCGTGGGCCAATATCAGCACGATGTCGGGCAGTCCCAACTGGCACGCTCGCTCGATGCCGTGGTCGAGGATTGCGTAAATGCCGTGGGCGTAGACGTGAACACCGCCTCTGTGCCGTTACTGGCGCGGGTTTCAGGCCTGAGCAGCAGTGTCGCACAAAGCATCGTGTCATATCGCGACATGCAGGGCATGTTTGCCTCGCGCGCTGCCTTGCGTGCTGTGCCGCGCCTGGGCGACAAGACCTTCGAGCAGGCGGCAGGTTTCCTGCGCGTGATGGGCGGCGAGAATCCGCTGGATGCCTCGTCTGTGCACCCTGAATCCTATCCGCTGGTTGAGAAAATCCTGGCAGATTTGAAGAAGGACATGAAGGCGCTGATCGGCGACAGCTCTTTGCTCCGTGCGCTGAACCCGTCCAAATATGCGGATGAAAAATTCGGCATCCCAACCATCAGCGATATCCTGAAAGAGCTGGAAAAACCGGGCCGTGACCCGCGCCCGGAATTCAGTACGGCGACTTTCAAGGAGGGCGTGGAAGAACTCAAGGACCTGCGCCCGGACATGATACTGGAAGGCGTGGTCACCAACGTGGCGGCGTTCGGTGCCTTCGTCGACATCGGCGTGCATCAGGATGGGCTGGTGCATATATCTGCCCTTTCCAACAACTTTGTGAAAGATCCGCATAGCGTGGTCAAGGCCGGACAGGTGGTCAAGGTCAAGGTGCTGGAAGTGGATGAAAAGCGCAAACGCATTGCGCTGACCATGCGCCTCACGGACAGCGCGCCGCAAGCCGGCAGCCAGCCTGAGCCGCGTGACCGCAATGATGCCAAGCGCCTGTCCCAGCACCAGCAGCGGCCACAACCCAGTGCCGGCAGCGCCATGGCTGCGGCTTTTGCCAAACTGAAAAGTTAGGTGTTTAGCTCAAGAGCTTGGTGAATGACGCCCAGAATATCTTGCGCTGGCTGTGCGCCTGACAATGCCTGCTTGCCATTGAAAATAAAGAAAGGAACGCCGCTGATGCCGGCTTTCTGCGCGCGTCTGGCCTGTTCCAGCACGGCGATGCTGTCATCGGTTGAAGTCAGATAGGCTGCCACTGCACCGGCCTCGTCACCGCACTCGACGGCAATGTTAACCAGCAGCGCCGTATCGCCGATAAACTCGCCGCGCTGAAAATGTGCGGAAAACAGCCTTTCCACCAGTGCATCCGCATTGCCGCGTTTCTGGAAGCGATGGATCAGCCTGTGTGCGTTAAGCGTGTTGCCACGCAGGCGTATCCTGTCCATCGCCAAATTCAGACCAGCGTTTTGTGCCGCTGCCTGCACACGCGCCAACAGCGCGTCGACTGCGGCAGCACCGCCAAACTTATGCTCCAGAAAGGGACGGTAAGGATCGCCTTCCAGAGGTGCATCCGGGTTCAGAAAATACGGCAGCCAGCGCACCGTTACTCTAATTTCAGGCCGCTCGCGCGCGAGCATCTGCAATGCGGCTTCCAGTTGGTGCTTGCCGATAAAGCACCAGGGACAGACGACATCGGAGAAGATGTCGATAACGAGTTCCTGTTTACCCGGCTCAACGCTTGTGTCCATCTTGCCTCCCTGACTGATCTGCTCCAGGGCCAAAGTTCATGCCCATGGAAATACGGCGCTCACCGCTATTATTCATGTTCACCGAGTGCACCACAGAGGGCGCAAAGAATACAAACATCCCGGCCTGCGGTGTGACCAGGGTGCGGCTGTACTTATCCAGGATGACCAGATCGCCTGAGTTATCGGGAACCTGAACGTAGTAAACCCCTGAGAGCATTTCGTCATAGTCGTCGTGGTCGTGCTCACTGGTCACCTGCCCCGATCCCATGTCATTGAGCCAGAAGCCGCTGCTCATCTGCCGCACGGGCGGCAAGATGTTGCGCGCATAGCTCTCCGCCTGTTCCAGTACGAGCGCTAACGCCGGAATTCGCTCGCGCTCTATATAAAGATTTTCGTAGCGACCAGCAAAGAAATGGCTGCGCCGCACCAGGTCCTGCTCGCGTAACGGCATGTAGCCTTGCATAATCTGGCGGTTGATCTCTGTGCTATCCGGCATGAAGCCGATGTGAATAACAGAGTTGCTTATTAGCTGAGTGCTTATCCGGGAATTCATAATTCTTGTTTATTTTTTATCTGCTCACTACCTAGAATTGCTCGTAGCCCAGCAAATAGCGCCACTGCCCTGCCTGCAGCCCCGCCATCGGCAAGCGTCCGATACGGATGCGCTTCATCGCGACCACATTCAAACCCACCTTTTCACACATGCTCCGGATCTGCCCCAATTGCGGCCCCTTGAGGGCAAAACGCAAACGGGTTTCATTTTGCCAGCTGACCTTGATGGGTGGCAATTCGCGTCCATTAAACTTGAGCCCGTGATTAAGCAGTTTCAGACCATCCGCTGCTATCGCACCGCTCACTTCGACGATGAATTCCTGCTCAACTTTTGCCGTGTCGTCGATCAGCTTGCGCGCAATACGCCAGTCCTGGGTCAACACCAGCAGGCCGCTGGCATAGGCTTCCAGAGGGGCTGTCAGGGTCATCCCGGTCAGGTGGCGTTTGATAAAACGAGTGTCTGAGCGATCATCAGCAGAATGATTTTCTGGCGTGATCAGCTGCGCTGCAGGGTTGGCTTCCATATCGCAGCCAGCCGTTTTGTGCAACAGGATAGTGACTGGTGCGGGAGCGGCAAGGCTGGCCTGCGGTATCAACTCTACCTTTTGCTGCGGCAGCACCTTGGCCCCCTGCTCTTCCACCAGTTGCCCATCCACCAGCACACAGCCACCCTCGATATACTGCTCGGCTTCGCTCCGCGAGCAGGAAAGCAACTCGGCAAGGCGTTTTGAAAGACGAACTGGTTCAGTCATGATAGCGAGAAGTTGAAATATGGCCGATATTGTAACCGCCTCGCCCCTGATGAGCGGCATCTTGTAGAAAAATCAAACGCAGCAGGGTGAAACACAGCAATACCTGAAACCGTCACAAGGCTGGTAGTGGCAGAATCGTCCTGCCTATGCGCTTTATTAGACTGCGAATATTCCCAAGCTCAATTCAGTTGCTATAAGCCAGCAGGACAGTTGGATCGAGCAAGCAACTTATTTCACTAATTAGTAAGACTTTAGATATGATCTTCAAATGAGTTTACAGTTTTCAGTGGCTCCTTGGCCAAGCATCCTCAAAGTAACGTCGACTCTTGGCACACTCCTCATACTAGTGATCGGGGTGGCCGCCTATCGGGCGATTCCAACACCGTACGGACTAACACATACTTTCGGTTTGGTAATTGCATTGACCCTGCCTGCCATTCTTGTTATCAGCATTCTCTTTGTAGTCACTGGATACTCAGTCGATGCACACAATTTGTACATCAGACGGCTGATTTCCTCCACCCGCATCCCGCTGGATGGGCTCAGCCAGATATGGTTTGAACCTGAAGTGTGCAAAGGAGCAATCCGCCTTTTCGGAAATGGCGGGCTATATTCTTTCACCGGCTTGTACCACAACAGCACTATTGGACGTTTTCGGCTTTTTGGTACCGACCTGAGCCAATCAGTTGTTTTAGTGTTGCCCAAGCGAGTAGTCGTAATTACACCAGCAACCCCGCACGCCTTTGTCGAGTACTTAAAGCATCATTTTCCGACTGCAAAATTGGGTAACAAAGAGTCTGTTTTTTGAAGCTTAGAGCTATTCCATAGTTAAATAAATGAGCGGAGCGGAATGGTCACGGGCTTACTAATTTAGATTTGCAATAAGTTGCCTTGCAACGCTGCTGTAACACAAGGGAAGTATAATCACTCGGTATTTGATAACAACCACAGTGCAAAGGGGAATCATGGCTGACTTGAGTAACGCACTTCAAACCACAATTGCCTCAATCCCTGAGTGCATGGCTGCGGGTTATATAGATATCTCCAGCGGAATGCTACTGGGCATCAATTCGGTGGATTCGCAACCAAGTTCAGTAGTCGAGCTTCTGGCTGCCGCGACTGCCGATCTCTATCAAGGCGTCAACGTCCAAATTATCGAGGATATTTTCAAAAATGCGCGCGGCCTTAAAGAAGACAACCGCCACTACTTCCAAGAGATTATCGTCCATAGCGACAATTTGATTCACATCTTCATCCGTGCAAAGAATCAGGATCAAGTTGCCTGTTTCGTCTGTCGAAGGTCAGCAAATCTCGGCATGGCACTCACCAAAGCGCGTCTCGCAATTAATACGCTTCTAACTGAAATTTAAGACTGGGGGCAGATTGATGGTGTGGCCCGCACAATCATGCAACAGACAACTCAGGTACGCACTACGATCGAAGCAGGGATAAAGTCGATTCAGGTAAGACTTTGCTCATATGACTTGCTCCAGTTCTGTTTCGACATTATCAAATGTCTACTAAAGTCTGGGAAGTCCACTCCATGTGTTGCAAGAGCTAGGCGGATGGGAAACCGCAGAGATGGTAAGGCGGTATGCTCACCTCTCCAGCGAGCATTTAGCTGAATAGTAGATAAGCTATCTGAACTGCGCGTTATTGGCAGTTACGATTTGGCTACGGTAACGCAGGGGGAAGAGGTAGTTTACTGCTAACTGCTTGAAGAAACTGGGGTGATCGATGGGGCTCGAACCCACGACAACTGGAATCACAATCCAGGGCTCTACCAACTGAGCTACGACCACCATTGAAACTTGCACCGTACCTTGGTGTGCCCGACTGGAATCGAACCAGCAACCCCCAGCTTAGAAGGCTGGTGCTCTATCCGGTTGAGCTACGGGCACAATTCTTTCGGGTATTAATACGCTTTAATACTTAAACCTGGTCGGGGTGGAGAGATTCGAACTCCCGACATCCTGCTCCCAAAGCAGGCGCGCTACCAGGCTACGCTACACCCCGAAGCCCGCCACTATACCTATCTCACTCAAAAAAATCAAATCTACTCGCGAGATTTTTGTGTGATTTGCGGCATCGCCAGCATCAGGTAGTAAACCATCGACCATAAAGTGAGCAGTGCGGCGAGATATACCAGAGCGGTGCCGATTATTTGCGTTGGGAATGACAGCACCGGCTCATGGTAAAGCAGCAGCAGGATGGCAATCATCTGGAATGTTGTCTTAAGCTTTCCCAGCATGGATACGGCGATGCTTTTGCTATTGCCAAGTTGCGCCATCCACTCACGCAAGGCCGATATGGCTATCTCGCGGCCGATGATGATAAAGGCAATCAGGGTATCCACATAAGCCAGGTTAACCAGCACGATCAAAGCAGCAGCCACCATCAGCTTGTCTGCTACCGGATCAAGAAAGGCACCGAACGCAGAGGTCTGGTTGAGCGAGCGCGCCAGGTAGCCATCCAGCCAATCGGTGATTGCGGCAAGCGTAAATAACAGCGCACTGAACAGATGCTTATGATGCAGGCTCAGCGTCGCGTCGGACACATAAAAAATACCGATGAAAACCGGGATCATGACTATCCTGAACCAGGTAAGCAAAATGGGAATATTAAGTGGCATGAATATGTCGATATAAAACTAAATTCTTTAATGGAGCCGCTGGTAAATCTTTTCTGCCAGCAAGGGGCTGATACCTTCAACCTGTGCCAGCTCTTCAACACTTGCCTGTTGCACGCCTTTAAGCCCGCCAAAACGTGATAGCAAGTTCCGTCTGCGTTTCTCGCCTACCCCGCTGATCTCTTCCAGCATCGAAGCCGTGCGCGCACGGCCGCGCTGCGCGCGGTGTCCGCTGATGGCAAAGCGATGCGCCTCGTCACGAACTTGCTGAATCAAATGCAGCGCGGGGCTATCCGGAGCTAATTGTAGCGGCTTTTCCTGCTGCGGTAGCAATAATTGCTCCATGCCCGGCTTGCGCTCCACCCCTTTTGCCACGCCCATCAGCTGAATATCCGTCAGGTTCAATTCTGTCATCACTGCAATCGCGACACCCAGCTGACCTGCCCCGCCGTCTATCAATATCAGATCAGGACGCTTGCCTTCGCCCGCCTGCAGTTTTTGATAACGCCTTAACAGAGCCTGACGCATCGCCGCATAATCATCCCCGCCCGTAATTCCGCTGATGTTGTAGCGGCGATACTCACCAGGCCTGATCGCCAGGTTGTCGTACACCACACAGGAGGCCACGGTGGCCTCACCCATGGTATGACTGATATCAAAGCATTCAATGCGGGACAGCTGCGGCAATAACAGCTCTTTGCGCAGGGCTTCCAGCCTGAGCAATTGCCCGGCCTGCTGCCCGGCCTGCTGCTGCAGCGCCAGAAGTGCATTGCTCTGCGCCATATCAAGCCACTGGCGACGCTCGCCGCTGGCGCTATGGCGTATCTGCACCTTGTACCCCGCTTGTTGGCTGAACAGGGCTTCCATCTCTTCAGCTGGAATTTCGTGGCTGGTGAGTATCAGCGGCGGCACGCTGCGCTCCAGGTAGTGTTGTGCCAAAAATGCTTCCAGTACTTCGGCCACACTCTGCCCATCTGCATTTTGCGGGAAAAAATGTTTGTCCCCCAAATGCCGCCCACCGCGCACCATCGCCAGATTCACGCACAAAACACCATTCAACCCGGCTACCGCAACGATGTCGGCATCGGTCGCCCGGCCACTTTCCATAAACTGCTTTTGCTGCACCGTATGCAAAGCCTGCAACTGGTCGCGCAAGGCAGCCGCCTGCTCGTAATGCTGCCCTTCAGCCGCCTGCTCCATCGCCGTGCGCAAACGCACCTCTACCTCATCGTGTTTGCCTTGCAATAACAGTGCCGCATTGCGCACATCAGTGGCGTAATCCTCAGGACCAATCAGGCCGACGCAAGGCGCCGTGCAGCGTTGAATCTGATGCAGCAGGCAGGGGCGAGTGCGGTTGTTGAACACGCTGTCTTCGCAGGTGCGCAGGCGAAACACCTTTTGCAGCAGGGCGATACTCTCCTTGGCCGCATAAGAGTTTGGATAAGGCCCGAAGTATTGATGCTGCTTTGAGATTGCCCCGCGATAATAGGCCAAGCGAGGAAACTGCTCGCCGGTCAAGATGATATACGGGTAGGACTTGTCATCCCGGAACAGAATGTTGTAGCGCGGCTTGAGGCTCTTGATTAAATTGTTTTCCAGCAGCAGCGCTTCCGCCTCTGTACGCGTGACGGTGATTTCGATATTCGCAATATGCGACACCATCAAGCGGATGCGCGGCGATATATTGGTTTTCTGGAAATATGAAGCGACTCGCTTCTTCAGTTGCCCTGCCTTGCCCACGTACAGCACTTGCCCCGACGCATCCAGCATGCGATAAACGCCTGGGAGCAGCGGCAGGGAAGCGACGAAGGCTTTAGGGTCGAATGCAGTGGAATTCAAAATAGCTCAAATGGTTGCTGTTGTGCCAGGAAAGGAATGCCAGACAACTTCAATTCTAACGTAACTGTGCGTTGCACGCGCCCAAGAAAAAAGCCCCGTAAAACGGGGCCATTTCCAGATTGCCTACCAGGAATTTATTCTGCAGCTGGCGCAGCACCGGCTTCAGGCACTGGCAGCAAAGCCTTCATGCTTAGACGCATGCGGCCTTTGTCATCCGCTTCCAGCACTTTCACTTTCACGATCTGGCCTTCTTTCAGATGCTCAGAAACCGTGTTGATGCGCTCATTGGAAATCTGCGAAATATGCAGCAGGCCATCCTTGCCCGGCATGATGTTTACGATCGCGCCGAAATCCAGCAACTTGACCACCGGGCCTTCGTAAACCTTACCTACTTCCACCTCGGCAACGATGCCCTCGATGCGCTGTTTGGCGAGGCTACCGGCTTCACTGCTCACGCAGGAAATAGTGATGTTGCCATCATCATCGATATCAATCGATGTGCCGGTTTCTTCGGTCAACGCACGAATGACTGCCCCGCCCTTGCCGATCACATCACGGATTTTCTCGGGGTTGATTTTCATTTTGATGATGCGCGGCGCGTGAATCGAAACTTCTGCACGCACTGTGGGCATGGCCTCTTTCATGATGCCGAGAATGTGCATGCGTCCTTCGCGTGCCTGGCTCAGGGCAGCCTGCATGATTTCACGTGTGATGCCGTTGATCTTGATGTCCATTTGCAATGCAGTGATGCCCTGCTCGGAGCCCGCCACCTTGAAGTCCATATCGCCGAGATGATCTTCGTCGCCCAGAATGTCAGTCAGCACGGCAAAACGGTTGCCTTCCTTAATCAGACCCATGGCAATACCCGCCACATGGGTCTTGATCTGCACACCCGCATCCATCAGGGCCAGGCAGCCACCGCACACCGAGGCCATCGAGCTGGAACCGTTTGATTCGGTAATCTCGGACACGATGCGCATTGCCTGACCATAATCCTCTGCGCTGGGCAGCACTGAAACCAGGGCGCGCTTGGCCAAACGGCCATGGCCGATTTCGCGGCGCTTGGGCGTGCCTACGCGGCCGGTTTCACCTGTAGCATAAGGAGGAAAATTGTAATGCAGCATGAAACGGTCGGAGTATTCGCCTTGCAGAGCATCGATTTTTTGTGCATCGCGGCTGCTGCCCAGTGTTGCCACAACCAGTGCCTGCGTTTCGCCGCGAGTAAACAGCGCAGAGCCGTGAGTGCGCGGCAGCACGCCGGTGCGTATGGTGATGGGACGTACTGTGCGCGTGTCGCGCCCATCGATGCGCGGTTCACGATTCAGGATCTGGCCGCGCACAATCTTGGATTCCAGCGCCTGGAATAAATCGTTAACATGATTCTTGGCTACCGAGCCGTCGCCACACACAGCTTCGATGACGCGATTGCGGATGGCATTCACCTGCTCAGTGCGTGCCTGTTTTTGGCGCACGGCATAGGCTGCAGTCAGGTCGCTTTCGGCCAGTTCGGCTATCCGGGCAATAAGCGCCTCGTCCTTGGCGGCCGGCTCCCAATCCCATGCATCGGCGCCCGCTGCGTCAGCCATTTCGTTAATCGCCTGGATCACGCTCTGCATTTGTTCATGGCCATACATGACCGCGCCCAGCATCACCTCTTCAGTCAGCTCGCTGGCCTCGGACTCAACCATCAGCACAGCCTGCGCAGTGCCGGCAACCACCAGATCCATGCGCGACTGCTTCAATTCATCAGCTGTCGGGTTCAGCACATACTGCTCGTTCACATAACCCACGCGTGCGGCGGCGATAGGACCGTCAAAAGGGATACCGGAGAGTGCCAAAGCAGCAGAAGCGCCGATCATGGCAGGAATGTCGGCATCGATCTGGCTATCCGATGACAGCACGGTCGCCACGATCTGCACCTCGTTGTAGAAACCTTCCGGGAACAGCGGGCGCAACGGCCTGTCGATCAGGCGCGACACCAGAATTTCCTTTTCGCTGGGACGACCTTCGCGGCGCAGAAAGCCGCCGGGCACTTTACCCGCAGCGTAAGTGCGCTCCTGGTAATCCACGGTCATAGGGAAAAAATCCTGCTCGGGCTTGGAATCTTTGCAGCCAACTACTGTGACCAACACCACCGTATCATCCAGGCTGACCATTACCGCCCCGCTTGCCTGACGCGCGATTTCGCCAGTTTCCAGGGTCAGTTGATGTTTACCGTAGCTTAATGTTTTTTTGTAGTGACTCAAGATTGACCTCTCTATGCATGACATGACGCAATCGCGCCGCTGCGGGAATGAAATGAAGCGGGCCGCTATCGCGACCCGCTTGGTTGAAGCTGTTACTTGCGCAGTTCCAGACGCTTGATCAGCTCCTGGTAGCTGTTTTCGTTCTTGCTCTTGAGGTAGTCAAGCAGCTTGCGGCGGCGGCTCACCAGGCGCAGCAGGCCGCGACGTGAGTGGTGATCCTTGCTATGTTCTTTGAAATGCCCGGTCAGGTAGTTGATGCGCGCCGTCATCAAAGCTACTTGAACCTCAGGGGAGCCGGTGTCGCCCTTGGCACGTTGATAATCGGTCACAATTTGTGACTTCTGCGCTGTCGTAATAGACATTTAGTTACCTCCAATAAAAAGTGCCGCATTTTACCCTTGAATGCGGCGTTTGCTCAAGTAAAACTGCTGAATAACTGATGTTTGTTGCACCTACCCTAAAACATGCCTGATCACTGCTGCAAACAGGTATTTCACTGCGCCGCGCTTTCACCGCGCTGCGCCGCATTTCTCGCCACACTTGCCAATAGCCTGCTGGGAGCCAATCTGCGCCCTGACAGCTCGCCTAATCCGATAAATTCGCCATGGGCATACAAACGCAACTTGCCATCAGGAAGTGACAAATCCAGGCCCAGGCGCTGGCCCTGAGCCATGCGCGCCACCTGCACATCATCCAGCTCCAGGCTGGGCAGTTCTTGCAGCATGCAGTCCAACGGTTGCAAACAGGCATCGCGCGCAGTGCTGTCCATAGCCTCCAGCTGCGCCAGGGTATAGGCCTGCTCAATACTGAATTGCGCAATCGCAGTGCGGCGCAAACCGAACAAATGCGCGCCGCAGCCCAAAGCATGGCCTATATCTTCGGCCAGTGTACGTATGTACGTCCCCTTGCTGCAGCGCACCGTAATGACCAGTTCATTACCCTCGAATCGCTCCAGCCCGATTTCGTGAATCACCACCCGGCGCAACTCGCGCTCCACTGTTTCACCCTTGCGTATGTATTCGTACAAAGGCTTGCCCTGGTGCTTGAGCGCGCTATGCATGGGCGGCAGTTGCTCGATTTCACCGCTAAACCGCAGCAGTAGCAGTTGAACCTGTGCTTCGCTCAGGTTCACTTCATGGGTAGAGGTCACTTCCCCCTCGGCATCTCCGGTGGTGGTGGTCTGCCCCAGACGCACCCACGCTCGGTAAGTTTTATCAGCATCCAGCAGGGCTACGGAAAACTTGGTCGCCTCGCCAAAACAGATGGGCAGCAAACCAGTGGCCAGCGGATCCAGGGTGCCGGTATGACCGGCCTTTTCTGCCTGAAACAGGCGCCGAACTTTCTGCAGGGCGATATTGGAACTCAGCTCAAGCGGCTTGTCGAAAAACAGTACTCCGTCCAGTGGGCGCCAGCTACGAACCATGCTGCACAAGGTCAATCTTCAGCGTTCTTGTCGCTGGCGACTGCACGGTCTATCAGTTGAGACAAATGGGAACCGCGCTCGACCGAAGCGTCAAACACAAAATGCAACTGCGGAGTAATGCGTAATTTCATCGCGTGCGCCAGCTGGCTGCGCAAGAAACCGGCAGCGCGCTCCAATCCTTCCTGCAAGGCATTGTTGGCACCATTCAGCGTCGTATAGAACACCTTGGCATGAGCATAATCACGGGTAACTTCGACGCCGGTGATGGTCACCATGCGCACGCGCGGATCCTTCAACTCCAGACGTATCAACTGCGCCAGCTCACGCTGAATCTGCTCGGCGATGCGATCGGTTCTTGCGTAATCCTTAGGCATTAAAGTGCGCGCGCCACTTCGACAATTTCAAACACCTCAAGCTGGTCGCCCACTTCAAGATCATTAAAGCCGCGCAAGGACAAGCCGCACTCAAAATTGGCCTTAACTTCCTTGACGTCATCCTTGAAGCGCTTGAGAGAATCCAGTTCACCGGTATGTATCACCACATTGTTGCGCAGCACACGCACCTGCGCATTGCGCTTGACCATACCCTCGGTCACGTAGCAGCCCGCAATCGTGCCTATCTTGGAAATTGTGAATACCTGGCGAACTTCCACCATACCCAGGATGTTTTCTTTCTTCTCCGGTGCCAGCATGCCAGACAGTGCCGCCTTGATCTCATCTACCATCTCGTAAATGATGTTGTAGTAGCGCACATCGACACCTGCCGACTCTGCCAGGCGGCGCGCCGTTGCATCGGCACGCGTATTAAAGCCGATGACAATCGCCTTGGACGCCAGCGCCAGATTGATGTCAGACTCGGTAATCGCGCCTACGCCGCCATGGATCAGATTCACTTTCACTTCGTCGGTGGAAAGTTTCTGCAGCGCGTGAGCGATCGCCTCGGCAGAGCCCTGCACGTCGGTTTTTACAATCAACGACAGGCTGCGTACTTCGCCCTCGGCCATTTGTTCAAACATGTTTTCCAGCTTGGCAGCCTGTTGTTTGGCCAGCTTCACATCGCGGAACTTGCCCTGGCGGAACAGTGCTATTTCGCGGGCTTTCTTCTCATCTGTCAGCACCACAAACTCTTCACCCGCAACTGGTACTTCAGACAGGCCCTGAATCTCGACCGGTATGGATGGACCGGCTTCCGTGACAGCCTTGGCATTCTCATCCAGCATGGCACGCACACGGCCAAACACCGCACCCACCAAGACGGCATCACCGCGCTGCAAAGTGCCGGACTGCACCAGCATCGTTGCCACCGGTCCACGGCCTTTATCCAGGCGCGATTCGATTACGATACCTTTTGCATTGGCAATTTTCGGTGCCTTCAGCTCCAGTACTTCAGCCTGCAGGAGGATGCCTTCGAGCAAGGTATCGATACCCTGGCCAGTCTTGGCAGACACCTCTACAAACATGGCATCACCACCCCAGTCTTCCGGCACGACACCTTCTGCCACCAGCTCTTGCTTGACGCGTTCAGAGTTGGCATCGGGCTTGTCGATTTTAGTAACGGCAACCACGATAGGCACACCGGCAGCTTTGGCATGGCTGATCGCCTCTTTTGTTTGAGGCATCACGCCGTCATCCGCCGCCACCACCAGAATAACGATGTCGGTGACCTTCGCGCCACGTGCGTGCATCGCGGTAAAGGCTTCATGACCAGGCGTATCCAGAAAGGTAATCATGCCGCGCGGAGTTTCCACGTGGTAAGCGCCAATATGTTGCGTAATGCCACCCGCTTCACCGCTGGCAACACGGGTGCGGCGTATGTAATCCAGCAGCGAAGTCTTGCCATGGTCAACGTGACCCATCACCGTCACCACCGGCGCACGCGACTCCAGCACCAGATCTTTATGTTCAGAGGCATCCACCAGGAAGGCATCCGGATCATCCGTCTTGGCAGCCTTGGCAACATGGCCCATTTCCTCGACCAGTATCATCGCGGTGTCCTGGTCCAGCACTTGGTTGATGGTGACCATCGAGCCCATTTTCATCAGGACCTTGATGATTTCAGCCGCTTTTACCGACATTTTCTGCGCCAGCTCGGCAACAGTAATGGTTTCAGGAACCATCACCTCCTGCACGATAGGCTCGGTAGGCAAGGAGAATGCATGCTGCTGCTCCACCCCTGTCGACTTGCTGTGTTTATCATGGCGCGGAGCCCGCACCGGTCCACCCGCACGGGTGCCCACACCGGCACGCGCATCCACAGTACGCGAAGGAACGCGCTTCTTGTGACCGGCCTGATCCCATGGACTGGCTTTATCAGCCACTTTATCCACCTTCTTGACTGCAGAAGGTTTGACCACTTTGTCACCCGGCCTGGCCGCTGGCTTGTGCAGCGTACCTTCCGGCAAGGCGCCCTTTGTGGGTGCAGGCTTGGCTGGCTCGGCGGCCACTGCCGCTGGCGCAGCGACAGGCTCGGCGACCGCCACTGGCGGCGGAGCTGCTGCTGCAGCCTTGCGTTTCGTACGTTCCTGTTTGGCCTGAATTTCCGCAGCCTGGCGTGCAGCCAGCTCGGCTTGATTGCGCGCCTCGATTTCTCGAGCGGTCAGCGGCTTTTCATCTACCGTCTTGCCAGCTGGCGCGGCTGGTGCGGCAGGCGCGGCGGCAACTGCGACCGGCGCTGCCGCGGGAGCGGGAGCAGCTGCAACAGCCGGAGCAGCCTGCGGCGGCACGCTTTCAGCAACAGCGGGAGCCACGACGCGCTTCTTGCGTACTTCAACCTGAATCGTGCGCGACTTGCCCGAACTGTCGGCCTTCTTGATTGCAGTGGTCTCGCGGCGCACCAGTGTAATCTTGCCTTTATTGCTTCCGTGCGCGCTACGCAAATGCTCCAGTAACTGGGCTTTATCCTGTTCCGATACGGGGTCAGCCTCCTGCTTCTTGGCGACCCCGGCCGCCTGCAGTTGTTCAAGCAGCAACTCAACTGGCAAACCCAGTTCACCTGCGAATTGCGCCACATTCATTTTTCCCATTACGACCCCTTAACCCCAGAACTTCCAATATCTCAGAACGTGTAACTTCCAACACACACTAGCATCAGCATTGCTGTCATTAATTATGCAAACCATGGCGCGCGCGCCGTCATAATCATTTTATTGGCATGTTCTTCGTCCATACCTGTCATCTCAACCAGCTCCTCAGCATCCAGATCGGCCAGTTGTTCCTGCGTACCCACGCCCTTGGACGCCAATACGCGCGCAGTATCTTCATCCATGCCTTCCATCTTCAGCAGGTCTTCAATACTGTGCTCTACACGTTCCTCATTCACAATCGCCGCATTGAGCAAGGCATTACGTGCCCGGCTACGCAGTTCATTGACCGTTTCCTCGTCCAGCGCCTCGATTTCCAGCATCTCTTCCAGCGGCACGTAAGCGACTTCTTCCAGCGTATTAAAACCCTCACGCACCAGAATGTCTGCCACCTCTTCATCCACATCCAGCTTGGCAATAAACAAGTCGCGCACCTTGGCAAACTCCTGTTCATTCTTCTGGCTGGATTCCTCGACCGTCATCAGGTTGATTTCCCAGCCAGTCAACTCGCTGGCGAGGCGCACATTCTGGCCACCACGACCAATAGCCTGGGCCAGGTTTTCTTCTTCAACCACCACATCCATGCTGTGCTTGTCCTCATCCACCACAATGCTGGTGACTTCGGCAGGAGCCAGGGCGTTAATGACACTGGTTGCCGGATCTTCAGACCACAGCACAATATCCACGCGCTCGCCGGCCAACTCATTGGTCACGCCCTGCACGCGCGAGCCGCGCATTCCCACGCAGGTTCCGATAGGGTCGAGACGCTGATCATGCGAACGCACGGCAATTTTCGCGCGCGAACCCGGATCACGGGCCGCGCTCACAATTTCCAGCAAGCCTTCTTCAATCTCGGGCACTTCCAGCTCAAACAACTTGACCAGGAACTGCGGCGTGATGCGTGACAGAATAATTTGCGGCCCACGTACCGTGCGATCAACGCGCAGCAGATAGGCGCGTACACGATCACCCACCCGCAGGTTTTCTTTCGGAATCATCTGGTCGCGTGGCAGCAATGCCTCGATTTTGCCGAATTCGACGATGGTGTTGCCGCGCTCGATGCGCTTCACCGTTCCAGAAACCAGATGTTCACTGCGATCCATGAAGTCAGCCAGAATCTGCTCGCGTTCCGCATCGCGGATTTTCTGGAAGATGACCTGTTTCGCAGCCTGCGCGCCGATGCGCCCAAAATCGATGGATTCCAGTGGCTGCTCTACAAACTCGCCGAGCTGGTAATTGGGGTCAATTTTGCGCGCCTCTTCCAGCTTGATGTGCAGTTCGGGCGTTTCGAATTCCTCATCATCCATCACCTGCCAGCAACGGAATGATTCATATGCGCCCGTGTCGCGATCAATGCTGACGCGCACATCCGCCTCTTCTTCACTAAAGCGTTTTTTAGTGGCAGAGGCCAGCGCGGCTTCCAGCGCACCGAACACGATTTCCTTGTCCACATTCTTTTCACGTGCCAAGGCATCAACTAATAACAAAACTTCACGACTCATTACTGCCTCCAACCATTCAAGCCACTTGCAATATGCAAACGGGTTATCTCACTCAAAACACAGGCACCAAACGTGCCTTGTCCACATTAGACAGCTCAATTGCCACCTGATTACCTTCTACATCCAGCTGCAAAACACCGTCCTGAACAGCACCCAAAATACCCACAAAATTCTTGCGTCCGGCCAGAGGCATACGCAATTTAATCTGCGCCTTTTGCCCGGAAAACCTTACAAAATCGGCCTCTTTCTTAACCGGGCGGTCCAGGCCGGGCGAGGAAACCTCGAGCCGATCAAAATCCACCCCTTCCACCATGAACAAGCGCGTCAACTGATTGCTTACCAGTTCGCAATCCTCAATGGAAATGCCCTCGGGCTTGTCCATCAGGATGCGCATCAGCCCGCGGCCGGACTTCTCCAGATCGACCAACTCGTAACCCAATCCGTTCAGCGTTGTTTCTACAAGCTTCGCCACATCCATGATTCACACCCACAAATAAAAAACGGGCACGAAGCCCATCGAAAAACTGCGCGGATTATAGCAAAGGTATTGACTAATTGAAACAAGCCAAAACAATTATCTTTAAACCTATCGCATTAACTTCATTAAATAAAACAGAACTGCCAGAGCAGAGTGGCGTCCCCAACGAGATTCGAACTCGTGTTATCGCCGTGAAAGGGCGGTGTCCTAGGCCTCTAGACGATGGGGACTGAGTTCTTGGTGGAGATAAGCAGGATCGAACTGCTGACCTCTTGCATGCCATGCAAGCGCTCTCCCAGCTGAGCTATACCCCCAAAAAGAGGGCGCATTATAATGATCGACCCATCACTTGTAAAGCGGCATTAACCAGAAATCAGGGTAAATATTTTTTCAAGCGCGCCAGCACAAGCTCGCGCGGAAACAGCGCCACCATCGCATCGACGGAAGGAGTCTGCGTCTGCCCGACCAGCATCACGCGCAATGGCATCGCCAGCTTGGGCATCTTCAAACCATGCTTGGCGATCAACTCCTTGATCAAGGCGCCAATAGCCGGCGCCTCCCA
Organism: Nitrosomonadales bacterium; assembly: GCA_025408405.1. Classification (GTDB taxonomy): domain Bacteria; phylum Pseudomonadota; class Gammaproteobacteria; order Burkholderiales; family Gallionellaceae; genus 39-52-133. The sequence continues at coordinate 18,458 of JANYJE010000072.1, read as the reverse complement.
CGCCACGCCAGCAAGACGCAGCAACAGCTCCTGCAATGCGGGCAGGGCATCTGCCGTCAGGTGGGTGTCGAGCAATGCCTGCTCAGGATGCAACTCAATGTAAAACACCTCGGCAGCATCAGCCAGCTCATTCAGCGTGGCAACACGCTCTTTATACAATGCGACGACTGCTTCGAGTGCAGGCGCAGCAGCCACCGCCACTCCGCGTGCAAGCAGACGGGGGCGCACCAGCTCAAGCAGGCGCGCATTGTCCGACAGTTTTAGATAATGACTATTCAGCCAGTTCAGTTTGTCCGTGTTGAATTGCGCGGCCGACGGGGTAATGTGGTCGAGGTCAAACCACTCGCAGAATTGCGCCACAGAAAAAATTTCCTCGTCGCCATGCGACCAGCCCAGACGCGCCAGATAATTGATCACCGCTTCCGGCAAGTAGCCATCCTCGTCATATTGCATCACGCTGACCGCGCCATGGCGCTTGGACAATTTCTGCCCGTCATCCCCCAGTATCATCGACAAATGGGCGTATTGCGGCACCGCCGCCCCCAGCGCCCGCAGGATATTGATCTGGCGCGGTGTGTTATTGACGTGGTCATCGCCGCGAATAACCTGGGTGATCTTCATCTCCCAATCATCCACGACCACACAAAAATTATAGGTCGGCGTCCCGTCCGCGCGCGCGATCACCAGATCATCCAGCTCGCTGTTGGCAAACTCGATATAGCCCTTGACCATATCTTTCCATGCCACCACTCCCTCGGCTGGATTCTTGAAGCGCACTACCGGCTGCAAACCTGCGGGCACGGCGGGCAATACCTTGCCCGGTTCCGGCCGCCAGCGCCCGTCATAGCGCGGCTTCTCGCCGCGTGCACGCTGCACCTCGCGCAGCTCATCGAGTTCGGCAGGAGTGGTATAGCAATGATAGGCACTCCCTTGTGCCAGCATCTGCTGAATCACCTCGCGGTAGCGGGGCATCCTTTGCATCTGATAGTAAGGACCCTCGTCGTAATCCAGATTTAACCAGGCCATCCCATCCAGAATCGCTTGCACCGCCTCAGGCGTTGAACGCTCAACATCGGTATCTTCAATGCGCAAAATAAACGTGCCGCCATGCTTGCGCGCATACGCCCAGGAAAAAAGCGCCGTGCGGGCGCCACCGATATGAAGATAGCCGGTCGGGCTGGGAGCAAAACGGGTACGGACAGTCATGGTTAAAACCGGAAAATTAAAGGGCGCATTTTACGCCAAGTGCTTTATTAGAAGACGGCTGAATTAAAACCAGACAAAACAAGACAAAAAAATTGACCAAATCGTTGCACCTGTGATTAAATGCGCGCCCTCGATTGGGTGCTTAGCTCAGCTGGTAGAGCACCGCCCTTACAAGGCGATTGTCGGCGGTTCGATCCCGTCAGCACCCACCAATCGAACCCAATCCAGCAGCAATCCCAATCCAGCAGCGATTTTCGAGCAACACCCGCCCCGGCATTACTCCGCCATTCATTGTAAATCGCGATTGTAGAAATTTTAAATTAAGCGTATAAATTGAGGCGTAGCAGCATGTTCAACCGGTGCATCACCGTGCAGTAACGTTAACCATCATGGGGAGCGCTTATCGAGACACCAATGCATAACAACATGCAGTAAACACATCAGTCGGCACTACCAAACCGACCAAGTCGGTATCCCAGACACCGACACATAACGCCGCGCAATGCGGCGTTATTATTTCCGCAGCGCAGCCGACAGCTAGCGCGGCTTTTCCATCCACTCACTAGCCATTGCATGCGCCTTCTCGATTTGGGCAGATGTCATTTTAGCCTGAACGGATTTCCTGTTTGCAATAGCGGCTTCGTCGCCCGCCATGCCCGCCAGGTTGTACCACATGTGTGCCTGCACCCAGTCCTGATCCACTCCCTGGGCATTTTCATACATCAGCCCCAGGTTGTTCTGCGCAATGCCAAAACCTTGTTCTGCTGCCTTGTTAAACCACAACAGTGCCTCAATAAAATCCTGCGCAACGCCATCTCCATGAAGGTACATTTCGCCTAAATTCGATTGTGCAGGCGCCTCGCCCTGCTCTGCTGCCTTGCGATACCACAATGCCGCCTTGTCCAGATCCCGAGTGACGCCCACCCCCATGGAATACATGTAGCCCAGCCTGAATTGGGCCTTTGCATTTCCCAGGTCTGCCGCCTTGCGATACCACAGGGCGGCCTCTTTATCATCCGGCGAAACACCCCAACCCTTTTGATAGAGCCAGCCAATGTTGTTCTGTGCTGCGGAATGGCCCAGCATGTCAGCCTTGCGATACCAGTACAGCGCCATCTGGTAATCCTGCACCACCCCCTCACCTTGCTGATACATCCAGCCAACGCTTACCTGCGAATTTGCATCACCCTGCTCGCCCGCCTTGCGACACCATGTCATGGCTGCCTTGAAATCCTGCTCCACGCCTCGGCCCTTGTAATACATGTCACAAAGGTTGCTCTGCGATTCTATGTACCCTTGATCAGCCGCCTGGAGATACCACATCGCGGCTGTTGCTGCGTCGCGCCGAACTCCGCGCCCTTTTTCATACATCCATCCCAACAGATTCCGGGCCAACATACTCTCTTGCGCCGCAGCCTTGCGAAACCACACTATCGCCTCTTTATCGTCCCACGCCACGCCACGCCCATTGAGAAACATCATGCCAAGATTGAATTGTTCCTGTGCTCCGCCCTGCATCGCAGACTTGCGATACCAGGATGCTGCATCCGTATAATTCTGCGGAACCCCCTGCCCATTTGTATACATCATCCCCAGGTTGAACTGGGCGCGCGCATCCCCCTGTTCAGCAGACTTGCGAAACCATAATGCAGCTTCCTTGTAGTCCTTGGGCACGCCCAGGCCAGTCAAATACATCCTCCCGAGAAAACTCTGCGCTTGCGCATCCCCTGAAACAGCCAATGGCTTCAGCTCCTGCATGGCGTCCGCGAATCTTTTGTTCTTGAAAGCTTCGCTTCCTTCCTGCAATCCAGCCTGTACGCCCGTACACAGCGCCAGCAAAACTGCCGCCACAAGCAGCCGGTATAAATTTATTGTTAATGTGTCGCGCATCATCCCCCCTGCTCAGATCATATCCATGACATGCCTATCACCCAGAAAACACCAGGATTGCTACTTCGATTATGATTCTACACAGGTACATTAAAAATGCCGACACCGATTCCCAACCCGTTGCAGGATAATCCGTAGCGTGAAATTCGTGTTTAATATGCTTGTGATCAGTTATTCTCCCGCATCCCTGCATTGAACCCAGGAGCCCCACCTATGCATAAAAAGCGCACCGCATTCTTTGTCTCGGATCGCACCGGCATCACTGCGGAGAATCTTGGACACAGCCTGCTCAGCCAGTTTGAAGGCATTGAGTTCAAACGTGTCAGGCTGCCCTTTCTGGACTTGCCGGAAAAAGCGCGTGATGCCGTGGTGCAGATCAACGAGGCATCTCTGGCAGATGGCCAGCGCCCCTTGGTATTCAGCACACTTATTTTGCCTGCCGTACGCAACATCATTGAGCAAAGTGATGCACTGATTCTCGACCTGTTCGAGATGTTTATCGTTCCGCTGGAGGCTGAGCTCGGCCAGCACTCCTCCCATGCCATAGGCCGCTCCCATGCAGCCGGCATGAATTACAACGCACGCATGGATGCGGTCAATTACGCGCTGAGCCATGATGATGGCGGTATCTCGCGCGAGCTCCATCGCGCGGATATTGTGCTGGTTGGCGTATCCCGCTGCGGGAAAACGCCAACCTCGCTCTATCTTGCCTTGCAGTTCGGAATATATGCAGCGAACTATCCTCTAGTGCCGGAAGATTTTTCCGGATCAGACATTCCGCAGGCGATCAAACCCTTGCTCAACAAACTCTATGGACTCACCATCCGTGCAGAACGTTTACAACAAATTCGCACCGAGCGTGCCCCCAATAGCCGCTATGCTTCTCTCGAAAACTGCCAGCTCGAAGTGAAACAGGCGGAAAACCTGATGCGGCAATTCAGCATTCCCTATCTGGATGTCACCACCATGTCGGTGGAGGAAATTGCCACCACCATCCTGCATCAGACCGGCATAAAGCACTGACCATCGCGGCATAACACTACTGCGCGGCCTCGATGCCAGTTCGCGCAGTAGAGTTATGACGCGATGCAATCAATAACTCAGTCCAGATCCAGCATGGTCAGTATGCGCTGATCGGCATGCCGAACGCGTTCGATCATAATCCGCATGAACGCACGGAAGAAACGTGTTTGCAGGTTTGCCGAAGCCTGTCTTAACGCCTCCCCGTCTATCTCGATCACGCTCATCGCGGTCGCTGCGGTAACAGTGGCCGAGCGCGCATGTTGCGATTCATCCAGAAATGCCATCTCGCCAAAGCAGTCGCCGGGTCCCAAGTGGTTAAGCTGCGCACCTTTTTTCGTAATTACCGCCTCACCGCGGGTGATGATAAACAGGCTGTTCCCCGCATCGCCCTCTTTAACAATGCTCTCTCCGGGTGCGCGTTCCTGCCAGCTGCACAGCCCTACCGTTTCCCATACCTCGGTATCGGTAAACTCGGAAAAGAAGGTCAGATTGCGCAATGAATCAAAACTGGCGCTATCAAACCTCGCCTCCTCAGGCCGCTCCACGTGAGGCAATGCTGCCGCCAGATCATCGCAGAAGGCCTTCCAGGAATCGTAGCGCACCTCGATGTCCCTGTGCATGGCACGGTGCACGGCAAAACGCAGCGCCTGCGGAATATCCTGACGCCGGCGCTCCAGCGGCACCGCATCCTCATTCAGCTTCTGATAGATCAACCCCTCTTGCGAACTGCTGGAAAACGGCAGCGCTCCCGTCAACAGCTGGTAGGCCATGACCCCCACCGCATATATGTCTGACTGCAAGGTGGGCTGCCTTTGCCGGAAGTGCTCTGGCGGCATGAACGCCAGCGTACCCACATCGAACACCTGGGTGAATTCCGAACCCAAATAAAAAGCTGTACCAAAGTCAGATACCTTCACGGTATTGTGCTCTCCCAGCAACACGTTGGCGGGCTTGATGTCCCTGTGCAAAATCCCGGTCTTGTTGGCAAAATCCAGGGCATTGCATACCTTGTAGAGGATGTCGATCAGACGATCCAGCGGGAGCAGTTTGTCGTAGGCGGTAAATTGATTAAGGGTGGTGCCAGCCACATATTCCATGACCAGGTATTCAAAATCTTCAGCATTGCCAGCCTCAAACACTTCGACAATAAACGGATGCTTCAGCTTTCCAACCAGGCGCACTTCGTTGAGCCACATCTTGCGATGCAGAGGACCATTTTCAGGATCATCAAACAATTTTGAACGGGTGCGCTTGATCGCCACATTACGCTGAAAGAAAGTGTCATAGGCCAGGTGCACCGTTCCCATTGATCCCTCACCCAGTTCCTGCCTCATCTCAAAGCGGGTGCGGAAATTACCAATGTGTTTTGCCATAACATGCGTGCCTGTGTAGTTGTTTGCAATTATGCAGAATTACTTCTGGCAGCAACTCTATCAGATATTGAAGCCTCGACATTTGGCATCAGCAGACATTCGCAGCATGCAGGCAAGCAAGAGGCCGCCAAGCATGGCGCCAGTACAACGCAGGCTACGGGCAAAACGGGGCCGAAAAAAAAAAGGGAAAGCAGAAAGCTTTCTCTGGAAATCTGGAGCGGGAAACGAGACTCGAACTCGCGACCTATACCTTGGCAAGGTATCGCTCTACCAACTGAGCTATTCCCGCATTTGACTGGAGGTGCGACCCAGAGTCGAACTGGGCTAACCGGATTTGCAATCCGGGGCATAACCGCTTTGCTATCGCACCAAAAGAACAGGGCTACATGATACAAAAAATATGGGAAAGCCAGTAAGCTTTCCCAAAAATATTTGGAGCGGGAAACGAGACTCGAACTCGCGACCTATACCTTGGCAAGGTATCGCTCTACCAACTGAGCTATTCCCGCAAAAAACGAAGTCCGCATTATAGGGATATTCGAACGCATGTCAATAAAAACGGGGAGCTAATTTTCCAGTTATGGCGGTTTCCGGGATTTTTACAGCCATGATTTCGCCACCGCTACGCTCATCTCTGTATAATGTGCGGCTGCGCGATCTGCCTGTCGGCATCCGCTGTTCGGTTCTACCCTAACCTGCCTGGGTGGTGAAATTGGTAGACACAAGGGACTTAAAATCCCTCGGCTTGAAAAGGCTGTACCGGTTCGATTCCGGTCCCAGGCACCAAATTCCAAATGTTAAGCAAACTCAATCCCGCCCAACGCGAAGCCATTACCTATCTGGACGGTCCCTTGCTGGTGCTGGCCGGTGCCGGCAGCGGCAAGACTCGCGTCATCGTGCACAAGCTGGCCTATCTGGTGGAAAAATGCGGTTACTCGCCGCGCAATGTGGCCGCGATCACCTTTACCAACAAGGCCGCCAACGAGATGCGCGAACGCGTCGGCCAGCTGCTCACGGGCAAAGACGCCAAGGGCATGACCATCAGCACCTTCCACGCACTGGGGATGCAAATCCTGCGCGAAGAAGCCAATCTGCTCGGCTATAAAAAGCAATTTTCAATTTTTGACACGGCCGACACCGGCAAGATCATCAGCGAGCTGCTGGGCGGGCCGGACAAGCAGGACATCCGCATGGCGCAAAGCATGATGTCAAACTGGAAGGCCGCTTTCGTCTCGCCGGAACAGGCGACCAGCCTGGTGGAAACCGAAGCCGAGCAACGCATCGCGCTGCTCTATGCGCGTTACCAGGAAACCCTGCGCGCCTACCAGGCGATGGATTTCGACGACCTGATCCGCCTGCCGGTTGATCTGTTCCAGCAATTCCCCGAGGCACTGTTGCGCTGGCAGCAACGCCTGCGCTACCTGCTGGTGGATGAATACCAGGACACCAACGACTGCCAGTACCAGCTGATGCGCCTGTTGGCAGGGCCGCGCGCGGCGCTCACGGCGGTGGGCGATGACGACCAGGCCATCTATGCCTGGCGCGGCGCCAGCACGGCCAACATCCACAACCTGCAGCGGGATTATCCCAATCTGCGCGTGATCAAGCTGGAGCAGAATTACCGCTCCTCGCAGCGCATCCTGCAAAGCGCCAACTACCTGATCAAGAACAACACCAAGCTGTTCGACAAGAACCTGTGGAGCGAACACGGCATCGGCGATCAGGTGCGCGTGTTCGCCGCCAAGGATGAAGAGCACGAGGCAGAGTCGGTGGTGTTGCGTTTGCTGGCGCACAAATTCGAGCACAACACGCGCTTCGCGGACTATGCCATCCTGTATCGTAGCAACCACCTGTCGCGCGGCTTCGAGGAGCAGCTACGCGCGCAGAACGTGCCTTACACCGTCAGCGGCGGCACCTCGTTTTTCGAGCGTGCGGAAATCAAGGATCTGGTCGCCTACCTGCGCCTGATTGCCAACCCGGACGACGATCCCGCCTTTATCCGCGCCATCACCACGCCCAAACGCGGCATCGGCAACCAGACCCTGGAAAAACTCGCCAGCTATGCCGGCACCCGCAACGTCAGCCTGTTTGAAGCCGCGTTTGAAAGCGCCATGGAGGAGCAGCTGCAAGCACGCCAGCACGAAGAACTGCTGACCTTCTGCAACTTCATCAACCGCATGCAGGAACGTGCCGTCAAGGAAGAATGCACACCGGTGCTGACCGACCTGATGAGCGCGATCGATTACGAAGCCTGGCTGTTCGACAGCCACGAGCCGCGCCAGGCCGAAAACAAATGGTCGAACGTGAGCGACTTTATCGGCTGGATCAACCGCAAATCCGCTGCCGATGAAAAGACGCTGCTGGCCATGACGCAAACCATCGCGCTGATGAATCTGCTGGAGGGACGCGAGGAGGAAACCAACGCGGTGTCACTGTCCACGCTGCACGCCGCCAAGGGCCTGGAATTCGGCCACGTATTCATGGTCGGCGTGGAAGAAGGCGTAATGCCACACGAGCGCAGCGAATCCCCCGAACAGATCGAGGAAGAGCGCCGCCTGATGTACGTCGGCATCACCCGCGCGCAGCGCTCACTGCACATCAGCTACTGCATCAAACGCCGGCGCGGCAAGGAATGGCAGAACTGCGAACCCAGCCGCTTCCTGCAAGAGCTGCCCGCCGATGACGTGGTGTTTGCCGGAGCCGTGCCTGCAGGCAGTGCCCCCGAGGTCAGCAAGGACGAGGGCATGGCGAAACTGGCACGGTTGAAGGCGATGCTGGGCTGATGTTGCGGACTTAACTGATACGCCGGAAGAGATAAATCTGGGCACTGGGATACCACAATAATGCTGTCTTAGTGCAGTGCTCTCAATGCTGCAGCAGGTTCTTTCTCCACAATAGTCAACAGTGCAGCGGCTGCACCTGTTGGGTTGCGCCGATGCTGCTCCCAGTTCCGAAGGGTAGCAACTTTAACCCCTATCAATTTGGCAAACTCACTTTGGCTTAGTCCAACCTTTGTTCGAATCGCTTTAGCGTCAGGCGCATGAACTTTGGTGACTCTGCTGGCAGCTAGGTTTCCGCGACGAATCGCAGAGGCCTCTTTGAGGCTTTGTTTCAAATCATCGAATAGTGTTTTGTCCATTTACAACTCCTTCACAAGTTTGCGCAGCACCGCTGTTTCTTTATCCGTAAGATTGTCCTTCGTACTTTTAGGATAAGCCACCAGCATCAATATCTGATCATCTTCCAGTAATGCAGAGATTAGGCGAGTAAAGGTTGGGGTTTCAATGAAAAGCATATGCGAACTATGCGCCATTGGCGTATTGCGTCAAGTTACAGGAATGCCGGGGAGTGTCTCAGTTTGAAATTTACCAAAATAAAAAACCCGCCGAAGCGGGTTTTATTGTTATTGCTTTGCTACGCTGCTTTTCTTTCCTTTGACGCTGTTGTTTTAATTACAGGCTGATCAGAGGATTCCATAGTGGCTGAACGTTTCTGGTCTTTCTTTTGTGATTCTACCAATCCAGAAACGATGCATTTCATTTCAGAGTCAGCAAATCGTTTCAGAGCATCCCTCATTAAAGGTTGATAACCTACCCCATGAAACTCGCCCAGCATTTTGAAGGATTCAATTAGACTCTTATCCAGCCTGATTGAAATCATCTGCATACCAAGTGATTCATCGATTTGTTTAGTCAGGGCTCCATCGACGGCACGCGCAAACTTTTCATCTGCACCAAGTTTTTCTGATTCCCATGCTTCATCTGTACCGAGAATTTTGGCTTTGTCATTCATTTTTTTCTCCATTGTGTAGCCGAATTACTTACCTTTTTTGTCATACATATCAATAACTGCCTGACTTGGTTCGTAAGCGGACTTGATATAAATGTTTCCATCTAAGAAAACAAAAATAACTTTTAACAACCTATCGCAATTCGTAGGAGCGACGAACCACAACGTTGGCGGATCAGTTCTATGTTCTTCTCGAACATCTTCAAGGTAAATTCCTTCCTTATTTTCAAAACATTGTACAATTTCTTGGCGCGTTACATTATGCTTCTCTTGAAGCTTTTGAATCAATGCAGGAGAGGTAATGAGTGCACGCATGAGTACACTGTATATACAAACCCATACCCAGTCAAGTCTCAATAACGCTATTAAAAACACTCATATTTGCGATATTGTATATACGCTATCGGCAAAATATACAGAAAGTTTATTGTGATTTAATTAATTGTTTGTGATTTCTTATTTGGCGGTGGCGTAATAGGTTCTTCGCCCGTGGCTTCGTCCACAATGCGCTTGGCGAGTTGATTCAGATCGAGTTTGCTTGAGCGTTTAGGCATGGTGTGACCTGCTCCCCATAGACCGTACCATCTAAAACCTAAACAGTAAAATGATTTTCACTGCTATAACCGCCAACACGATCACGATGGTCACGAGTCTTAGAAACGCTGCCACCTTCCAAAAAACTATCTGTGGCTTTGATAATTCGCTCATCAGATGTTTATCTTTCACTGGCCATTCGAGTTTGTTGATGACTTTAAAGGCAAAGTCCCAATCCTTCGATGTCCAATAAATCCAAATCAAGAGCAAGAGCATGGATAGCAAATGCAGGCAAATTAAGGCGGCGGCGATACCAGCCAAGTAATCAGGATGCGATAGGAAATTTGGTACACGGCTTGCTGCTACAAGCATATTCGCAAAAACAATCAGCGCTACAAGACCGAAAAAAAGAATTGTGAAAATACGTCCGAACCAGATTTTAGGAATTCTGTTTCTGAACACGAGAGCTATTGGCATGGATATAAATACTAGGCCAATCAACCAAAGAATTAGAGATAGCGTTTGATTCATCAGAATTAATTAACCTATTTTGTCCGCCAAACGAAGAATTAGCTCAATTCTCCTAATGTCGCATTCTGGGACAAAGCCGCCCTTAGAGCAGCGCTCCCAATTTCCCCGTTCAAGTAACACGGGGGGCTATAAATGTTTCAGGCTGCACATTACGCCAGAAATCTTCAATCAACAATAAGCCAAGCGGTCCAGATAGCTATAGCCACCCCCTTGCAGATCAATTCCAGAAAGCCTTACGCCCGGAAAACTTCTGCCATGCCATGTGCAGCGCGGCTAGGTGTTGCGCATAATCATGCTCGACCCAACCACGTATCAGCAGGCTCGCTTCATGTTGGCCGCCCTCCCCCAGTTGAGCGAGCAGGCGCCGTGCCACGGCAATGTCGTTAAGCGCCCCCAGGGTGTCCTGCATCCTGCCGAGTGCGGCAAGGTAGTGCCCGACTTTCCCATCCGCATACAGCGACTCAAACAGCTCTGCGCTGTAACGCAATTTCTTGCAGGCGATGCGCAATGTGTGCAGTTGGGTAGCTTCAGAATGTGGCCGGGTATCTGCATGCGCGGCGGGCTCTTCATCGGATGAGCTCAGGGCGTAATGCTTGCGCAGCTGCTTGCTGCGCCTGTCCAATATTTGCGCGGCAAAGTGGCGCAATTGCAGCGCCGATCCGCCGGGTGCTTCGCGCCAACTATCGTTCAGCCAGTAGGAGCCCAGCATCCACACGCCAAAGCGCAGCAGCAGGCGCTGATAATCCCGGGACTGCAGGCATTGCTGCACCAGCTCGTGCTGCTTGTGCCGCTCGCGCTCGCTGTTGCGCAATAGGATTTCGACACCCGATTGCGTGCCCAGTGGCTGGCGTAGTGGCAGCAACGTCTGCGTGACAAACACATCCCATTCGCGCGAGTGGCCCAGCTCCACACCCAGCGCGGCCACATCGCGGCGCAGAGCCTCAAGCTCGGCATCTGCCAGCACGCTTGCCGCCATGCCCAAAGCCACGCGCAGACGGCGCAGCGCCACGCGCATCTGGTGCAGGTATTCGTCATCCAGCTTGCGCACGGCACCCGACACGTTCGCCTGCAGCTGCAGCAGGCATGACCAGATCATTCCCTGCAGCACCTCCGCCGCACTGCTGTTCTTTGCCACCTCGGGCGTAACCGCGCGCGAAACGGCAGCGGGCGCATGGGTCCACAGGCGGTAACCATGCTCGGCCTTGCTGATGGCTTCGACTTGCAGCGGCACGATGTCCAGCAGCGCCAGGGCCAGGCGAAACAGTTGCAGCGGCTCGCCGGATTTGAGTTCCAGCTCCAGCTCGGAAATGGTGCAGCTTTCCAGCCCGGCACGAATTTCCCCGCTGTCCATGCACAGTTCAATGCTGGCACCGGCAAACTTCACCATGCGCGTGGTACGCGAAAAATCCGTCACGAAAATTGCCTGCAATTCCTTGCGCACCGCCTTGGGCAGGGGCGCGGCACCGCAGGCTTCAAGCACGGCAAAATCCAGCGCTTCAGCGGGCACCACGGCTTCCCATTCGTTGCGCAGATGCAGGCCGGCCTGCACTGCCCCGCCCCCCTTGAGCGTTTGCACCCATTGCCGCCCGACGCGGCGCAGGCGCAAGGCCATGGCATGCTTGTGCAAATACAGATCTGGCGTGTCGTAATAAACGCTATAGAGTTTGCGCGTGGCAGAGCGTGTTGCCGCGAGCGAACGCAGGAAAGGATGGCGCTTGAGACGCGCCATATGCTCGGGTGAGATGCTCAGCTTGAGTTCGGTTTCAACTGCCATGAAAGAACCTCAACAATTCCGTCATTCCCGCCTGCTGGGACTACTAGCCATTCGACTCAGCCCGCAAGCGGGCAAGTCGCTGGTTATTCGCGGGAATGACAATCAAATCAACAAGCCAGTCCGGCCGCGTAACCCGACGCCCATGCCCACTGAAAATTGTACCCTCCCAGCCAGCCGGTCACATCGACGACTTCACCGATAAAGAATAGCCCGGGTACGTCATTCGCCTGCATGGTCTTGGAAGACAGGGCGTGCGTATCCACGCCACCGCAGGTAACTTCCGCCTTGGTATATCCCAGCGTGCCGGTCGGGGTGATCTGCCAATCGTGCAGCCTGTCCGCAAGCAAGTCCAAGTCTTTTTCCGAGTACTGATTCAGCGGTTTGTTCGCGGAAATAGGATGACCATCAATATTATTCGGGGAGAATTGACCGCACCAGATTTCAACAAAACGCTTGGACAGATATTGCGCCAAAAAATTATGCAGCAGCATATGGCTGCCGCGCTGCTTGAGCAGCAGATCGTGCATATCCAGATCCGGCAGCAGATTGATGTGCAGCGGTTCGCCATGTTCCCAGTAGGAAGAGATTTGCAGGATGGCGGGGCCACTCAAACCTCTATGGGTAAACAGCAGGTTTTCACGGAAGCTGTGTTTGCCGTAGCTAACCGAAGCATCCACCGACACGCCGCTCAACTCGGCATAGGCTGACCACGCCACAGGATGAAAGCTGAGCGGAACCAGGCCGGGCTTGAGGCGGGTCACGGGAATGCCGAATTGTTGCGCAACCTTGTAGCCGAAGGGGGTGGCGCCGATTTTCGGGATGGACAGCCCGCCCGTCGCAATCACCAGAGACTGCGCGCTGAACTTGCCACGGCTGCTGTTCACTTCGAAGTATTTGTTGTGCGTCACTCCCTCGATACTGCAGGGCGCCTGCCACTTCACTCCTGCCGCATCGCACTCGCGCTTGAGCAGCGCGATAATGGCTTCCGAGCCGTCGTCGCAAAACAACTGCCCGAGTTTCTTCTCGTGGTAGCCGATGCCGTTCTCATTCAGCCAATTGATGAAGTGCTGCGGCGTATAGCGCGCCAGCGCAGAGCGGCAGAAATGCGGGTTGCTGGAAATGAAGTTTTCCGGTTTGGCATTGAGGTTGGTGAAGTTGCAGCGCCCGCCTCCAGAGATGCGGATTTTCTCGGCCAGCCTGCCCGTGTGGTCCATCAGCACCACCGAGCGGCCGCGCCGCGCTGCGGTGATGGCGCACATCATGCCTGCCGCGCCCGCTCCGATAATTAGCACATCGGTCTGGTTGCTCACGCCGGCAGATCCAGCTGCTTCCATAAACAACTGCCCTTGCTGGCCTTGTCTATGTCGGCAAGCTGTTGCACGTGCAGCGCAAGCTCCTCCTCGCTTGCGCGCAGCACACGCACAGTGGCGCGCGTCATGTCGCCTGCCGCCAGCGCAGCGTCGTCATCGTGCTGGGTGGCATCGTCACCGAGCAGGCTTTCCTGCCCGCGCGTCATTGCCAGATACACTTCCGCCAGCAGCTCGGTATCCAGCAGCGCGCCGTGCAGGGTGCGGTGGGAGTTGTCGATCAGGTAGCGATCGCATAGCGCATTCAGATTATTTTTCTTGCCCGGGTGCAGATCTTTTGCCACTTTCAAGGTGTCAATCACCGCGTTATCCAGCACAGGCAGACCCGCCAGTGTCAGCTCCGCATTGAGGAAACCGAGGTCGAACGGTGCATTGTGGATAATCAGTTCCGCACCGCTGATGAACTCCAGCAGGGCCGGGGCAATCTCGGCAAACTTGGGTTCGTCCTGCAAGCGGTCCAGCGTCAGCCCGTGTACCGCCGCCGCGCCCTCATCTATTTCACGCTCGGGATTGAGGTAGCGATGGAAAGTGCGATCCGACACCTTGCGGTCGCTCAGCTCGATCGCCGCCACCTCGATAATGCGATGCCCCTGGAGCGGGTTCAATCCGGTTGTTTCAGTGTCCAGTACTATCTGTCTCATGCTTCATCCCTGTTGAGGGCACCTCTTAAAAATCCAATTTTCGTCGCAATACGGTGTTGCTCACAAAAAAGTCTCGCTTACACATCACCTAAATATGTGGCGCTCAATTTTTTTGTTCGCGCCTTGCCTTGCTTGGAAACTTGAATTTCCAGAGGCACCATAAATTAAATAATGGCCTGGCCTTGTATCAACTGTTCGATGCCGCGATTCGCCAACTGATCGGCGCGTTCATTTTCGATATGTCCGGCATGCCCCTTCACCCACAGCCACTCAATCTGGTGCTGGCTGGCTGCCGCATCCAGCCTGCGCCACAGGTCTTCATTCTTGACCGGCTGCTTGGCCGCGGTTTTCCAGCCGCGCATTTTCCAACCGGACAGCCACTCGCTGATGCCCTGCTGCACGTATTTTGAATCGGTGTGCAAGCGCACCTGGCACGGGCGGGTCAGAGCCTCCAGTGCGGCAATCGCCCCCATCAACTCCATGCGGTTATTGGTGGTATGCGCCTCGCCCCCGCACAACTCACGCTCCCGCCCCTTGGTACGCAACAAGGCACCCCAGCCGCCCACACCGGGGTTACCCTTGCAGGCGCCATCGGTAAAAATCTCTACGATATCTTTGCTCATTGTTTTTGTGATTTCTGTGATACTTCTCTGTTCAATTTGGCGGAGGCGGGCAACAGATTCTTGACCAGCCTTTCATTCCATTTCGGCTTGATCAAACGCATTCCCGGCACGCGCTTGATCGCCTGCAAAAAATATACCCCGCCAAACACCGCCCACCAGCGCCCACCCACCGGTTCCTGGAATCTGGAGTGATTCAGCCAGGCAGCTTGTGTGAACGGCGGCGCATAGCCCGCAAAATTTCCTCCTACAACCTCAAAACCCAGCAAGGCCAGCCAGTCCTTCATGCGCGTTAGCGAAATAAAGTGGCCATTCCACGGGTAGCCCGCCTTGCTTCCCAGTACACGTCTCACCCCCCAAAGACTGCGCGGATTAAATCCGCTGATAATGACACTGCCCTCCGGGCGCAACACCCGCTCCACCTCGCGCAGGATTTGGTGCGGGTGTGCACTGAATTCCAGCACATGAGGCAACAGCACGAGATCGAGGCTGCCGCTCTCGAAGGGCAGCTCCGCTTCTTCCAGCCAGACATGCACGCCCGCCTCTTTTCCGGCAATAAAACGCAACGGCATGCGGCTGGAACGCAACAGCTCATAGCGCGGCAAACCCAGTTGCACGGCATTAAAACCGAATATATCGGCCACTGTGCAGTCAAAAAAATCCTGCTCGCGCTCCATCAGGTAGCGCCCTTGTGGCATGGAAAACCAGTCGCTCAGGGTATTAGCAGTTGACATACTGTGCGTTTCACTCAAATATGACCATCAAACGAAATGAATTCATTCACCATGCTGAAAATTATTCCCATTCCCGCCTTCGCCGATAACTACATCTGGACCCTGCACGACCAGCAACATGCCATCGTCATCGATCCGGGTGATGCCGCCCCGGTGCACGCCTATCTGCAAGAACACAAACTGAAACTCAGCGCCATCCTGGTCACCCATCATCATCGCGATCACGTCGGCGGCATCATCGAATTAGCGGAAGTATATAACAGCCCGGTGTACGGGCCACGCCATGAAAAAATTCCCGCCATCACCCACCCTCTGGGAGAAGGCGATGCAGTTGAAATTGTCGCATTAAATCTGCACTTGCAGGTCATCGACATTCCCGGACACACACATGGCCATATTGCGTTCTTGTGGGACAACAGCGTATTTTGCGGCGACACCCTGTTTGGCTGCGGCTGCGGCAAACTGTTTGAAGGCACGCCCACGCAACTGCATCACTCCTTGCAGCGTCTGGCACTGTTACCCGACACCACCCTGGTCTACTGCAGCCACGAATATACCGAGTTGAACCTGCCTTTTGCGTGTGCCTGCGAGCCTGACAACAGCCAGCTCAAGCAACGCGAACTGGACACCCACAGACTGCGTGAACAACACCTGCCCACCCTGCCCTCCACCATCGCACTGGAAAAGGCCACCAACCCCTTCCTGCGCTGCAGCGAGCCAGAAGTCATCCACAACATCGAGCTACAACTGGGCCACAAGCTCCCGTCTCACGACGAACTGGCGGTTTTTACCGCCATGCGCAAACTGAGAGACCTGTGTTAAACGAATTCGGGGCTGAGCGAATCCAAGGCGTTCCTGAAATCAGTACCCAGCGTCATTCAGGTTGCAGGGAAAGCCTTTCTGGTTTATCCTGCGCGCCCTTCGGAGAGGTGGATGAGCGGTTTAAGTCGCACGCCTGGAAAGCGTGTTTGGGATAATATCCCAACGGGGGTTCGAATCCCCCCCTCTCCGCCAAATACAAAACCGTCCCTTGTGGACGGTTTTTTATTTGCGAGAAGGGGTAGATGAGAATCCCCATGGGTTCGACCAGCGAGCACCGCTCGTGCAGGACGCCCGCAGGGCGGTCCCGAGTGCAACGAGGGATGAGGTTGGCGCGGAGGCAATGCGCCAGCCGAACAACCCCCCCCTCTCCGCCAAATATGCAGTATAAACGCCACTCTTGTGGCGTTTATTTTTTCTACCCGCCATTCCGCAAACCATAAACTTGAGCCTGATCGTAGCAACAAGAAGATTTAGACCTGGGTCTAAAACAGCAAGCATTCTTTTTCCAGTTGGCAGCATGGGGGCGGGGGGAAACGGCTGCTCATGGGGGGATGGTTCTTGCCCCATCGCTCACGCAAAATTCCACAAAAAATTCAAGATTAGTTTTACCCCTGTTACTTTGTGCAATGTTGTTTCTACAATGCCACCGCATAAAACGGAACGATGCTGCCAGCGGTACAGGTAGTGCCGGTGACTGTAACACCCTGGGCTATAGCCTTTCCTGTGGCAAGGTCATCGTTATCAATCTTGCGATCTATTTGCTGAACAATTTCGCAGGGCAGATTTGCGAATTCGACCACGTGGGTGACGGAAGCAAGAAATTTATTACTCCCATTGTTCACTACAACATGGGATAGGTTTGTTGCTATCACATTCGCTGATCCATAGTAGCTTTTGAAAACAGGAACACCGGCATCTCTGTCCACTTTCGCCAGCCCGGCCAGAGAGAGAACTTCAGGAACACATGCCGATTCTGCGGGGGTGTCAATCAGACCATCGTTGGTCAAGCCCCCTGTGTACTGACATCCTGCGCTTACAGTTGGGAAGTCGGCGGTGGTAACTGCCATATCACCTGGTAGCAGGTGGTATTGCTGCTTGAAAGCGTTGACCGCAATGGATAAATCCTGGGCAAGCGTAATGGCGTTGCTCACCTTGGCACCCTCGATAAGGCCACTGCCTTTTATCACCCCGGCAATCAGCAAGCCGATGATGACCATTGCAATGGCAATTTCAATCAGTGTGAAACCCTTGTGCCGCATCATGTGATCACTTGCCTTGCCACAACTTGATCGCCGTGGTTGTCGCCAGCACGATGATATACGCTTCGATGACTGATGAAACTGCCACCATCGCGAGTGATAAAGGCATGCCCAATTTCTGCACCAGATAGCCATTGGAGCAGGCCAAAATCCAGACATGCAAAAGCAATAATGCAGGACTGAGGATGAGTGCAACGCGGAGACGATCAGGCCAAGTAGTCATGTGTATTGTCCTTAATTAAAACCTGCACTCCGTGCGAGGATGCCTTGCAATTCACCAACTGAAACAGACTTTATCTCACCGTTGCCTGCGGTAAGTGTATATGCGATCGATGCGCCGTTTGTGACACTCGTTATAGAGGAAGTATTACCATGCGTGTAACTTACACCCCATGCCACCACATTAGGCGGCGAACTAAAAACAAAACTTGCTGGAATACTGTAAGTGCATGCGGAAGCGGAAGTATATTGTGAGCAAACGGGTGTGCCAGGAATCGAAGAGCTACAAACCGGTGGCCCAGAAGTGTAGGTGGTACATGCCGGTGGGTCGGTGCATACGGTTGGCCCAGGAATGTAAGTGGTACACATCGGACTAGTTGTAGTTGTTTGTGTGCACGAGGCTGTGAGAGTGCACGTTTTGGATGCAAGGATGTTGCCTATCAATACATCATTAGCTTGGCTGAGTGCGGCTTGCGCGCTGGATTGCAAAGTACCATTAGCGATCAGCGGCCCGGTCAAATCATTAGCGCTTATCTGACCTGCTCCCCATAGACCGTACCATCTAAAAGTTAGTAAAGTCCGCTTTTGAAGAGAGGCGGAAATGAAGAAGAGTCGATTCAGCGAAGAACAGATCATCGGGTTCATCAAGGAGGCGGAAGCCGGGATGCCGGTTGCG
>JANYJE010000071.1 GCA_025408405.1 Nitrosomonadales bacterium | reverse complement strand
CCACATGGCGGCGTCTTTCCATGCGCCGCTAAATCCTTTCTCTCGAATGTCCTTGGAAAAATCACCAACTGTCCGTCGCGCCTTGCTGTAATAATCCGACGTCATTTTCAGGTGAGACAAGACATCCGATGCTTGCTCATCCGTGAAATCGGAAAACATCACCACCTGTTCGCGATCATACTGCACCGGATCTTTTGCTTTCGGGCGTATGATCAAGGCACCATACAAACCATCCTGTTCCTGTCCATCGGTATGGGCGTGATACCAGTAGGTTCCGTTTTGTCTGATGGTAAAGTGATAGGTAAATGTTTCTCCCGCTGCGATAGCCGGATAATTATTCAAACCTTTCACACCGTCCATGTAACCCGGCAATAAAATACCGTGCCAGTGTACGGAGGTTTCTGTATCGAGGTGATTGGTAACGTGAACCGCAACTTCCTCACCTTCAGTCCAGTACAGGGTTGGCCCCGGAATGGAATCATTGACGGCAATCTTTTCCACCGGATGGCCGGTGATGTTCACCGTTTTACGCGCAATATCGAGCTGGTATTCCACAGCACTCGCCAGTGCTGTGAATAAAAATAATGTTAAAGCAATAACAATTGAAAAAAGTCTCATAATAATTCCCCACGAAATGAATGATTGTGGAATAAACGTGCAAACTGCACGCTTGGGGGAATTTAAATACGCAGACGTTTGGTGGAGAGGAATATCGGAGTTGAAGCAATGACCGGTAATCGCCGGTCGGGTAGGTCGTCCTGGACAATGATTCCAGATAATGACAAGTGAGCAAGTCCATTGTTGTTGACCAGATTATCAAACGAGTGTTTGACTTTCAGGTCTGGAAGCAAGGTTGATACGGGTTTAGCTATGACTTGCAGTTCAGGTTTTTCACAATCGGAATGCTTACTTTCACGATGATTTTTAACATCATCATGATGTGCATGACTTGTAGTGATCTGCTTACTATCTTCCGGGCAACAGCAAGCCAGAACCGGTACAGCGGTTACCAGCATGATCAGAAGAACTGCCAAGGTCTTTTTCATGGGTTGATTATAGGGTAAAAATAACTCACTTCAATATTTTCGAGGAAAAATATGCGACACATCAAAAAAATCCGGGCTCCGAAGAACTCGGTGACCACACGGCCTAGGAGGCTACTTGTCATTTCACTGGTTGGATATGTGTAATCGTTGCCTGCATGTTCTCCATCACAAAATCAAACTGCACCTGATTACCTTCCGCAATCGCGGCCAATTGATCTTTGGTTATGGCGAACGTCATGGTCATGGCAGGCCATTTGAGTGTGGCAACTGGTTCGTGTGCGATGGTGATTTTTCCGTTGGCAGCATCAATCGTTTTAACTACGCCTTTAGCATGATGTAATTGTGGCTTCATATCCTGCATGGGCATGGATTTATTGTTCATATCCATGTTATCCATTTTCATGCCCTGCATATCATCCGCATAAACAGCTCCGATACTGACGGCGCTAATAAACAATACTGCTTTGACTCGACAAAATTTCATAACACATTCTCCAATTGAATTTCAGGTTGATGAGTGGCTGAAGAAAATTTCCGGCGCTGTATCAGCCAATACAACACCGGAATGATAAAGAGAGATAACAAGGGTGCAGTGATCATGCCACCAATCATCGGCGCGGCAATGCGCGCCATGACTTCACTACCAGTGCCATGACCGAGCAAGACAGGAATAAGCCCTGCCAAAATCACTGCAACCGTCATCGCTTTGGGGCGTACACGCAACACGGCACCTTCCACCAGCGCCTGACGTAGATCATCATCTGTGTTTAATTGCCCACGTTGTTTGCGATCATTGATAGCGGCATCCAGATAGACCAGCATCACCACACCAAATTCTGCGGCCACACCCGCGAGTGCAATTAACCCGACCGCTGATGCAATGGACAAATGTTGATGTAACAAATACATCAACCCAATGGCTCCCGTTAATGCAAACGGCAAGGTGCCCAAAATAAGCAACGCACTACTGATACGCTCGAAGATCAGATAGAGCAGCAAAAAAATAATGACGAGCACCGCAGGCACTACCCATACCAGTTTCTTCATGGCGCGTTCATAAAACTCGAATTGGCCTGACCACGACAACGAATACCCGGCGGGCAACTTCACGTCACTGGAAATTATTTTTTGTGCGCTCTGAACCCAGGAACCGATATCCGTGCTGTCGATATCAACATAGACCCAGAGACTGGGACGCGCATTTTCACTCTTCAACATCGCCGGGCCGTCATCAATACGAATATCGGCCACACTGCCGAGTGCGACACTCGCACCATTGGGTGCCACTAGCGTCAGTGCACGCAGTTTTTCCGGTGAATCACGCAATTCGCGCGGGAAACGTACATTGATCGGGAAGCGTGCGCGCCCTTCAATTTGCTGATCCACGTTCATGCCACCTATCGCCTGGGCAGCGAGTTCCTGCACGTCGCCACTGTTCCAGCCATAACGCCCCGCCTGCTCGCGGTTAACCGTGATGGTGATATAGCGTCCACCGCGTAATCGCTCACTGATAACTGAACGGGTGTGCGGAATATTTTTCACTCGCTGCTCTATCTCCACACCGATTTTTTCCAGCGTGGCAAGATCCGGCCCCGCTATCTTGATACCAACCGGGCTCTTGATACCGGTTGCCAACATGTCAATGCGGTTGCGTATCGGTTGCACCCACACATTGGCCATGCCGGGAATTTTTAAACGTGCATCAAGCTCGGCAATGATTTTTTCTGTTGTCATTCCTGCGCGCCACTGCTCGCGTGGCTTCAGGTGTATGGTCGTTTCCAGCATTTCAAGTGGTGCTGGATCCGTCGCCGTATCAGCCCGTCCCGCTTTACCAAACACGGTATCCACTTCGGGTACCGTTTTGATCAAGCGATCGGTCAGTTGCAATATTTCACTGGCCTTGTCGGCAGACAATCCAGGCAATGCCGTTGGCATATAGAGCAAGTCACCTTCATCCAGCGGTGGCATAAATTCCCGACCGAGTTGCCGCCACGGCCAGATTGTTGCCATCACCAACAACAGTGCAATGCACAATACCGTGCGTGGTTTGTGCAAGGCCTTGAGCAACAGCGGTTTGTACAATGCAATTAACCAGCGATTGAGTGGATTATCTTGTTCAGCGGGTAATTTTCCACGAATAAAAAAAGTCATCAGCACGGGTACCAGTGTGATCGACAACCACGCCGAAGCCGCCATAGCCCAGGTTTTGGTGGCGGCGAGTGGTGAAAACAATTTCCCTTCCTGCGCTTCGAGCG
>JANYJE010000070.1 GCA_025408405.1 Nitrosomonadales bacterium | reverse complement strand
CGCGGCACGGCCGCCGCCAGCCGTGCCGCCTGCTGCACGCTTACATGGCGCGGGCTTTTGTCGTAGAACACCAAGCCGAGCGCATCTGCACCGCTGCGCGCAGCAGCCAGTGCGTCTTCCACTCGGGTAATTCCGCAAATTTTGATACGCGTCACAGCCAACCTCCCAACATTAGATCGCTCTCCCTCTGCAGCAGCCACTTGCGCTGCGTTTTGCATGCGGCGGCAAGTATAAGTCATACGGCGCAAAGGTGCCTGCGCCCCAGGATAGCAGCACGATCGCGGTGATCATCCTGTTGAAATGGTTGGATTTTCTATAATCGGGCCGATACAATCAAACCGCTGCATCACGGGGTCAGTTTTTGCTAAACCGCCACCCTGGCCGGTGACTCGCGGCCTTCCTGATGGATAACGTGCCAACTTTTGGAGAAAACATGCGAAATTTTAAAATATATAGCAATCTGCCCTTGATTATAATTTTCGGCCTGATGATATCGGGATGCTCCACAGTTGCCATCACAGGCTCTACCGATGTGGACAAGAAAGCCTTTGGGCCGCACAAGAAATTCGCAGTCGTTTCAATCGCCTCAATGAAAACATTTCAAGGCGAAAAGGGTATTGAGTCAAATGTTCACGAGTATGGACGATATCCCTGGCACTAACACCCAACCCATCATCAACAAGCTCGATCCAAAAATCATCAGCACGCTAAGCAGCTGCAAGTACTTTACCCTGGTGCCCGAGAAAACGTTGTTAAGCAGCGCGGCATACAAGAATCTTGCTGAGGATGAAAAGGTGATGAAAGTACTGTTCATGAGTTACGACATGAATGTGGTAAACAACTACAAATACATTTCAGACGAGAAAAAGTATGCGCAATTAGCCAAGGATCTGGGCGTGGATGGTGTTATCCGCCTGACACTGAACTTCTCGGTTGCCCCCAGCAAGAATTATGTCGGCATCATGGGACTGAGCCTGGGCAAAAAGAGCTATAGCGCCATGACAACCATATCTGCCGTGGCTTATAACAAAGACGGGGAAACTGTCTGGAAGGACTCCACGATCAAGGAGGCCGAGCCTGGTGACACCAAGGCCATTATTCTTCTCGACACTTCCAACATCACTGGCACAGATTTCGAGAAACTCCATCCATCCGCCCTGGAAATGGCCGGCAAGGGTATGGACGTATTGCTGGCACGATTTAACGACACCATGGCAGGCAAGGATGTCAGCCAGTTTCAGAGTGTAAAGTAAGAAAGTACAAAATGGCTGGTGTGGCATTCAAAGCCGGGATATAGGCAGCATGTTTAGCACCAGACCAGCCGCACAAATTTAGCGCAACTGTGGTAATCCCCATTTCGCATCGTATGTGATGTGACGCAGATACAAGCCGTCCGGCGCAAATGTCGGCGCGGCCTTGCTGCGCTCGCGTCCCTCCAGCACTTCGCGCAGCCATGCAGGCGGATGCTTGCCCTTGCCCACATACACCAGGCAGCCCACGATGTTGCGCACCATATGGTGCAGGAAGGCATCCGCCTGCAGATCCAGGGTGATCAGCTCCCCCTGCTGCCGTATATCCAGCAACGTCAGATTTTTTAGCGGCGACTTGGCCTGGCATTCTGCGGCGCGAAACGAGCTGAAGTCGTGCTCACCCAGCAGATACTGTGCCGCCTCGCGCATCTGTTCCACATCCAGAGGTGCATGAAACCAGCCGGCCTTGCCATGTTGAATGGCGCTGCGCACAGCACGGTTGAGCAACAGGTAACGGTAGCTGCGCGCCTGCGCAGAAAAACGCGCATGGAATTCATCCGGCACGGCATGCGCCCACAATACGGCAATGCTCTTCGGCAGCAGCGCATTCACACCGCGCACCCAGGCGCTGAGTTGTCTTTCGGTTTGGGTATCGAAATGGATAACCTGCTCCAGCGCGTGCACGCCGGTATCGGTGCGCCCGGCTGCAATCACCGCGATTGGCTCGCAGGCAATGCGGCTCAGGGCCAGCTGCAACTCGTCCTGCACCGTGCGCCCGTCGCGCTGGCTCTGCCAGCCGCAATAGGGACTGCCATCGTATTCGATGCCCAGCGCAATTCTCACAGCAACACTCCCAGCACCAAGGCGCATCCCGTAAACAGCAACAGCCAATCACGCCCGCTGAGCGGCAATAATTTCAGCTCAATGTTTTCCGGCGCTGCCTGCACCGGCGCCATTAAATTATCCAGGCTACGCATACCATCCCTGGCATTGTCCAGCATGGCGTTTTCTGCATAGCGCAGAGTCAGGGCAAGGCGCACAACAATCCGTTCGCGTGGCACGCCGAGGCAATGCAAGGGATAGGCCAAGCTATAGAGGCCAGAAATGAGCTGGGCTGTCGCAAGCTGCGTCAGCAAAATGGCCAGTCCTGCCAGCACCGTCACCAGGCGCAGCAACTGCATCAGCCCATCCTCCACCCCTTCATGGCTGGGGCTGAGCGCGCCCAGTTGCGCAAACCATGGCTCACCCGGCGTGGTAAAGGCGTAGACCAACAGCAGCGCTATCAATATCCAGCGCGTGCGGCGCAGCAAGATGAACAGTCGGGTGGCACCAATGCCTAGCGCGAGTGACAGCATGGCCGCTCCTGACGCCATCAGCGCCAGTCCATGCAAGGTTTGCGACAGCAATGCGAGACAGGTCCAGATCGAAATTTGTACTGCAGGATGCGGCCGCCAGCCGCCCTGGGTATCCTGTTGCGACTGGTCCATTGCAGATTTTTTCCGGCAAGCGTTATTTATGACATCCATGATTCGAGCGTTCAAATAAAAACAGCAGCCTGGTCTCAGGCTGCTGTCAGGATCACACATCCATTATTACGCAGATAATTGCTGCAGCAACTTCTCGGCTGTTTCGCGCTGCTGCACGTCACCGTCGCGCACCACTTCATCCAGAATTTCTCGCGCACCGGCTGCATCGCCCATTTCCTGATAGGCTTTTGCCAGATCCAGCTTGGTAGCAACTTCATGCCAGTGCTCATCCTTGGCATCGCTACCAGCCGGCGCAGCTGCGGCATCGAGGTTGAGGCTGATATCTGCGAAGTCGATATCCAGCTTGCTTGCAGTCTCGGCTTTTTTGGCCGGCGCTTCGGCAACATCGCCCATGGGGAAATCAATCATGAACGACATACCCTCATCGGCAGCAGGAGCAGGCTTGAACGCAGGCTCAGCCGCTTTGGGCTGGCTTGTCGGCATCTCAAAAACCAGATCGCCAAAATTCAACGCGGGCGCAGCTTCCGGGGTTTTGATGTCAGCACCACTGCCAGTCACATCGAAATCCATCGCAACTTTTGGTGTGGCCTTGCCGATATCTTCAGGCTTATGCGCACCTGAAATATCGAAGTCCATCTCGGCCTTCTGCGCAGACTTTATCATTTCAGGGGAAAGTATGCCGGAAACGTCAAAATCCATTGGTGTTTCCTGGGCAGAACGCGCAACCTCGCCGGGCAAAATACCGGATACATCGACCATACCCGCCGCAGCTTGAGAGCCGGAGTCCTTGGCGACCCCCGGATGGGTCCCAGTCACGTCAAAGTCCATCGAGAACTCTTTTGCAGCTGGCGCACTCGCTACGGCCGGCTTGCCAAAACCCAGATCGAAGTCGACAGATTTCTCTGGCTCAGCCACTGCGCTCGGGGTTGCTGCCTGCGCACCAGGCGAGCCGCCATAGGTCGGGTTGGTCGGATCGACGATGCGACCCATGGCGACAACCTGTTCCCACGCTGCCGCATCGCCAGTCTGTTGAACTTCGCGTGCATATTTTGAGAACGAGTTGCTATCTTTGCGGTTTGCATAGATAGACAGCAACTTGAGCTTGACCGGAAGATTGGATGGATTCTTGCCCAGGGCTTCCTTCAATACCTCTTCGGCCTGAGCATCACGCCCGAAGTTAAGGAAAAGTTCAGCTTCGCCGATCGGATCTACATCATCCACAGCAGCTGCAGCTGCCGCTGGCTGCGCAGGAGCTGCTGCAGCGTGGGTAAAATCACCCGTTTCCGGGGAGGGAGGGGTGGGCGCAACCCAACTGCCGGTTGCACTACCTACGGGTTCAGCCTTGGTTTCCTTTTTCAGTTCACTTTTTTTTTTGCCAACCTTGTTGCGGTTGCGGCGTACTACCACGAAACCCAGGCCACCCAAACCGAGCAGCACGGCTACCGCCGCCCCCAGTTGTATCGGATCATCCAGCAAATCGTCCAGAAGGGATGCCGGAGCTTCGGCGGTTTTCACCGGCACAGCAACCTTGGGCTTGGCTGCGGCTACAGCACTGGATGCTGTAGCGGGAGCAGATGCAGACACGGCAGGTGCCGGTTTGGCTTCAACCGGCTGGGTCTTCAACTCCACCAGCTTGCTCGCTGCCTTGTCTATCTTCTTCAGCTCGGCGCTACGTTTTTTCTCTTCCTGCAGCTGTTTCTCTTGGGCAACCGCATCGTCTTCCTTGGCTATGCGTTTCTCTTGCTTGCCTGCACTTCCAGCAGCAACTTGCTTGTCGCCAGGAGCCTCGCCCTTGGACAGTTTCAACACTTCTTTGGCTGGTTCTTTGGTAACGGGGACATTGTCAGCCACAGCCGCCGTGATTTTTCCAGCGGCTTCCTGCTTGGGCGCCTGCTCTGCTGCCTGACCCTGGGCCGCAGCCAGTTTTTGCCTGTAAGCGTGCCAATCTGCAACATGGGCATGTATTTCCTTGACAGCAGCAGCTTGGGTAACCTTGGAAACATCCTCGGACTCCGGCATGCGCAGGATTTTCCCAGCTCTCAGGCGATTCATGTTCTTGCCATCGAATTCTTTGTTATTGGCGTGATATAGCGCAACCACCATGCGTTCAAGACTGACCTCTGCCGGTTTGGCCTGGGCGGCGATCTTGGTCAACGTATCACCATGCTTGACGGTGATCGCCTCTGCCGCAGCTTCAGCGGCTGGCGCTCCTGGCTCTGCCTTGGCTGGCTCTGCCTTAGCTGGCTCTGCCTTGGCCGGTGCAGTGGCTTCAGCGGCCAGATCCTTCGCCTCCATATCCGGAGAAACGTCAGGCTGAGCCGGAGCAGAAGCTGCCGCCAATGCACCCGCCTCCGCAGCAGGCACTGCGGTTTCAACTCCGGCTGGCTCAGGTGCCGAAGCAGCAGCCAGCGCACCGGCAGCCAGCACTGGCGCAGGAAGCAGGCTCGTTCCAGGCTCTGCGGCCAAAGGTGCTGCTTCAGCTGCAACAGCGCTCGCAGCAGCCAGCGGAGCGACAGGCTCAACAGGCTGTACTTCTGCCGCTTTGGGTTGCTCAGCAACAAAACCTTCCGGATCAAGCAGGAAGGTATATTCGCGCAACAACTTGCCTGAAGACCAGGACAATTCGAGCAACAAGCTGATAAAGGGTTCATTCACCGGCTGGGTTGAGATCAGCTTCACATAGGGCTCGCCGTCCGCTCTGGTCTCAACCGTAAAAGTCAGCTTGGGTATTGCGTAAGGGTAATCAATCCCGGCACTCTTGAACTCTGCGGGAGAGGCGAGCCGCACCGTGATGCTGGATATATCGACTTTATCCAGGGCCACCAGCGCTATCTCAGCCTTCAGGGGACGTCCCAGTGCGGAGGTAACGTTTATGCCACCCATGCCTACCGCGCAGGCGAGACCTGGCAAGGCCAGAATAGCCAGAAGCCCTAACGTTTTAAGAAGTGATTTACGCACGTTGCCACCCTTTGTTTTTGGTTACGTTAATTAGATTAACATCATGGAGTTAGTGATGCAAGCTCACCTTTACTCTAAATTGATGCGTTAAGCGGGCATTTATAATGGGATATTGTATCGACGCCTACTTGTCCAGCAGTATGCGCAGCATCCGACGCAACGGTTCAGCCGCCCCCCACAACAACTGGTCACCCACCGTAAAGGCTGCGAGGTATTCCCCGCCATATCCATCTTGCGCAAACGTCCGACAGGCACGGAAAGCGTGCCTGTCACGGCAGCCGGCGTCAACTCGCGTACAGTCACCTGGCGCTCATTCGGCACCACTTTCACCCAGTCATTGGCTGCGGCCAGCATGGCATTGATTTCATCCATAGGCACGTCGCGCTTCAGCTTGATCGTCATCGCCTGACTGTGGCAGCGCATCGCGCCGATACGCACGCACAGGCCGTCTACTGAAATCGGGTTGCCATCGCGCCCGAGTATCTTGTTGGTTTCTGCCTTGCCCTTCCACTCTTCCTTGCTTTGCCCGTTACCCAGATCCTTGTCTATCCATGGAATCAGGCTGCCCGCCAGGGGTGCACCAAAATTTTCGGTGGGGAATTTTTCATCGCGCAGGATGCCGGCCACTTCGCGGTCGATATCGAGAATGGCGGAAGCCGGATCGTCCAGAAGATCCTTGGCGACGCGATTGACTTCACCCATCTGCGTCAGCAACTCGCGCATATTCTGCGCACCCGCGCCGCTTGCCGCCTGATAGGTCATGGAGCTGATCCATTCCACCAGATCCGCCTTGAACAAACCGCCCAGCGCCATCAGCATCAGGCTGACCGTGCAATTGCCGCCGATAAAATCTTTCTTGCCTTGCGCCAAGGCATCCTTGATCACATGCAGATTGACCGGATCAAGAATGATCACACTGTCTTTCTCCATGCGCAGGGTGGACGCGGCGTCTATCCAGTACCCCTTCCAGCCGGCGGCACGCAGCCTGGGAAAAATCTCGGTGGTGTAGTCGCCGCCCTGGCACGAGATGATCACCTCCATTGCCTTCAGCTCGTCAATATTGTGCGCATCTTGCAGCTGCGCGACTTCACGGCCCACATCCGGGGCTTTGCCGCCCACCTGCGAGGTGGTAAAAAACACCGGTTCGATCAGATCGAAATCACGTTCTGCGCGCATGCGCTGCATCAGCACCGAACCCACCATGCCACGCCAACCTACCAGTCCCACTCTCATAGCCATCTTCAACTCCATCGCCGGGTGGGTTGCCGCAAGCGGCTTACTCCACCCTTCTCAATATTAAAGCGCCGCGACTACCGCATCGCCCATCGCATCCGTACCCACTTTTTGCGTGCCGGCCTCGAAAATATCCGCAGTACGCAAACCGTTCTGCAAGGTCTTGCGTACCGCCGATTCGATGCGCTGCGCCATATCTTCACGCGCAAAGGTGTAACGCATCATCATTGCCAAGGACAGGATCGTCGCCAGCGGATTGGCGATATTCTTGCCCGCGATATCCGGTGCCGAACCGTGGCAAGGCTCATACAGCCCCTTGTTGTTCGCGTCCAGCGAAGCGGAAGGCAGCATACCGATGGAACCGGTAAGCATGGACGCCTCGTCGGAAAGAATGTCGCCGAAGATATTGCCGGTAACGATCACGTCGAACTGTTTGGGTGCGCGCACCAGCTGCATCGCGGCGTTATCCACATACATGTGCGACAGCTCGACGGCAGGATATTCCTGCGCCACCGCGGTGACGATCTCGCGCCACAGCATGCTGGTGTCCAGCACGTTGGCCTTGTCCACCGAACATACTTTTTTATTGCGTTTCATCGCAATCTGGAAGCCCACATGCGCCACGCGGCGAATTTCAGATTCGCTGTACAGCATGGTATCGAACCCCTGGCGCTCGCCGTTATCCAGGGTGCGGATACCGCGCGGCTGGCCGAAATAAATATCGCCGGTGAGCTCGCGCAGAATCATGATGTCCAGCCCCGCCACCAGCTCCGGCTTCAAGCTGGAAGCATTGGCCAGCTCTGGATAAACCAGGGCGGGGCGCAGGTTGGCAAACAGGCCCAAGCCCTTGCGGATGCGCAACAGGCCTTGCTCGGGACGCAACGGACGCGCCAGCGTGTCGTATTGATAGCCGCCGACTGCGCCCAGCAGCACGGCATCTGATTGTTGCGCCAGCTTCAGGGTCGCGTCCGGCAGCGGATCGCCCGCAGCGTCATAACCGGCGCCTCCGATGTGAGCATGTTCCAATTCTATTTTCATGCCGTCACTGCGCAAGGCTGCCAGCACCTTGACGGCTTGCGCAACAATTTCAGGACCGATGCCGTCACCCGGCAATACTGCGATTTTCATGTCTAAACTTTCTGCTTCAAAAAGATCAAAATCTGGTGGTGAGTCGTTTAATTAAACAGCCACGGCTGCGCCGCGCGATGCTTGGCCTCGAACGCCTTGACCTCGTCTCCATGCTGCATGGTCAGGCCGATATCGTCCAGGCCGTTCAACAGACAATGCTTGCGGAAAGCTTCAACCTCGAAGCGGTACACCGTGCCGTCCGGGGTGGTTATGGCTTGCTGCTCCAGATCAATCTTCAGGCGCAAGCCTGCCGCCTTGGCTTCCGCATTAAACAGCGCATCCACCACCGCCGCGTCGAGGCGGATAGGAAGCAGGCCGTTCTTGAAGCAGTTATTGAAGAAGATATCGGCAAAGCTGGGCGCAATGATCGCACGGAAACCGAAGTCTTCCAGCGCCCACGGCGCGTGTTCGCGCGACGAACCACAGCCGAAATTTTCACGCGCCAGCAGAACCTGCGCGCCCTGATAGCGTGGTTGGTTCAGCACAAAATCCGGGTTCAGCGGACGCTTGGCGTTATCCATGCCGGGCTCGCCGTGATCCAGATAGCGCCATTCGTCGAAGGCATTCGGGCCGAAGCCGGAACGCTTGATCGACTTCAGGAATTGCTTGGGAATAATCGCGTCCGTGTCCACGTTGGCACGATCGAGCGGCACCACCAAACCATCCAGTACAGTAAATTTCTGCATTACTTGCCCGCCTTATCCGATTTCTTGCCGTCTTTATGCTTGGCCCCGTCCAGCGAAGATTCCACCTTACCGACAGCCGGTGCAATCGCCTTGCCGACCTGCCCCATCGCGCCACCCACAACGTTGCTGACCTGTTTCGCGCTCTTGCCGACATCCACGCCTTCATCTTTGGCCCAAGCACCGCCAGCAAAAAACGCAGCCAGCCCGACACCCAATAAAATCATTTTTTTCATTTGCTCACATCCACAAAATGGCCTGCAATCGCCGCAGCCGCAGCCATGGCGGGGCTGACCAGATGAGTGCGGCTGCCCTGCCCCTGGCGCCCTTCGAAGTTGCGGTTGGAGGTGGAAGCACAGCGCTCGCCCGGCTCCAGTTTGTCGTCGTTCATCGCCAGACACATGGAGCACCCCGGTTCGCGCCACTCGAAGCCTGCCGCAATAAACACCTGGTCCAGCCCTTCGCGCTCGGCCTGCTGCTTGACCAGGCCCGAGCCAGGCACCACCAGCGCCAGCTTCACATTCGGCGCAATTTTCTTGCCGCGCGCCACATCTGCGGCAGCGCGCAAGTCTTCGATGCGAGAATTGGTACAGGAACCGATAAACACCTTGTCTATCTTGATGTCGGTCATCGCGGTGTTAGGTGTCAGCCCCATATATTTCAAAGAGTGCTCGATGCCGCTGCGCTTCACCGGATCGCTTTCACGCGCCGGATCGGGCACACGCCCGTCCACCGCCACCACCATCTCGGGCGAAGTGCCCCAGGTCACCTGCGGCCTGATTCCGGCAGCATCCAGCTGCACCACCTTGTCGAACTGCGCGCCGGCATCAGAGTGCAGCGTGCGCCAGTAAGCCACCGCCTTGTCCCACAGCTCGCCTTGCGGCGCGAACGGGCGCCCCTTGAAGTAGGCTATGGTGGTGTCGTCCGCCGCAATCATGCCCGCGCGCGCGCCGGCCTCGATCGCCATATTGCACACCGTCATGCGCCCTTCCATGGACAAGCCGCGCACCGCGCTGCCGGCAAACTCGAGCGAGTAACCCGTGCCGCCCGCCGTGCCGATCTTGCCGATCACCGCCAGCACCAGGTCTTTCGCCGTCACACCGCGCCCGAGATTGCCCTCCACCAGCACCTGCATGGACTTGGTTTTTTTCATCAAGAGGCACTGCGTCGCCATCACATGCTCGACCTCGGAAGTGCCGATACCGAAGGCCAGCGCGGCAAATGCGCCGTGCGTGCTGGTATGCGAATCGCCGCACACCACGGTCATGCCGGGCAGAGTCGCGCCCTGTTCGGGGCCGATCACATGCACGATGCCCTGACGCAGGTCGGACATTTTGAATTCGTTGATGCCCAGTGCAGCACAGTTCTCGTCCAGTGTTTCCACCTGCAGGCGCGCGATCGGGTCGGCGATGCCTTGCGCGCGGCCGCTGGTCGGCACGTTGTGGTCCGCCACCGCCAGCATCGAGGCAATGCGCCAGGGTTTGCGCCCGGCCAGGCGCAGCCCTTCAAAGGCCTGCGGGCTGGTGACTTCATGCACCAGGTGGCGGTCGATATACAGCAGCGCCGTGCCATCGGCCTCGGTGCGCACCACATGGCTGTTCCAGAGTTTGTCGTAAAGAGTTTGCGGATTCATTTGTTTGCCTTAACAGAGCGCGCGATTATGCCACAGCAGGGGGGAGGTGCGCCACGGGGCGCGGTTTTGCCCAACCTGTTTGCGCTGTTATGTGCGCTTGCGTACCAATAACGATTCCGGTTAGGATGCCCACACCAGAAATAAGGCCATTGGATTTGCAAGATGGCCTGGTGGTGGT
Organism: Nitrosomonadales bacterium; assembly: GCA_025408405.1. Taxonomy (GTDB): domain Bacteria; phylum Pseudomonadota; class Gammaproteobacteria; order Burkholderiales; family Gallionellaceae; genus 39-52-133. Next base: position 74,952 of record JANYJE010000070.1, on the reverse strand, counting down.
GGAGAGAAGCAGTAGCGTTGAGAGTGCGATAACAAATACAGCACACCATGCAGTTCGATTGACATTCAGGTGGTCTCTAAAAATTCACCTTTTGTCGTTCCCGCGAAGGCGTAAACCCAGTTGATAAAACACTGGATACCCGCTTGACCGTAGCTCAGTTTATTCTGAGCCGGTCGAAGAGCGGGCATGACAAGATTTCTAGAGATCGCCTTCAGATCAAGCATCACAAGGGGACTCAACGTGAACAAGCAAACTTCAAACCGCCGTTACGGCTGGCTGCCGGACGTGCCCGACCAGCGCGACCACCTGTACGCCGCACCCATAGTCCACATCGCCAAACTGCCCGCCAAGGTCGACCTGCGCACACAGTGCCCGCCCGTTTACGACCAGGGCCAGCTCGGCAGTTGCACCGCCAACGCCATCGGCGCCGCCATCCAGTTCGAGCGGCGCAAACAGAAACTCAAACCCGACTTCGTCCCCTCGCGCCTGTTTATCTACTACAACGAACGCGTGATGGAACACAGCGTCGCTTCCGACTCCGGCGCGCAGATCCGCGACGGCATCAAGAGCGTCGGCAAGCAAGGCGACTGTCCGGAAAAAGAATGGCCTTACCTCACCGCCAAATTCACCGACAAACCCAACAAGAAATGCTATCGGGACGCCACGCGATACCAAGCCGTGCAATACCAGCGCGTGCCGCAAGTGCTCAACCAGATGAAAGGCTGCCTCGCCTCCGGCTACCCCTTCGTGTTCGGCTTCTCGGTTTACACCGAGTTCGAGAACAACAGCGTGGCAACAAGCGGCACCGTGAACATGCCCGGCCCCAAGGAAAAACTGCTGGGCGGCCACGCCGTCATGGCCGTCGGCTACGACGACAAAACGCAACGCTTCATCGTGCGTAATTCCTGGGGCGACAAGTGGGGAATGAAAGGCTACTTCACCATGCCCTACTCCTACCTTACGGATTCAAATCTGGCGGATGATCTTTGGACAATACGGTTAGTGGCCGGTTAACCGACAGCATGAGCAGATTTACTTCCGTCCTGCTGGTTTCGCCGCTTTCAGATGGACGCACCTGGGTTATTCGCAGCGAATTCGGCTATGACGTGGGCGCTGAAGACAGCGGCGATACGATCGATGTCCCGGTCAAATTCCGCACAGACTTTGCCAGCACACCGCGCTTCTTGTGGGTCATATTTCCTCCATGGGGAAAATACGGCAATGCAGCAGTCATACACGACTTTCTATACTGGACACAAACTCGCCCGAGATGCGAATGCGACCACATATTCCTCGAAGCGATGGGTGTGCTCGGCGTAGCTCAATGGACAAGGTATGCCATGTTCCTGGCCGTGCGCCTATTCGGCTGGTATGTGTGGTGGAACAACCCGAGACGCAAACGCAACGGCTACGAAAAAATCGGACAGCCAACACCGACCAAAGCCACAACACAGGATCAAACGAAATGAAACTATTTTTTATACTACTCCTGATCGCTATTGCCGCAGCAGTCATCGCGATACTCAAGAAGCGTGGCGGGCTTGCGGGTGGCAAAGAGGCGTGGCCGTTTTATGCGAAGAAGCCGCTCACGCAGCCGGAGCAGGTGCTTTATCATCGCCTGGTCAGCGCGCTGCCCGAGTGCATCGTGCTGGCGCAGGTGCAGCTCTCGCGTGTACTCGGGGTCAAGCAGGGACACGGCTTCCACGAGTGGAACAACCGCATCAACCGCATGAGCCTCGACTTCGTGGTGTGCCTCAAGGACTCAACCATCGTCGCCGCTGTCGAGCTCGACGACAATAGCCATGAGAAGGAGTCGCGCAAAGTGGCGGATGAGAAGAAAAACAAGGCGCTTGCAGCGGCAGGTGTTGCGCTCATACGTTGGCAAGTGAGCGCGCTGCCTGATGAGGTGGCGATACGGATGGCGTTTGCAAAGTGAAAAACAATTGCAATACTGCCCCGCTTAACTGGACTAAAACCGAAGGAGCATAGCTGAGCCTAGCGCCATCCATTACCCGTCACTCTTGCCTGATGCTGACCGAGCGGAACCGCAAATGGAAAAGGCGATCTCGGTCGCCTTTTCCATGCCACATCTCCTGCCCCACCGCATCATGCATTCTGCAGCATGAATAGCCATTGCCCCGACAAGCGCCCGGCGCCAGTCAAATATTCCTGCTCTTCTTGATCAGGTCGTAAGCGACCTGAATCTCTTTGGCCTGCTCGGTCGCCATCGCGACCATGTCCTCCGGCATGCCCTGCCCCATCAGTTTGTCCGGATGGTATTGGCTCATCAGCTTGCGATAGGCGCGTTTGATTTCTGCATCGCTGCTGTCTTTGCTCACACCCAGGGCCTTGTAGGCATCGTCCAGCGCTGCCGCCGAATTGACCTGACCTGCGCCGAAGTGCGACTGGTTCAGCACCATGTCCTTCAAGCGTTTGAAGGTTTCCGGCCCGTAACCGAGACGCCCGGCGAGATCCATCAGCAACGCCTCTTCGGCCGGATGGAAATGCCCGTCGGCCAGCGCCATCACGATCAGGTAGACCAGCAGCACATCCTTCAGGTTTTTGGTGTGGCCGCATACCGCCATGAATTTCTGGTAAGTCGGCGCGATGTCGAATGCCGGATCGGCGCCCTGCTTGAACCAGGCGATGGCCTGCTGGCGATGCTGCGCAGTCATGCCCATCTTCTGCATGAACTGCTCGACATGATTGATCTCATCTTGCGACACATGCCCATCGGCCTTGGCCAGCTTGCCCATCGAGATGAAGATCGTCTCCAGAAAGACACCCTGGCGCAGCGCATTGTGCAAGGGATTCATCCCGCCGGTGCCGTACACCCTCACCCGATCGAGGAATGAGCCAAGAAAAAAACCGAGCAGCGCGCCCCAGAAGCCGAAAAAATAAGAACCCGCGATAACGCCGATGAGCTTGAACAAGGCAACTCCAGAAAAAAATTTACACGACCCAGACTGCAAACAAGGGCGGCATTATACCTTCGCTTCAGCAAGCTGCCCTGGCTGGGCCATATCACGAACCATCGCAGAATGTTGTTGCGTCAAGTTAAGTCCCAGAGAAGCAAACTACTAATCGCCTGAGCAGCGAGTGAGTCTGGTGGTACCCTCACGATCTCATCCACCAGCAGATTCTTCGGCATGGCATGGGTGATGAAGATCATCCCGACCTTGCCCTTCAACTGGTTGATGGTGGCGGCAAAGTGCTCCGCCGTGTTCTGGTCGAGGCTGCTGGTGGCCTCATCGAGGATCAACACCTTGGGCTGCTTGAGCAGGGCGCGTGAGATGGAGCGGCGTTGCTTCTGCTCGCCGGATTGTATTGCTTCTGCACTTGCACTTCTAAATACTTGTTATTGGGTCCTCGCGTTGTAAGCACAATGGATGTGCCATTCGCGCCCACCGCCTCACGAATATAACCGTACCAGGACATAATTTACTCCCCTTTGGATTTGAAATTTAGAATGTGCTTAATTGATTTGACACACGCAGACTCGGCTGGGTTGTTCAGCATTGTCGCCGCGAGAAATCCAAAATCCCAATTCATCGCTGCAAGATTCATTGCTAGTTTTCCGTCAAACTTTTCAGTAGACGCTTGAATATATCTTGCACCATCTTGATTTTGTGCCAGACACAATGCGTATCCGTAGTACAAATCAACTGAAGCCCTAATCTCACTTGAGTCCGAGGGCAATTTAGCAATAAGCACCTCTCTAATTTCATTTGCGTGACTGAAATCGCGGCCAAAATATATTTGGCGAATCATCTTTTCCACGCCGAAAACCACCTGATTTCCCAAAGTCGCGGGAGCTAGACTGTTAAATGCGATCTCGAGTTGATTAAATTTGTCAAAAATCATTTGTCCTCGTCCCGATCTCATCAGAAAATAGCTCCCACGATTCATTAATGTCGCTTGTTCAAGTGTTCTTTCGAAATTCAAATCTGGGTATGCACTTAAATCATAAGCCAGCTCGTCTTTACTTAGTAAGTCAAGTGCCTCGTCCATCCTAGCGAGTGAACCTTTTAAAGTGTCATCACCACTCGAATACAGGACTGCATTAACCAATTTAAGAGTTCTCTCCAAATGCACTTTTGGTGAGACCGGCCACGGAATATTGCGTGCCAGCTTTAAAATCGTGATCTTCCATGGAGCCATCACCGGCATTGGCATTTCCTGCTTGTCAACCCAGAAATGTTGCCCTCCCCATAATCCTGTCAAGAACACAAAAACTATTAGCAAAAGCAGATATATTTTTTTCATGCGTAACCCCATCCGTCTTTCTGCTGTCCAACTTGCTGAGGAGCAAACCCAAAATCATAGGTATTGCTATTAACGTCCGTTACTTCTAAAAACGTGTGGGGAAAATCCCCATTAACGAGGCCTAAGTACGTCATGACCTGAAGGGATGCAGGTTATTTCATTAACAGATTTTCTTGCTGGCTTCCCATGATTACTTTCCTCCGCTATGGTCGATGAGTTCCAAGATTGGCTTTTCAAAAAAAGATTTTTCGTCATATTTACTTTGCCAAAAATCAATTTTTGAAATTCTTAATCCACTATTCAACATGGACAAAAGGATTTCCTTGATAATTTTCTCGTCAGTGATTCCGTATACGTCAAAATGAATAGTGTCATTCAAGGAAATGGCAAAAAAATAGAATCGATGCCGATAGGTACAATCTTGAAATGAGTCGCAAAGCTTTTCCTTTATCAAAAGCGGCGCTAAGTTCTGTTCAAAATAGTTTGAAGCATCCTGATGTAGTGGCCCTTCACCACCGGCCACACATGGGGGATCACAAAAAAGTGACAATACCAATAAAATTAATGGGGTCAGCCTCGCATTAAGTTTATTCATTATTTCTTCCCTTGCTCATCAGTTGTTCGAACATCATCTTTTCCGCCCACCGCACTCAAATTCCCCTTGCCTATCCTCACCACCTGCAGTTCTTCAGGCTGGGCAGTGATAGATAGCCACTGCCCAGCCAACTAACCAGTTTCCACGCGCCGCACCTTCCACCACATTAAGCCCAACCCCAGCAACGAGGCCACGGCACTGAAGGTGTACATCGCGCTCGCCCCCCAGTGCAGCCATAACGGCCCACTGGCCAGGCCGCCCAGCATGCCGCCCGCACCGTAGGTGACACTGCCGAACAGTGCCTGGCCTTTGGACTGATGGCGCCCGCGAAAGAAGTGATGCACCAGCGCCACTGCCGCCGCGTGGAAAGCACCGAAGGTGGCGGCATGCAGCACCTGCGCCAACAGCAGCAGCCACAGGTTGTCCACCTGCCAGCCTATGAGCAGGAAACGCAGCCCCCCCAGCGCCATGCTCACCATCAATATCTGCGGCAGGGTGGCGCGCCGCATCAGCCACGGCATGGCAAAAAATACGCCGATCTCGCACATCACCCCCAGCGCCCACAGCATGCCCACCGCGCTTTTCGCGTAGCCATGCTCGACCAGGTAAATCGAGAAGAAGGTGTAGTAAGGGCCATGCGCAACCGCCATCAGGAAGCACGCGCCAAACAGTGCCAGCACCTGCGGCTGCAGCACGATGCGCATGATGGAGTGGCTGTCGGTATGGTGCGCCAGCACTGAGGTTGCGGGAATCATGCGCGAGAAGAACAGGATGCCGAAATTGATCGCCAGCCCCGCCCATAAAATCCAGCCGATGGCGATGTAGTCAAAGGCATAGCCCAGGCCCAGCACGGCCAGGATAAATCCGATCGACCCCCATGAGCGCAAACGCCCGTAGCGCGCCGTATCTTTGCCCAGAAAAGTCAGCGTGGTCGCTTCCACCAGCGGCATGGACGCGCTCCAGAAGAAACCCATCAGCGCCAGCACCAGCAGCAGGGGGTAAAATTCCGTGGCAAAAAACACCCCGAGGTAACACAAGGCACTGCCGAGTGCAGCCAGCTGCACCACCAGCTGGCGCTGGCCGCTATGGTCTGCCAGCCAGCCCCACAGGGCGGGTGCGAGCATGCGCATCACCGGCTGCACCGACATCAGGATGCCGATCTGAACCGCATCAAAATGAATGGACTGGAGATACAGGCTCCAGTAAGGGGAGAACATCCCCACGTAGGCGAAATAGAAAAAATAAAACCCGGCGATGCGCCAGTAGTATTGGTTGTGGGCGGGAGACATCAAAACATGAGCCAGGAACATCGCATACCGACTGGTGTGCGCCGCCTTCATTCTACATCGGTGGCATACTGAAACACCAAAAATGCTTAACGCTTAACGCTGGGCGTTATACATTTTGCAATGATTAAATCGTTCCGCTGCAAGCACACCGAGGCGCTGTATAACGGCAAGCGCGCGGCAAGGTTTGCCAATATCGAAACCGTAGCCACTCGCAAACTGCAAATGCTGGATGACGCGGCAGCGCTGATAGACTTGAAAGTGCCGCCGGTAAACCGCCTCGAAGCACTGAAAGACGACCGCGCCGGGCAACACAGCATCCGCATCAACGACCAGTGGCGAATGTGCTTGGTGTGGACTAAAAGCGGACCGGAACAGGTTGAAATAGTTGATTATCATTTAGACGGAGACTGACATGAACAAAATGCGCGCCATCCACCCCGGCGAAATCCTGCGCGAAGAATTTCTCACTCCCCTGGGCATGAGCCCCCATGCGCTGGCCGTCAAACTGCATGTGCCCGCCCCACGCATCAACGAAATTGTGCGCGAACGGCGTGGCATCACTCCCGATACCGCATTGCGGCTGTCACGCTTTTTCGGCACCACTCCTGAATTCTGGATGAACCTGCAAGCCAGCTTCGACCTCAAGACCGCGCGCCTGAGCATCAGCAGCAAAATCGAAGCGGAAGTCACCCCCATGGCAGCCTGAAATTGCCAGTGGCAGCGCCCGCACCTGCGGCCAGTGCGATGGTATCGCGCCGGCCTGAAAATAATTTTCACGCCCCTCTTGAAAACCATGCCACCGTCCCCATTTATGCCCCACCGATTTATGGAGAAGGCGCATGACACACACTGAAACCACCCCGCAGCCCCCTGAAAACACCAGTCCGGAGCACCAGGCTCCCGAGATAATGCCCAGCCTGGAAGAGATGCTAAAAACTGCCGAGCTGAACGCGCAGGAGCACCACGATGCCTGGCTGCGCGCCAAGGCGGAAGGCGAAAACATCCGCCGCCGCGCCCAGGAGGACGTGAGCAAGGCGCAGAAGTTTGCCGTGGAGCGCTTCTCCAATGAAATGCTGGCGGTGATGGACAGCCTGCAGGCAGGGCTTGCGGTGCAGACCGCCAGCGTGGAAAGCTTCAAGAGCGGGATGGAGCTGACACTCAAGCAGCTCTCCAGCGTGTTCGAAAAATTCAACATCAAGGAAATCAACCCGGTCGGCGAAAAATTCGACGCCCACAAACACCAGGCCATCGGCATGCTGGATTCCGAGCAGGAAGCCAACACCGTGGTGAGCGTGATGCAGAAGGGCTACACCCTGAGCGACCGCGTGCTGCGCCCTGCCCTGGTGATGGTTGCCAAGGCGAAAGAATAACTACACTTGAAATAAGAACTTGCCGCCCACAGATAGGCTGCAGCAGATTCAAACCACATTGAACACTTACTGAAAGGAAGCATCATGGGAAAGATTATCGGTATCGACCTGGGCACCACCAACTCTTGCGTGTCCGTTATGGAAAACGGCAAACCCAAGGTGATTGAGAACGCCGAAGGCACCCGCACTACGCCTTCCATCATCGCCTATATGGAAGACGGCGAAGTGCTGGTTGGCGCACCCGCCAAGCGCCAGGCCGTCACCAATCCGAAGAACACCCTGTACGGGGTAAAGCGCCTGATCGGCCGCCGCTTTGAAGAGCCCATGGTGCAAAAAGACATCGCCATGGTGCCTTACACCATCGTCAAGGCCAAGAACGGCGACGCCTGGATCAAGGTGCGCGACAAGGAGATCTCCGCTCCGGAAATTTCAGCCCAGGTGCTGATGAAGATGAAGAAGACCGCCGAAGACTACCTGGGCGAGCCAGTCACCGAGGCCGTGATCACCGTGCCTGCCTACTTCAACGACAGCCAGCGCCAGGCCACCAAGGATGCCGGGCGCATCGCCGGCCTGGACGTGAAGCGCATCATCAACGAGCCCACCGCAGCCGCACTGGCTTTCGGCCTGGACAAGCAGGAAGGCGACCGCAAGATTGCGGTGTACGACCTGGGTGGCGGCACCTTCGATATTTCCATTATCGACATCTCCGAGATCGACGGCGAGCACCAGTTTGAAGTGATGTCCACCAACGGCGACACCTTCCTCGGCGGCGAAGACTTCGACATGCGCGTCATCGAATTCCTGGTGGAAGAGTTCATGAAGGAAAGCGGCATCGACCTGAAGAAGGACATGCTGGCACTGCAACGCCTGAAGGACGCAGCCGAGAAAGCCAAGATCGAGCTGTCTTCCGCACAGCAGACCGAAGTGAACCTGCCTTACATCACCGCCGATGCGACAGGCCCTAAACACCTGGCGGTGAAGATCACCCGTGCCAAACTGGAAAGTCTGGTGGAAGACCTGGTTGCACGCACCATCGAGCCATGCAAGATCGCGATGAAAGATGCGGGCGTCTCCAATGCCGACATCGCCGACGTGATTCTGGTCGGCGGCCAAACGCGCATGCCGCTGGTGCAGGAAAAGGTAAAAGCGTTCTTCGGCAAGGAAGCACGCAAGGACGTGAACCCGGACGAAGCCGTGGCCGTGGGCGCCTCGATTCAGGGCGGCGTGCTGCAAGGCGAAGTCAAGGACGTGCTGCTGCTGGACGTCACTCCGCTTTCTCTGGGTATCGAAACCATGGGCAGCGTGATGACCAAGCTGATCAAGAAAAACACCACGATTCCCACCAAGGCATCGCAGGTGTTCTCGACCGCAGAAGACAACCAGAACGCGGTGACCATCCACGTGCTGCAGGGCGAGCGCGAGATTGCATCCGGCAACAAGAGCCTGGGCCAGTTCAACCTGTCAGACATTCCGCCGGCACCACGCGGCATGCCGCAGATCGAAGTGACCTTCGACATCGACGCCAACGGCATCCTGCACGTGTCCGCCAAGGACAAGGCCACCGGCAAGGAAAACAAGATCAAGATTCAGGCCAGCTCCGGCCTGTCTGAAGCCGAGATCCAGAAAATGGTGCAGGATGCGGAAGCCCATGCCGACGACGACCGCAAGGCCGTGGAACTGGTCACCGCTCGCAACCAGCTGGATGGGTTGATCCACTCCACACATAAATCGCTGAAGGAACACGGCGACAAGCTGAGCGCAGAGGAAAAAGCAACACTCGAATCCGCATTGAAAGACGCAGAGGCCGTGGTAAAAGCCGACGACAAGGAAGCCATCGAAGCCAAGGCCGCCGCCCTGTCCGAAGCCGCGCACAAGCTGGCTGAAAAAATGTACGCTGCCGAACAGGCAGCACAGCCTGGTGCCGGAGAAGGTGCACCACACGCTGATGCCAAGAAGGATGAAGGCGACGTGGTGGATGCGGAATTCACCGAAGTGAAAAACGACAAGAAGTGAAGCGTGAAAAGTGAAAGGTGAAACGTGGGCATAAGGATTTGCGAGCATGGCAGAGTGCCATGCTGCTGGTAGAAGATATCTACCGGCTCACGTCAAACTTTCCCAGGGAAGAGCAGTTTGGATTATCGCCACAAATGCGCCGGGCAGCCGTTTCAGTCCCATCCAATATCGCGGAAGGGTCGGCGCGTAGCGGCACAAAAGAACTGCTCTATTTCCTTGGTGTGGCAACCGGTTCACTTGCTGAACTGGATACACAACTTGATCCAGCCTTCCGGCTTAAATACTGCACCGAAATTGCATCAATCCAGTCAAGGCTGGACGAGGTTTCGGCGCTTACGTTAGCACTGATGAAATCGCTCAAGGACAAAGCATGAAGCAGCAATACTCTGGATTCCGGCATAAGGCGCCATGCGCACCGGCCTTCACCGCAACCAGCCTCCACTCGGCAAGTTGTCACCTTTCACGTTTCATATTTCACGTTTCACGGCCATGAGCAAACGCGACTACTACGATGTACTGGGCGTCAACAAGGACGCCAATGACGACGAGATCAAGAAGGCTTATCGCAAACTGGCGATGAAGCACCACCCTGACCGCAATCCGGACAATCCCAAGGCGGAAGAACAATTCAAGGAAGCCAAGGAAGCTTACGAAACACTGTCCGATGCGCAGAAACGTGCCGCCTACGACCAGTACGGTCACGCCGCCAGCGATGGCAGCATGGGCGGAGGCGGCTTCGGCGGCGGAGCGGGCGGATTTGATTTCGGCGACATCTTCGGCGACATCTTCGGCGGCGCAGGGCGCGGTGGACGCACCACCAACCACCGTGGCTCGGATCTGCGTTACAACATGGAGATCACGCTGGAAGAGGCTGCACGCGGGGCGACCAAGCAGGTGCGCATCCCCACCATGGTGGAGTGCGACACCTGCCACGGCTCGGGTGCAAAACCCGGCACCGCTCCGACCACCTGCCAGACCTGTGCGGGCCATGGTCAGGTGCGCATGCAGCAGGGCTTCTTCTCCATCCAGCAGACCTGCCCGCGTTGCCACGGCAGCGGCAAGACCATAGGCTCGCCTTGTGGCTCATGCCAGGGCGCGGGACGCGTCAAGCAGCACAAGACACTGGAGATCAAAATCCCTGTCGGCATCAACAGCGGTATGCGCCTGCGCCACAGCGGACATGGCGAGGCCGGTACTCACGGCGCACCGGCCGGCGACCTGTATGTGGAAATCCACATCAAACCGCACAGCGTGTTCCAGCGCGACGGGGACGATCTGCATTGCGAAATGCCGATCAGCTTTGCCACCGCAGCACTGGGCGGCGAGATCGAGATCCCCACACTGGACGGCACTGCACGCATCAAGATTCCAGCCGAAACCCAGTCGGGCAAGATATTCCGCCTGCGCGGCAAAGGCATTAAGGGCATGCGCAACAACACGCATGGCGACCTGAACTGCCACGTCGTGGTGGAAACGCCGGTGAAGCTGACCGAGCGCCAAAAAGAACTGTTGCGCGAATTCGAAAGCATCAGCGAACAGGACAGCGCCCGCCACAGCCCCCGTGCCAAATCCTGGATGGATAAAGTGAAGGAATTCTTCGGCTGAAGAATTCCTTCACTTTACGGTGTAGGCTCATATCTCGCGTAGCGTGATGTGATGCCGTAGCCACAAGGCCCTAATTTCGGCTGAACAATTATTTCACCTTGCGGTGAAGACTCATGTTGTGCGAAGCACAACGTGACGTCGGAGCCACAAGCTCAAATACCTTGCCACAGAGTACACAGAGAGCGAAGCTGCGTCATTGTGACCGCGTTTTTCTCTGTGTGCTCGGTGGCTTGGTTCTGTCAGATGTAGGATTTTGAATGTTTGCGCTTGCCCGGCTTGGACTTCTGTATCACCACTCCCTTAACCACCTCGATACCGGGCACATCCATACTTGGATATTGTTCGTTGAGCGCCACCAGCGAGTAACGGCCATACTGGATACGCAACTGGCGCAAGATGTGCTCTTCGTTATGAAATGCGATCACGAAGGAGCCGTCGCGTGCAAGACCTTCCGGCTCGACGACTATAACGTCACCATCCTCGAACTCGGGCAGCATCGAATCCCCCAGCACCATCAGCGCGTAGGCCTCGGCAGCGCTGCATGAGGAATCGTTTGCGCTCGCTTCCGCAGCCGGGAGGATGGGGATGATTTTTCGTTCTTTCATTTAATGTACCCCGTCTGATTTTACATTGTTCGATTATAAATACTGCGCCAGCCACAGGCGCAGGCGCAACCCAATTTCGGTCGTATAACCGATCTCGACAAAGCGCACCTGGCCACTGCTATCGATGATGAAACTGGCCGGAACGGCGTGCACGCCCCACGTCGCTGCAACCAGCCCCTCGGGGTCATTCAAAACGGGAAAGCTCAATTTCTGCTCCGCCATGAATCTGCAAAGCGACTCGTGCGTGCCGCTTTGCATCGCCACCGTCACCACCCCGAAGCGGGCGTCGACTTGGTTCTCGCCAGCCAATTTTTGCCCGGCCAGATTTTCGCCGGCCAATTTTTCAATCGTGCCTTGCTCGGTGCGGCAAATCGCGCACCATGTAGCCCAGAACTGTACCAGCACGGGTTTCCCCGGCTTGGCAGGCATCACAAATGGCCGCTGGTCGAGCAGCTCGCCGTGCAAGGCGGGAGCCTTGCCACTCACGATATCGCGCTGCTGCCAGGCACGCACCCCCATGAATACAGCGATCACCAGCAACAGCTCCAGCGCGCGCCGCAGCCATACACGTTTTCTGCTTATCTTGTCGGCAGGCGCCGGTTCGGCCTGAGGGGAAAGGGGATCCATGCTGGTCATGTCGGGGAAGCGGGATAGTCAAAGATTGGCGCGCACGTGGCGCCATGCACCAGCCGCTATTTTGCAGTCCGGTGTATGCTGCCGGTTGCGATGTAGATTTCACGCAGAAAGCTCAGCAGCCCTGCAATCAAGGCAAGCATGGCGAGAATAAACAGCAGCGCGATGGCACCCGACAATTCCACGCCCATCATCGCCCCCACAAACAGCGTTGCAATCACCACGCAGATCAGCAGTGCACACACAGTACACAGGCTGATTGACCAGTAGATCACCCTCTCACGATGGGCCAGCGCGGCCATTTCAGCATGATGCGCACCCACTTCTTCCGCACTGGGCGATGTGTGTTCCAGCACGCGAAAACGGTCGATGATGCGCCCCAGACGATTGATTATCACCGCCAGGATTGCTCCCACACCGGTCAGCAGGAACACAGGGGCCACCGCCAGCTGGATCACGTGTGCAACGGTGGTAATGCTCACATCAGCTTGCATGATCAACCCTCCAATTTCACTTCATCGCTGACACTGCGTTGGCTTCCTCGCTCACGCCCAGCCGTGCTTCTCGCGCTGTAGCTGTAGCTGCCGCCGCCCTAACGGGCTAACTTCGCCAGCGAGGTTGGCGTGCACTGCACCAGGTTTTCTTCGTCGTCGCCTTGTTTCGCCTTCGAATTGAAACTGGAAAAACAAGTTGGCTGAACAGCTATTGCGGCACGTGCGCGGCAATGAAAGACTTGAGTGCCGCCACATCCGCATCCATCACTGCGCAGCGCTGCGGCAGTTTTTCCATGTCTTCCATTCCGGCCGGACGCTCCGGCTTGCGCCCCAGGGCTTCGACGATGGTGTCTTCAAACTTGACCGGCAGCGCAGTTTCCAGGCATACCAGCGGCACGCCGGCTGCGCGGTGCTCAAGGCCGACCTTGATGCCATCGGCAGTATGCGTGTCCACCATCACGCCGTATTTCTCCCACACCATGCGGATGGTATTGAGGCGATCCGCATGCGTGCTCTTGCCTGCGGCAAAGCCGTATTGGGAAATCCGTTTCCAGTACTCGGTCGCATGCAGATCGAATGCAGCGCCAGTATCCACGCGCCCCCACAGCTCGCGCACCTTGGCGGCATCGCGCCCGACCAGGTCAAAGATGAAGCGCTCGAAGTTGGATGCCTTGGAGATGTCCATAGACGGGCTGCTGGTGTGTGCCGTCTCGGCGGTGGTGCGCGGCCGGTAGGCGCCGGTCTGGAAAAACTCTTCCAGCACGTTATTCTCGTTGGTGGCGAGAATCAGTTTGGCGATAGGCAAGCCCATCATGCGCGCGATGTGGCCGGCGCAGATGTTGCCGAAGTTGCCCGATGGCACCGAGAACGCAACCTGCTCGTCGCAGGATTGCGTCGCCGCGAAATAGCCCTTGAAGTAATACACCACCTGCGCCGACACGCGCGCCCAGTTGATCGAATTGACCGTGCCGATCTTGTATTTTTCCTTGTAGGCATGGTCGTTGGAAATAGCCTTGACCATGTCCTGGCCATCGTCGAACACACCGCGAATCGCGATGTTGTAAATATTCGGGTCTTGCAGCGAGAACATCTGCGCGGTCTGGAACGCGCTCATCTTGCCCTCAGGCGACAGCATGAACACGCGGATGCCGCGCTTGCCGCGCATCGCGTATTCCGCCGCCGAGCCGGTATCGCCGGAAGTCGCACCGAGGATGTTCAGCTCGTCGTGCTGGCGGGCCAAGGCGTACTCGAACAGGTTGCCCAGCAACTGCATCGCCATGTCCTTGAACGCCAGCGTCGGCCCGTTGGACAGTTCCAGCAGGTGCAGTCCCGGTTCCAGCGTGCGCAGCGGCGTGATCTGCGTGGTGTCGGAACCGGCGCGCGCGTTGTGGTACACCTCGGCGGTATAGGTCTTGGCTACGATGGCCTTGAGATCGGCCGCCGGAATATCCGTGGCGAATTTGGACAGCACCGCGTACGCCAGCTCGGCGTAGGACAGCTTGCGCCAGACCTCCAGTTCGGCGCGCGTCACCTGCGGATACTGTTCAGGCAGATACAGGCCGCCATCGGGGGCGAGTCCGCCCAGCAGGATTTCGGTAAAGTTCTTGGCGGGAGCATTGCCGCGTGTGGAAATGTATTTCATAGTTTTCTTTCTTCACCGTCATTCCCGCGCAGGCGGGAATGACGGCATTTTCCTAAATATCTTCGACCAGAAAAAGCTGCGTCACCGCAGCAATTGAACGTGCCATATGTCCGCTCTCTGAGCCAGATGGAATAAAAACCACAGACCCTTCAGGATAACGCACATGCTGCCCTTTAAAATCGATCTCCAATTCGCCTTTCAGCACCAATCCTGTATGCCCTTTTTCGCACCAGTCCGGCTCAACAAATTCGGAAGTCAGTTCAAGCAGACGAACTTGTTTAGCACCGTCGCGATAAACCTTGAAGCGCGCTCCCGCTATAGTGGGCTGCCAATCCAATGATTCAAACAGCACCTTATATTTTTCCATGCTCTTCCCTCAACCGTCATTCCCGCCTGCGCGGGAATGACGATCTATTTCCCCAGCGCTTCCAGGCGGATGCGCGTCACCTTGCCCGCCACCACCTTGAGCGCCTCGATCTTGGCGATCGCGGCATTGATGTGCTTCTCGCGCGTCAGGTGGCTGAGCATGATGAGGTCGGTCTGCTCTTCGCCCTCTCCCGGCTCTTTCTGTATCACCGCGTCGATGGAAATCTGCTCGTCCGCCAGGATGCGCGTGATATCGGCCAAGACGCCGGGCTTGTCCTCTACGCGCAGGCGCAGGTAGTAGCTGGTCTGCACCTCGTCCATGGGCAAGATCTTCAGGTCGGCCATCGCGTTGGGCTGGAACGCAAGATGCGGCACGCGATTTTGCGGGTCGGCGGTGTGCATGCGCGTCACGTCCACCAGGTCGGCAATCACGGCACTGGCAGTCGGTTCCGCACCTGCGCCCTTGCCGTAATACAGCGTCGCACCCACGGCATCGCCCTGCACCAGCACCGCGTTCATCGCACCTTCGACGTTCGCGATCAGGCGTTTGGCCGGGATCAGCGTGGGATGCACGCGCAGCTCCACGCCTTCCGGCGTGCGCTTGGTGATGCCCAGCAACTTGATACGGTAGCCCAGCTGTTCGGCGTATTTGATGTCGGTGGCATCCAGCCTGGAGATGCCTTCTACATAGGCCTTGTCGAATTGCACCGGAATGCCGAAGGCGAGCGCCGCCAGGATGGTGATCTTGTGCGCGGCATCCACGCCCTCGATATCGAAGGTCGGGTCGGCCTCGGCGTAGCCCAGGCGCTGCGCCTCTTGCAGCACGGTGTCGAAACTCAGCCCCTTGTCGCGCATCTCGGACAGGATGAAGTTGGTGGTGCCATTGATAATCCCGGCTATCCATTCGATGCGGTTGGCGGAAAGGCCCTCGCGCAGTGCCTTGATGATGGGGATGCCGCCGGCCACGGCAGCCTCGAACGCCACCATCACGCGCATGTTCTGCGCAGCCGCAAAAATCTCGTTGCCGTGCACGGCGAGCAGCGCCTTGTTGGCGGTGACCACGTGCTTGCCGTTGTTGATCGCCTTCAGCACCAGTTCCTTGGCCACACCGTAGCCGCCGATCAGCTCGATGACGATGTCTATTTCGGGATCGTTCACCACAGAAAATGCATCATCGGTCACGCGGCAGGCCCCCTTGGTGACGGCCTTGGCCAACTCCAAATTCCTGTCCGCCACCACCGTGATTTTTATCGGCCGTCCAGCGCGCCGACTGATTTCTTCCGCGTTGCGCGCCAGCACGTTAAACGTGCCCGCACCCACGGTGCCGATGCCTAACAGTCCTACATTGATTGGTTTCATAACTTAACCTGGTGAAAAGTGAAAGGTGAAAAGTGAAAGGTGAAAGGTGAAAAGTTCAGTCAGTCCTGAATTTTACGTTTCACATTTCACCGCATTAGGTTCCATGCCGCTTGCGATAGCTTTCAAGAAAGCGCGCGATACGCCCGATCGCTTCGGTGAGATCGTCGGCGTTGGGTAAAAATACGATGCGCAGGTGGTCGGTATGCGGCCAGTTAAATCCCGAGCCCTGCACCACCAGCACCTTCTCGGCCTCCAGCAGTTCGAGGATGAATTTCTGGTCGTCCGCAATCGGATACATCACGGGGTCCAGACGCGGGAACAGATACAATGCAGCCTTGGGCTTCACGCAGGTGACACCCGGAATCGAGGTGAGCAATTCATGGGCGAGGTCGCGCTGCTTGCACAGCCGCCCGCCGGGCGCCACCAGGTCGTTGATGCTCTGGTAGCCGCCCAGCGCGGTCTGGATGGCATATTGCCCGGGCACGTTGGAGCACAACCGCATCGAAGCCAGGATGCCGAGGCCGTCGATGTAATCCTGCGCATGCTTCTTGTTGCCCGACACAATCATCCAGCCGGAGCGATAGCCGCACGCACGGTAGTTTTTCGACAGGCCGTTGAAGGTCACGAACAGCACATCGTCTGCCAGCGAGGCAATCGAGGTGTGCGTAGCGCCGTCGTACAGCACCTTGTCGTAGATTTCATCGGCATAAATAATCAGCTGGTGCTGGCGCGCGATCTCGATAATCTCCAGCAGCAATGCATCCGAATACAAGGCACCGGTGGGATTGTTGGGGTTGATCAGCACGATGGCGCGCGTGTTTCTGGTGATCTTGCTGCGCATGTCTTTCAGGTCAGGCATCCAGTCATTCTGTTCATCGCACAGATAATGGCGCGGCGTGCCGCCTGCCAGGGTGACTGCAGCCGTCCACAGGGGGTAATCGGGTGCCGGCACCAGCACTTCGTCGCCGGTGTTGAGCAGACCCTGCATCGCCATCACGATCAGCTCGGAGGCGCCGTTGCCGATAAAAATATCTTCCAGCCCCACGCCGGAAATTTTCTTCTGCTGCGAATAATGCATGATCGCCTTGCGCGCGGCGAACAGGCCTTTTGAGTCGGAATAGCCGGAGGAGTTGGGCAGGTTGTGAATCACGTCCTGCTGGATTTCTTCCGGCGCCTCGAAACCGAACGGCGCGAGATTGCCGATATTCAGCTTGATGATGCGATGGCCGTCTTCCTCCATCTGCTTGGAACGCGCCATCACCGGGCCGCGAATGTCGTAGCAGACATTGGCCAGCTTGGTGGATTTCAGCACGGGGCGCACAGCAACCCCATCGACAGTATTAGGCTTGGAGGTATGTTTCACAATGTTCTCTCAGGGTAGCATCTCAAGCGCGGGCGAATCCGGTAGAATCCGCTTGAAACAACAGTTTGCAAAGGGCGTAATTCTATCCGAGCGGCGCCCTTGCGGCAAATGGAGATACCAATTGAAAATCAGCCTTTCCCGGAACCAGGGCCAGAAGTTTTTCAGCGCACACGGCACAGGTTATGTCACGGTGAGCGGCGAGCGCTTCGAGCAGCCCATCGTGGTCACACCGCAACAGGTGTTGGGCGACTGGCCGGCCACCACCTTTGCCGCACTGGGCGAGGCTCACTTTGAATATTTCCTGGCGCTCAAGCCCGAGGTCGTGCTGCTGGGCACCGGCGCAGAACACCGCTTTGCCCATCCCCAGCTTTATCGTGCACTGAGCAATGCCGGCATCGGCGTAGAATTCATGAACACCCCCGCCGCCTGCCGCACCTACAACATCCTGATAGGCGAAGACCGCAAGGTGGTTGCCGCCATCCTGTTTGAATAAGGCCAACATGAACCCGTCCCTGCACAACGTCATCGCCCAGACCGAACAGGTCATCCTCGGCAAACCGCACCAGATCAGGCTGGCGCTGGCCTGCCTGCTGGCGCGTGGGCACTTGCTCATCGAAGACCTGCCGGGGGTCGGCAAGACCACGCTGGCGCACGTGCTGGCACGCACGCTCGGCCTGCAGTTCCAGCGCATCCAGTTCACCAGCGACATGCTGCCTGCAGACATTCTCGGGGTATCGGTGTACCAGCGCCCAGGCGCCGATTCAACGTCCGGCGACTTCAAGTTTCACCCCGGGCCGATCTTCGCGCAGATGATCCTCGCCGACGAGGTCAACCGCGCCACCCCCAAGACCCAGAGCGCCCTGCTGGAAGCCATGGAAGAACAGCAGGTGACCATCGAGGGCAGCACGCGCCCGTTGCCCGTGCCGTTTTTCGTGATCGCCACGCAGAACCCCACCAACCAGATCGGCACCTTCCCGCTGCCTGAGTCGCAGCTCGACCGCTTCCTCATGCGCATCCAGCTGGGCTACCCGGACGCACAGGCCGAGCGCAACCTGCTCGCCGGCGTGGATCGGCGCGAGATCGTGGCCAAACTGACACCTCAGATGCAGGCTGCCGAGCTGTTCGCCTTGCAACAGCAGGTGAAACAGGTGCACGCCTCCCCCGCCCTGCTCGACTATGTGCAAGCCATCCTGCGCCACACGCGCGAATCGGCCCGCTTTGTGCACGGTCTCTCACCCCGCGCCGGGCTCTCGCTGCTTGCCGCCGCACGTGCCTGGGCATTGCTGCACGGACGCACTGCCGTCATCCCGGAAGACATCCAGATTGTGTTGCCGGGTGTAGCCAGCCACCGCCTGCAAAGCGTGCAGGACGTGCAACTCTCGGACGGTGACAAACTGGCGCGCGAATTGATCGAAGCGGTCGCGATTCCGTAGAGGCCTAGACGTGCTGACCGCACTCCGCCAACAATTCCGCATCTGGCTGTTCCGGCCCCAAATCAGCAGCGGCACGGTCGTTCTCAACCAGCGCCGCATCTTCATCCTGCCCACGCGCCGGGGCTTGGGTTTTGCCTTTGTTCTGCTGCTGATGCTGCTGGGCGACATCAACTACAACCTCAGCCTCGGTTATGTGCTCACCTTCCTGCTCGCCACGGCTGCCACGATGACCATGCTGCATGCCTTCCGCAACATGGCACAGCTGGAAGTGCGCGCAGGCCGCACCGAGACCGTGTTTGCCGGAGACAACGCCTGCTTCGTGTTCCATTTTCACAACACCATCAAGCTGATGCGCTATCAGCTGACTTTGCGCGACGATGCCGGCCACAGCACCAGCTTCGACCTCCCGGCGCAGCACAACACCGCTGTAAAACTTGCCATACCCGCCGCGCACCGCGGCTGGCTCGCCACTGGGCGGCTGACGCTGCACACCGAATTCCCGCTCGGGCTGTTTCATGCCTGGTCGTATCTGCAGTTCGATACGCGCGCACTCGTCTACCCCAAACCTGCCGCCCCGCTGCCATTGCCTGCCAGTTCGGCCCAGGATGGCGCGGGCAAGCTGATCAGCAGCGGCGATGAAGACTTTGCCGGGCTGCGCGGCTATGTCGCGGGAGACGCGCTGCCGCGCATCGCCTGGAAGGCACTGGCGCGCGAGCAGGGTTTGCAGGTCAAGCAGTTCAGCGCCACCCAGGGGCGAGAACTGTGGCTGGACTGGTCGCAGCTTCCATACGCCGACACGGAACGCAGGCTGGAGATGCTCACGCGCTGGGTACTGGATGCCGATGCCGGGCAATTGCGCTACGGCCTGCGCCTGCCCAATATCGAGCTGCCGCCCAGCAACAGCGCGGCTCAGCGCGAGGAGTGTTTAAGGGCATTGGCGTTGTATGGGATGGCAACATGAAACTCACCGCCCCCCTCGTCTACGGCATTATCGCCTCCATCCTGCTGGTGAGCGCGCCGCACGCCGAGCACTTGCCGCTGTGGGTGGCCGCGCTAAGCACGATGATGCTGGGCTGGCGTCTTTATCTCGCCGCCAGCGCCAATCCTCTGCCGCCACGCTGGCTGCTGCTCACCATTACGCTGGCTGGCGTGGGCGGCCTGCTCATCGAGTTCCATACCCTGTTCGGGCGCGAGGCGGGGGTGACGCTGCTGATTCTGCTGGCCACGCTCAAGTTGCTGGAGCTGCGCACTGCACGCGATGCCACGGTACTGATCTACCTCTCCAACTTTATCATCATCACCAATTTTTTCTACTCGCAGAGCATAGCCACCGCGCTGTTCATGCTGTTCTCCCTGCTGGTGATCATGGCAACCTGGGTGCATATGCACACCGGCACGCTGGCGCTCAAGCCGCGCCTGCGCATCGCCTCGGTGCTGCTGCTGCAGGCCATACCGCTCACGCTGCTGCTGTTTGTGTTGTTCCCGCGCGTACAGGGACCACTATGGGGCATGCCGCAGGATGCCTATTCCAGAAGCGGCCTCGACGACACGATGTCGCCCGGCAGCATGAGCAAGCTGTCGCTCTCCGATGCAGTCGCCTTTCGTGTCGCCTTCAAGGACGCGCCACCGTTGCGCGAACAGATGTACTGGCGCGGCCCGGTGCTGTGGGACTATGACGGCCTCACCTGGAAAAATCGGGACGGCCCCACCTCGATATCGGGACAGGGAGTACGCACCAGGCTGCCGCAACTGGACAACATCGCCAGCCCGGTTGATTACACGGTAACGCTGGAG
Organism: Nitrosomonadales bacterium; assembly: GCA_025408405.1. Taxonomy (GTDB): domain Bacteria; phylum Pseudomonadota; class Gammaproteobacteria; order Burkholderiales; family Gallionellaceae; genus 39-52-133. Next base: position 54,125 of record JANYJE010000070.1, on the reverse strand, counting down.
CCGCACAACAAGAGCTGGCTGTTTACGCTGGAAATGCCCACCCAGCTTACTATTCCCGCTACGCTGACTTACGATTTCCAGGTGCTGAGCAAGGCGCCGGTTAGCGTCCGCCTGCGCTATGACGTGCACTCGCAACTGGCATACCGCGCCAATGCCGAGGAAACCCCGTACCAGTTGCAACGCGCCGTGACGCTCCCGCGCGGACTCAACCCGCGCGCGCGCCAGCTCGCCACAGAATGGCGCGCGAATCTGGGCGACGACGAGGCGGTAATGCGCGCAGCACTCGGCTATTTCAACCGCGAGGGTTTTATCTACACGCTGGAACCTCCTTTGCTGGGCGCAAATGCTGTCGATGATTTCCTGTTCGGATCGCGCCAGGGCTTCTGCGAACACTATGCTTCCAGTTTTGTATTTCTGATGCGCGCAGCAGGCATACCGGCCCGGGTGGTAACCGGCTATCAGGGGGCGGAGTTCAACGAGCTGGGCGGCTATTACATCGTGCGCCAGTCCGATGCCCACGCGTGGGCCGAAGTGTGGCTGCAAGAGCGCGGCTGGGTGCGCATCGACCCCACTGCCGCCATCGCGCCCTCGCGCATCCAGGGGGGACTGAACGCAGCCCTGCCGGACAATGCGGCATTGCCGTTTCTGGCACGCACCCAATTGCCGCTGCTGCTCAGGCTGCGTTTCAACCTGGATGCGCTCACCAACCAGTGGAACCAGTGGGTGCTGGGCTACAACACGGAGCGCCAGTTCGCCTTTCTCACCCGGCTGGGCATGGAGGACGTCACCTGGCAGAAGATGGCGCTCAATCTGCTGATCGGAGTGGCGGTGCTGGTGGCGCTGTTCGCCCTGTTCATGCTGCGGCGCCTGTACACGCCCAAGCCTGACCCGGCGCAAGCGCTGTACCTCAGGTTCTGCCGCAAGCTGGCCCGTGCCGGCCTGGTGCGTGCCGCACATGAGGGGCCGCAGGATTTTGCCGCGCGCGTCATCCACGGCAAACCCGAACGCGCCGGCGCCATCAACGACATCACCGCACGCTACCTGGCTTTGCGCTATGCCGGCCAGGACGATGCATTCGCCTTGCGCGAGCTGCGCCGCGCGGTAGCGGCATTCAAGTTATAATCCGCAGCAGAAAATTAGCCGCTGCATTTTTCCGCGCGATATCACGTCATTTAATATTATTGAATTCATCATGCAGATCACACGCCGCCTGGAATTTGATGCAGGTCACCGCATCCCCAATCACAACAGCCAATGCAAGCATCTGCATGGCCACCGCTATGCACTGGAAGTGACCCTCGCCGGTGACATCATCACCCTGGAAGGTGTGTCCGAGCAGGGCATGGTGATGGATTTTTCCGATGTTAAGCGCATTGCCAAAGAACAGGTGGTCGATGTATGGGATCACGCCTTTCTGGTGTACCGCGGCGACACGAAGGTGCTGGAATTCCTGCAAACCCTGCCTGGCCACAAGACGGTCATCATGGATGTAGTGCCCACGGCGGAGAACCTTGCAGCCATCGCTTTCAAGCTGCTGTCCCCTGCCTATCGCGACACCTACCACACCCACCTGCATCTGGAACGGGTGCGCATCTACGAAACCCCCAACAACTGGGCGGATTGTTTGCGCAAAGAGTAGCTGACAGGGCACGGATTTACAGGCAACATTAGCGCCGTAGACAGAAACAATCCAATTCCATGACCGAACTTTCTGCAGAGCTCAGCAAAAAATTATCCGCCGCCGTGGATAAGATGCCTGCTTTCCCGAAAAGCGTGCAGCGCGTTCTGGAGCTTTCGCGCGACATGAATTGCCCGCCCAAGGAGCTGATCAGCGTGATCGAAAAAGATCCGGTGATGACGCTGAAATTGCTGCGCATACTCAATTCCGCCTACTACAATTTCCCCAAACAAATCACCTCGGTAAATCAGTCGGTGATGTATCTCGGGCTCAACACCGTGAAAAACATGGCCATATCGTTCGCGGCCATAGGCATACTCCCGCAGCAGAACGCCGCCGGCTTCGACATGCAGAAATATCTGCTGCATTCGCTCACCACGGCCAGCCTGGCGCGCATGCTGTGCCAGAAATTTGGCGATGAAGACACCGACCCGGGTGACTGCTATATCGCGGGGCTGCTGCACGATTTCGGCAAGGTGATGTTCGCGCAACACATGCCGGAAGAATTCAAGGCAGCATTGAGCTACAGCGCCGAAAACAACATCCCCCTGCACAGCGCCGAACAACGCATCATCGGCGTCGACCACACCGTGGCGGGCGCCTTGCTGGTGGAGAAATGGCAGTTCCAGAAATCTCTCAGCGAAACCATACGCCACCTGCATGATGGTTCGTTAACCGAGTCGACAATGCAGAACTGCCTGTTTGTGGCAGACCAGATCAGCAAGTTGCATACGATGGGGCACGGCGGCAACCCCATCGTGGAAGAACTACCACCCAATGTCGCAGAGCGTTTTGGCGGCAATCTGGAAGACATCATCGGACAACTGGGCGACCTGTCAAAAGTGCTGGATGAAGCCAGAACTTTCGCGCAGGTCGGCAAAGAGGCGAGCAAATGAAAATAAAATTCTGGGGCGTGCGCGGCTCCATCCCTTCTCCCGGCCCAACTACCCAGCGCTATGGCGGCAACACCACCTGCATAGAAGTGCGCACCGACGACAACGGGCTGATTATTCTGGATGGCGGCACCGGCATTTTCCCGCTGGCGCAGACGCTACTCAAGGAACTGCCCATCGACGCGCATATTTTCAACACCCACAGCCATTGGGATCATATCCAGGGCCTGCCTTTCTTCATTCCGATTTTCATTCCGGGCAACCATATCCACCTGTATGGCGCTTTCGACCCGATTTCCGGTGCCGGTCCCGAGCGCATCATGTTGATCCAGATGCAGTACAGCTACTTCCCGGTACGCGAGGCAGAGATGCAATCGAGCATTATCTACCAGACCGTCATGCCGCATGAAGCGGTGAAGATAGGCTCAACCACCATCACGCCCACCCTGCTCAGCCACCCTGTGGTCAATTTCGGCTATCGCATCAACTGCAATGGCAAATCGGTATTTTTCACCGGCGACCACGAACCTCATTACAACATCTATGCACCCGGCGACGACGGCTACAACGAATATCAGGCAATGATTGAAGAGCAGCATCGATCCATTGTGGAATCCATCCGCGGAGTTGACGTGCTTATCGCAGACTCTTCCTACACCATAGGCGAATACCCGCAGAAAATAGGCTGGGGCCACGGCACTTTCGACAGCTGCATCGAACTGGCCCGCGCAGCAGGCGCAAAAATCCTGTATTGCACCCACCACGAACCCACCCGCAGCGATGATGATCTGGAAAAAGTTTTTGCCGAGGCAGTAGCGCGCCACCCCTATGACAAAAACGTATTGGACATCCGCTTGGCGCGCGAAGGCGAAGAGATCGTCATCTAAGCGGCAGTAGTTTGAATTTGATCTGACCGCGCCAAAAATATTGCCCACTTCCATCCATCAGGCTTCCCGATTGCCGCCTGTAGCAAAGGGCCGCAGAGTCCCAGATCCTGACGTTCGCTAACGGCAGCTTTGCGGCAGTGAATATTGACTGGAAGTAGACCTCAGCCTGTGGCCATACTGCCCTTCGTGAGGGGGCGCGATGAGCAGCGTTTAATACTACAACTTCGTTAGATAAGGCATCCATATGCTCAAAGTGACAGCACTGATAATTACGTTCTACGCATTTAATATTTCTGTAGCCGGCGCTGAAGGCAATTATTGGTTCGATCGCGCCATAAAACAGGAATATTTCGCCGGTCAGTTTGTCACGGCGCTGGGAGCTGTAAATAGGACGCTATATATAGGGGCGAACAAATCATTTTTCACTTTATCTCTTCCAGGCAACAAGCTAATAGATCAAACCGCAAAGATTGAAAAGTTACCAAATGATGAAATTACAAGCATCCTTATCTCTCAGGGAAAGGAAGAAGTGTGGATTTCAACTAACGGCAATACATATAGCGGCAAGTGTTATCGATACGATTTGAGCCCTTGTCAGGCGCAAAGCTCATTCTTAAATAACCTGTTGAAGGAAGATGAGAATCTTCCTAAACCTGCCTGCTGCGGCATAGAAACTTTTGCCACAGAGGGCGAACAAGTCGTAGAAGGTTATTTCAAGGGAAATGTTTATCTGTGTACTCAGAAAACGCAACGCTGTAAATTGGTCTACAAACCTACGAGCTATTACAACTGGGCCGTCGCCTCTCTTATGACTGGAACAACGGCTTATGTTGCAACTAGTGGAGATGGTTTAATTGTAATAGATCGTAAAACAGGCTCGGCTGCACGTTTTCCCGACAAGGATCAAAACTATATTCGGGCCATAGCACTGGATGGAGAAGACATATTTTTTGGTGCGGGTGGGCTATATAAAGCGACCGTCAGGGATTTTGCGCTTTCGTCTGGCTCAGCGCTGCAGACGAGGCCGTGAAGCGCGCACGACTAAACTTCTCCGTTATGCCTATTTTACGTAGCCCACGGTTATTCATACTGTTCGCAGTCTTTGTGATTTCTGCTGCGCTGCTGTTCGGAAATAGCAGTATTTCGCCCCGTGTTTTTCTTGACGCAATTTACGTCCGCCTGCACGCCGACCCGGCACTTTCATCTCATTATGACTGGCCCGCCGAATTGCGATTTGACGCACCGCTAGAGCTACCCCACATAAACAACTACCCTGCCTTTGCACGGATAGGTGTACGGGGCAGTGTGCATTGGCAAAATGATGCATTAACCGTTCAACTCAAAGAAGTAAGTCATGCGGCAGAGCGAAATTTGTGGTTTGACTGCAAAGCATTAAGGGAAGTCAGGATTGGCCTGACAACACTTGGTTTTTATGGTGATGGATACACAATAGACAACCCGCCTGGGACCTGGTCCGCCTGGCAACCCATTCCTGCAGTGCGTTCCGGACAACGCGCATATAGCGCTCAAGGCAACTGGATATTTTCCATTCCTGCTCCGCTTGTAGCCAAACCCTGGGAATCGCGCTTGGCCATTCAAACTAAATGCACGGTCAATGACGGCAGCGTTTCTGATTTGATGAGCTTTACGTCGTCTTGGTTCTTGGCCAAGGCTGCGCACCGGCAAGCCTTTGTTTCGAACCCCTGCTCACAAGCTTTGCGGTTGAGTGACGCTCTTGCGGCGCGCTGCCCGGAGGCGCTGGAAGCCCGATTGAATACCCCTTGGGGACGACAGGAGCTTCTGCATAATCCTAGTAGCGAGGCAACTTGGCTTGATATTGCGATCACTGAAAGGATGCCTGACGCCATCAGCCCTTTGGTGAATGCAGGAATTGATGTCAATAGTACCTCGGATGATTATTCGGCTGATTCCGCGTTGATTTACGCGGCAGGTAATGGCGATCATCAAAGCGTACGCGAACTGCTCATGCTTGGAGCAAACAAAAACCAGAAAAACAAAGTAGGGTTCAGTGCATACAACGCCGCGGCCAATAGTGGTTACGGAGATTTGGCAATGGAACTGGCTGAGCAGGGTGTTGAGCGCGACACAAACACAGGCGAGGCATACTCTGCCATCTCTCTTGCTGCATACTTTGGGCATATCGATACGGTCCGTCGCCTGTTGGACTCTGGCAGCGATCCGGATACTCAAGTTGGTGGTTGGTATAACGCCTTACATCATGCGGTGAAGAAGGATAATCTAGAGCTTGCTCGAGAATTGCTGGTTGGTGGTGCAGATCCCAATGTTAGTGTGACTGCAAGGAGAGGTGAGACCCCGCTGATGATGGCTGCAGAAAACGGCAATATCCCCATGATGGAATTGCTGATCAAAATGGGCGCCAACATAGATGCGATAGATTTAATGGGGGAAAATGCTACGGATTATGCAGAGTTCTTTCACAAGCCTGATGCTTCTGATTTTCTATGCAAGCGAGGTTTGGAGCCCACATTCATCGATCGGTCCTCAAAAAATAGCGAAACGGCAAAGCTTGCGAACTGCGCATCTCCCAGTGTGGCGCAAATCAGAAAATTTGAATGACAATCTGTTCAGTACGCAGCTAAGTGGATTGCCAAATCAGCCGCCTGAATCGATAGTAAAGTTTTGAGTACTTGCGCTCATTGCTAATTTGTAATTATTCACATGAAAGGTTGCCCATGAAATATCTAATAGTGATCACTTTGGTTGCGTGTACCATGTTTCCCCTATGTGCAGATGCAGGCGAAGCCCTTGCGCCACAGAAAGCGGAACCCCGGGTTGTTAAGAAATATCACATAGGCTCCATCTACTTCGACAAGGAAGATCGCAAGCTGTATGCGTTTGGCTACATAAATACTGATTATCTCGATGAAGACAGAATTTCAACAATCGAAGAGCCGAAAATCCTACGCATTTCAGAAGATGGCAGGTATGAAACTGAAATTAACGCAGCATTTTTTGGGCTTGAACATTATGGGAAAGAAGAACATGCGCACGATGGACAAACAACTCAGACATGGTTCGTAGATTCCGCTTACGGCCGAATTCTTCGTTTCAAAGGGAATCCGCAAAGTGCCGCAAATCAATTTTCTTCGCTACTAACTCGTGGCCCAACTCCTGAGAGTTTTTTCACAGATTCCAAAATGCCTATCTACGGCTTTCAAGTGTCAATCGCAGGTTCACCGCAGCGCATTTGGGTGGCACCTAGTGTTGGGGGGCGCCATATCTTGGCGCGGGATGAAAAGAACGGCCTACTTTGGGAAGATATCGACGGAACTCTTAAGATATCATCGGATGCAACTCACCAGACAGTGTCGTATAAGCCTCACGACTATATTTCTAGGATATTTCCAGATGAAAGAGATGGAACGGCATGGCTCTACCTCTCGCACAATCGAGGTGAATTGCTACACCTAGATCGAAACGGGAATACTCTCAACAAGGTGCCTATAGCAAAATATTTGACTTCAGAGGGCTCGGTAAACAAAATTGCTATTGATTTCGAACACGAGCAAATATGGTACGCGGATACCGGCTACCCATTCAAACTTGTGCAATTGTCGTTATCTGGTGAACGCAAATTCGAGATGAATTTCCAGCAAATCACAGGGGCCACTCTAGGCTCGTGCTTTAATGCCAGCCTAACATTGCAGGAAGATGGGGCGTTATGGTTTTACTGCGCGCATTTTGGAATATTCAAACTGGACTCATCTGGAAAGCGTCTGCTAAAGGTCGAGGTGCCCGATCCGCTTCAAAATTAGTTATGGCTTTTCGATTTATGGTGCTACAAGCTCAAATATGGTTCGTTTGCGTTGCGAAAGACCTGAAATAGCTGGCCTTGGTAGGCTTCACCAGAATGGCTAGAGTACATTGCTATATTCTGTTTTAGAGAGGTGAAATTCCAGAGCGATCATCCGTTAAGGATTTGTGGCGAGTCAGGTCGCCACTGGCAGCTTTAGGGATGCGAAATTGCATCACTGAATGTCGCCTTCGGGCACGGTGTTGCCGGTCAGTACGCTGAATGGTGCTTCCTGATTGCGAACGTTCGCGAATAGCAACCGCAGCTCAAACCTGCAATTGATCACGCAAAGGTCAACTATTTACTGTGCTGTTCACCGCACCATACTCCCCGCTCTCCACCCGATCACGCCCGCTCATCTTGGCCTGATAAAGGGCATGGTCGGCCGACTGCATCAGAACCTCCAGTGACAGATTCTCGCCGGGGAGCACCGAAGCGACGCCGCAGCTCACCGTCACACGCTGCAACGGTGACACGGCATGCGGCATGTTCAGGTCGGCAATGCGCTGACGCATCAGGTTGGCCACCCACTTCGCCCCATCCACGTCGGTTTCGCCCAGCACAAACACGAATTCCTCACCGCCGTAACGCGCCACCAGATCACTGGGGCGCGGGGCCGCGCGCTTCATCAGGGCGGCAACTACTTTCAGGCACTCGTCACCCGCCTGGTGGCCATAGTGATCGTTATAGAGCTTGAAGTTGTCCACATCCACCATCACCAGTGACAGTGGTTTTTTCGCGCGTTCGCAGCGCCGCCATTCGCGTATGGACAACTCATCATACATGCGCCGATTGGAGAGTCCGGTGAGCCCGTCGGTGGTGGACAGGCGCTGCAACTCCTTGTTGGCGACATTCAGCTGGTGCGTCACCGCAACCAGCGAGCGCTGCATTTCGACCAGCCTGCGCATGGCTGCCACCTTGGCTTTCAGCACCACTTCGCTGATCGGCTTCATCAGGTAATCGTCGCCACCCACCTCGATGCCGCGCGCCAGATCTGCATCCTCGGACATGCTGGTGAGAAAGATAATCGCCGTCCAGTCCTTTTTCTGTTCCAGCCCGCGTATCTCTTTGGCGATACCAAAACCATCGATATCCGGCAACTGCGCATCCAGCAGGATGATATCCGGGCGCTCGCGGCGGTAAATCTCCAGCGCGGTTTGGCCCAGTTCCGCCGTCAGGGGTGTGATGCCCATGTGCCCCAGATAGTTGCACAGCACTTTCAGTGTCACCCTGCTGTCTTCAACAACCAGCACCTTGAGTTCGCCCAATTTTTTGTGCATAGTCATCCTTGCTCAACTCAAATCCTGCATCGTTGCTACGGCCAGGCGCAAATCCTGCCATGCCTGCGCCTTGTCCGCCGGTGTGCGCAACAGATAGGCAGGATGATAGGTGATGATCAGCGGGGTGCCGCAATAATCATGCACCTTGCCGCGCAGAGAACCCAGTGTTGCATCCGCCCCCAAGAGTGCGGTCGCCGCCGTTTTGCCCAGCGCCACAATCACCCTGGGCTGTAGCAGCTGTATCTGCCGTTGCAGGTACGACAGGCATTGCTTGATCTCTTCCGCTGCGGGCGTGCGGTTGCCAGGCGGACGGCATTTCACCACATTGGCTATATACACCGCCCGGCCGCGCTTGAGTTTGATCGCCATCAGCATATTGTCGAGCAGCTGGCCTGCCTGCCCCACGAAAGGCTCTCCCCGCTCATCCTCTTCCGCCCCCGGGCCTTCCCCCACAAACAGCCAGTCGGCCTTCTCATCGCCGACACCAAACACCGTCTGCTTGCAACCCGCTCGCAAGGCGCACGCGCTGCAATTCTGTACGCGTGCCTTCAGTTCGGCCCAGCCGAGATCGGCGCAACTTTCATCACGGCTAACACGCGGCTCGACAACAGGCACAGGCTGCACCACACGCAGCAAAGCAACCTCTGCCACAGGTGCCTGCGGCGCAACAACTGCCGGCTCGGCCACGGCGGGCGCAGCGGCGCGTTTCACCCACAGGGGGTAAAGATTTAACTCGCGCAGTATGGCTTCGTCTCGATTCACAGCACACATTCCATAACAATTGCATCTTCACGGCCGGCAGCAGCAGCGGGGTAATAACCGCGCCGTCGGCCGATTTCACTGAAACCCGCCGCGCGGTACAGCGCGATGGCGGCGAGGTTCGATGGCCGCACTTCCAGCAACATGCGCCGCATGCCCGTGCCGCGCGCAAGCTGCATGGCTTCATCCAGCAGCCTGCGCCCCAGCCCCTGGCGCTGGTGCTCTGCGGCGATGCTGATATCGAGCAGATGCATCTCATCCAGCGCAGGCATCAGCACCACAAAGCCCAGCATGGCTGGCGTCGTTTCATAAATCTTGCACACATAGCCGCTCGCCAGGGCATCGCTGAAATTGCCGCGCGTCCACGGATGGGCATGCACGCTCTGTTCGATGCTTAGCACCGCATCCACATCGGCTGGCTTCATGTCGCGCAACTGCGGCGCCAACAGTGTGTTCACGTTAAATTGCGTTCACTGGTCTTCAGCGCCACCTTGTCGCGCAGATACAGCGGCATCGCCTGTGCCGCATCCAGCCCCTGCCCGCCCGCAAACCCGGGGGCTGCGAGTTCGGCAATGGCGCCGGCCTGCGGCACACATTGCGCATCGACCTCAATTATCTGCCCGCGATAGCGCGCGCCCAGCAGGTCGCCATGCACTCCAAAACCGCTGCCTGCCGCAAACCAATCTTCACCCTCTACGGCAGGCGTATCCTGCGGCAGGCACAGGCTGGGCGCGCTCAGCGTATGCCATGCGTCTGCACGCTTTTCATACACGGCGAAATACACTTCGGCCATGCGCGCATCCAGCGCCGCAATCACCCGGTTCCTGCCCGTGCCTTGCGCCAGCGCCTGCAGGGTGCAGATGCCTATCACCGGCTTATCCGCGCCAAGCGCCAGGCCCTGCGCCACACCGCAGGCAATGCGCACACCGGTAAACGAGCCCGGCCCGGCACCGTAAGCGATGCCGTCCACATCCCGAATCCCGATTCCCGATTCCTGCAGCACACTATCCAGCATCGCCATTAACAGCTCGGAATGTTTCTGCCCGACCAGCTCAACACGTTCACTCACCACACCATCCTGCCACAGGGCAACAGAGCAATATTCGGTGGAAGTTTCCAGGGCGAGGATGCGCATCATGTTGCCATGCCTATCCCGTAGGAGCGCAATTTATTGCGCGATGTTTTCCCAATCGTCCGATGAATCGGGCTCCTACCAAAACCCGGCTGTCCGCCACGAGCGACGCGCATCATCCCACCAGCAACAACACCACCGCCTGCGCCGCAATGCCTTCGCCGCGCCCGGTGTAGCCCAGTTTTTCGGTAGTGGTCGCTTTCACGTTCACCGCGTTCATGGCGATGCCCAGGTCGGCGGCGATGTTCTCCACCATCGTCGGGATATGCGGCGCCATCTTCGGCGCCTGCGCGATGATGGTGGCGTCCACGTTGCCGATGCGAAAGCCGGCATTGCCCACCATGCGCGCCGTTTCGCGCAGCAGAATGCGGCTGTCGATGTTCTTGAATTTCGCATCGGTATCGGCAAAGTGGCGACCGATATCGCCCAGCGCCGCCGCCCCCAGGAGCGCATCGCAAACGGCGTGCAGCAGCACGTCCGCGTCGGAGTGCCCGAGCAGGCCTAGCGCGTAGGGAATATCCACACCGCCAATAATCAGCTTGCGGCCTGCCACCAGCTGGTGCACATCGAAGCCTTGTCCGATTCTCATGATATTTTCCCGTATTGCAACAGCAGCTCCGCCAGCTGCAGGTCTTGCGGATAGGTCACCTTGAAGTTGCTGCTGTCGCTCGCCACCAGCTTAGGATGCAGGCCCAGCGCCTCGATCGCCGAGGCCTCGTCGGTGACGCTATGAGCGCCGTTCCCTGCACTGGCCAGTGCCTGCTCCAGCACCCCGGCACGGAACATCTGCGGCGTCTGCGCCTGCCACAGGCCTTCGCGCTGTTCGGTATGCGCCACGCGCTGGCCAGCATCGGCACGCTTGAGGGTGTCGGCCACCGGCACTGCCAACAGGCCGCCCACTTCGTCATCGCGCAGCTCGGCAATCAGGCGTGCCAGCTGGTGCCGGCTCAGGCACGGGCGCGCGGCATCGTGCACCAGCACCCAGTCGTCCGGCTCCAGCTCCGAGGCCATCAGCCCATTCAGCACGCTTTCTGCACGTGTCTGTCCGCCGCAATACAGCGGCTGCAGCTTGTCAGCGCAATGCGACCAGTCATAGCGCTTGAAGTGTTCATCGTCTGCGGCCAGCACCACGAATACCGCGCCGATACTGGGGCAGGCACACAGGGTGGTGAGGGCGTGGTAAATCAGGGGCCGTCCAGCCAGATCCAGATACTGCTTGGGCAGGTCACTGCCCATACGGGAACCTGAACCGGCGGCGGGAACGAGTGCGTAGAATAATTCAGACATGGGTGAATTGTAATGGAAAACGGCGCAAAGCTCTGCTCAAGCTGCCTGGCCCCATAAATGCCCAGAGTTTCCCAATGGACTATTCCAGTTCATTTATAATAGGCATATAGTAAGTACGTTTTTCTTTCCTACTCCTGTACATGCCCGCTCCACAGTTATCCAGCGCCACCCACTCTGCAGCAGCCAGTGGGTATTCATGGGCAACCATCCTGAAGCTTGCCCTGGCAATGTATCTGCCGTTGGCGCTTGCCTTGTCCGCATTGGTCTATGGCCTGTTGCAGGCCGATGCCAATATCCACCTGCAGAAACTCCAGGTGCAGGAGGCCAGCGAGGTGAAAGTGGCGGCCCAGTTGCTGGGGCATAATTTCGAGGATGTCATATCCGACCTGCAATTCCTGTCGCAAGCGCCCTCTCTCAAGCGCTTCATCAATGACCACAGTCAGTCAGAAAAGCAGCTGCTGACTGACTATTTCAGGAATCTGGCCCTGGCCAAGGGGCGCTATGACCAGATTCGCTATCTCGACAATCGCGGCATGGAAATAATCCGGATTAACCTGGTCGCAAACAAGGCAGTGATCGTCCCCGCAAGCGCATTACAGAACAAGGCACAGCGCTATTTTTTCAAGGAAACGCTCAAGCTGGGTGAGGGCGGGATTTATATCTCGCCGCTGGACCTCAATATTGAACAGGGCCAGGTCGAGCTGCCGTACAAGCCGATGCTGCGCTTTGGCACACCGGTATTTGACAGTGCGGGCAAAAAGCAGGGCATCTTGCTGTTTAACTACTACGGCCAGAAACTGCTGGATAACTTTAACCTGGCCATGGGAGAAGGACATCATGCCATGCTGCTTAACCGCGATGGCTACTGGCTGCACAACCCCGACCCATCCCGTGAATGGGGTTTCATGTTCGGGCGCGATGACACCTTCGGCAAGAGCCATCCCGATGAATGGGCCAGCATATCCAGTCAGCAACAAGGCAGCATGCTGAGCCATGACGGCCTGTATACCTTCAGCACCGTGTTCCCTCTACTCACCAGACAGCAAGCAGCGAGCGAAAACGCAAGCAGCCCCGCCATACAGGAGTATTACTGGAAGATCGTCTCCCTCGTTCCCGCTGCCGAGGTCCCTGCAGTTTCTGTGGGGCTGTATCCGCGCAGCTTTGCCCTGTTAGGATCGGGTCTTTTACTGCTTGGAGCACTCTCCGTTTACCTGGCCAGCACCCTGTTTAACCGCCGGCAATTGCGCCGCAGTGTATTCGAGAACGCGGCGCGCCTGCAGGAAATCACCTCCACCGTGGCTGAGGGAATTTACGTTATCGATGAGCATGGCCTGATGACTTTTGTAAATCCTGAAGCTGAACGGCTGTTGGGTTGGTCCCGCAACGAACTCATGGGGCAGCATGCTCATCAGCAGTTTCATTATCGTGACCTGGACGGATCAACCATCCAGGCAAAAAACTGCGAAATCTATCAGGCCATCCGCTCGGGAAAAACCTACCGTAGTACCACCCAGGTGTTCTGGCACAAAGACGGATCTTCTTTCCATGTCGATGTGAACGCATCCCCCATCCTGCACAACGGAAAAATTGCCGGTGCAGTCGTGGCCTTCAGAGACATCAGCAAACAAAAACAGGCTGAAGAAGAACTTTTGCGTGCAGAAGCCATGTTCCAGATGGTGTTCAACAACGTCGCCGATGCCATTGTCATCCACGACATAGCGGGACGTTTTGTCGAGGTCAACCAGGTTTTCCTCGAGCGCCTGGGTTATAGCCACGAGGAACTATTGCGCCTCTCTCCTGCCGACATCAATGACACGGAAGGTGCAGGCAAATTTCAGGAACGCGCTGCTGCACTCAAGGCACAGGGGCAGATCACCTTCGAGACGGCACACATCAGCAAGAATGGGCGAAAAATCCCGGTGGAAGTAAACTCCCGCCTGATTGAATATTCCGGCAAGCCCGCCACACTCAGCGTGGTTCGCGATATCAGCGAACGCAAGGCGGCACAGGAGGCATTGCGCTCCAGCGCAGCAACTGCGCGCGCCCTGCTTAACGCCACCACGGAGTCGGCGATACTGATGGATGTTCACGGCACCGTCCTGGCGATCAACAAAGTTGCCGCCAAACGCTTGCGCAAAAAACCGGACGAGATCATCAATCACAACCTCTACGACTTTATTCCCTCCGAGGTGGAGGCCAGAAGAAAAATATTGGTTGATGAGATCATCCATAGCGGCCGGCCCGCCCAGTTTCAGGATGAACGCAATGGCCTGTATCTGGATCAAAGCCTGTACCCGATCTTCGACGCACAGGGCAAGGTGAGCCATGTTGCCATCTACGCCGCCGACATCACCGAGCGCAAGAAGCTGGAGGCAGAAGAGACACTGCTGCATCACATCGACGTGCAGGTAATGCGCAGCAACACCCTGACCGGCCTGCTGCAATTCATCTGCGATGAGGTAGTGCATCTGTTCGACTACCACTTTGCCTGGCTGGCCAAAAAGGAAGGCGGGGGCGCGTTTTTCATTGCAGCACAATCGCGGGGCGCAGGCGAATATCTGCAGGAGCTGCTGCGCATCGGTGTGCGCTGGGACGACACCCCCCAGGGCAGAGGGCCAGCGGGAGCCTGTATCCGCAGCGGCCATATGCAGATATTTAAGATTTCAGACGCCAATTTCCAGCCATGGCGCGCTGATGCTTTGCGTTTTGGCTTCCAAGCCATCGCAGGGATCCCTCTCATCGTGCGCGGAGAGGTGTATGGCGCGCTGATGCTGTACTCCCGCAACGAAAATGATTTCAACGAGAGCGCCACGCTGCAGCGACTTTCCGGCATAGCCAGTCGCATCTGCGTGGCGCTGGAAATGGCCATGGACCAGGAGCAATTGCGACTGCTCAGCTCTGCTCTCGCATCGGCTGGCAACAGCATATTCATTACCGATCCCACTGGCCGCATCCAGTGGGTCAACAATGCCTTTACCCGCCTCACCGGCTACACCGCCAAGGAAGCGATAGGCCAATCACCCGCCCTGCTCAAATCCGGCAAACAGGATGCAGCCTATTACCAGAAGCTGTGGAAAACCATACAGCAGGGACAAACCTGGAGCAGCGAAACTGTGGAGCGCCACAAGACTGGCATGCTGTATACCGTGCAACAGACCATTACACCAATCCAGGATGAAAATGGCAAAATCACTCACTACATTTCCATACTCGACGATATCAGCTCGCAGAAGGAAATATCTGCCCGCATTCAGTACATGGCGCATTTCGACGCGCTGACCGCCCTGCCCAACCGCGCGCTGTTTTACGATCGCCTGCGCCAGGTGCTGGCCCAGGCCAAGCGCAACGGCCTGAGCAGCGCCCTGATGTACCTCGACCTGGATCGCTTCAAGGCGGTGAACGACACGCTCGGCCACCATATCGGCGACCTGCTGCTGCAGGAGGTCGCCAAGCGCATCACGGACTGCGTGCGCAAGACCGATACGGTGTCGCGCCTGGCCGGAGACGAGTTCACCGTACTGCTGCCACAGGTGAATGGCAGCCAGGACGCGGCACTCATTGCCGAAAAGATTACCGCTGCGCTGGCACAGCCTTTCCATCTTGACGGGCATGAAGTCAATATCGGCAGCAGTACCGGCATCGCGTTCTATCCGGCCGATGCCGACAGCGACGAGGCATTGATCAAGTGCGCAGACAGCGCGATGTATGCAGCCAAAAAACAGGGGCGCGGCACCTTCAGCTTCTTCCGCACGCCTGAAAACTGATACGCAGATTCACACAGATTCCCAGGCGGAAGCATTGCAAGCAAAATCTGCCTTGCAGCAGCACAAATGTTAGCTTGCGTACTCTCAAATAAATACCGCTATTCCAAAAAAATTATTTACTGTCGCAGGATGAGTGCTCAAATATTTATAACTGGGAGATGGGATTGAAAGCCGACCTTGATTACGCTATCCAAGAACATAGCGCATGGAAAACGAAATTCAGAGATTTCCTCAACGGCAAAACATCACTCAATGTGCAGTCCATTGGCGAAACTGACCAGTGTAAATTTGGCCAATGGCTGGAAGGAGAAGGCAAGAGGCTTTTGCCGCAGCAACACCTCGATGAGATTGTCAAACTCCACACAGAGTTTCATCGTATCGCTGCAGAGGTTATCCGCAAAATCAAACAAAAGGATTTCGCTGGTGCGCGCAGTGATATCGCCGCAGAAGGTGCTTTTAACCAGGCTAGCCTGGCCTTGGTCAAGTACATGTCCAAGCCATCGCTGCATGCCCCATCTAAAAACGCCCCTGCCTCAGCTCCCGCTGCAGAAACTCAGCCCGCAGAAAAGCCACCTTCCCCCATACCTCCTGAAGATGGCCAGAAATCCGAGTAATCTGCGCACTCGGCGAACACTCAAGGTTGTACATTTCCAAACTGCAAACAGATGCTGTGATGGGTATTCCCTTATAATGTCGCCCCCTGCTTATTTGCCGCTGTAAATTGCCCATGCTGTTCTCGTCCTCACATTCCCGCCCGCGCTACACCAAGCTGCAAGGTTCGTCCGATGCGCTGGCGCTGGCGCAATACGCCGAACGCAACTCGCCGCTGGCCCAAACCCCGCTTGTCATCATCGCGGCTAATGCGCTGGAAGCGCAGCGGCTGGTGGAGGAGATCCCGTTTTTTGCGCCCAAGCTGCGCGTGCACCTGCTACCGGACTGGGAAACACTGCCTTACGACCACTTCTCGCCGCACCAGGATCTGGTGTCTGAACGCTTGGCCACCCTGCACCACATCCGCACGAATGCCTGCGATGTAGTCGTGGTGCCCATCACCACCGCGCTGTACCCGCTGCCGCCGCTGGAATATCTCGCCGCTTACACCTTCTTCCTGAAGAAGGGAGAAAAGCTCGACATCAACACCCTGCGCGAACAGATGACGCTGGCGGGCTATACCCATGTGCAGCAGGTGCTCACCCCGGGTGAATACTGCGTGCGCGGCGGGCTGATCGACCTGTTCCCGATGGGCAGCGTGCTGCCCTACCGCATCGACTTGTTCGATGACGAGATCGAGGCCATCGCCACCTTCGATGTGGACACCCAGCGCAGCCTGTATCCGGTGCCTGAAATACGTTTGCTGCCGGCACGCGAGTTTCCGCTGGACGAGGCCGGGCAGGCGCGCTTCCGCCAGAGCTTCCGCGACCGCTTCGAGGGTGACCCGTCCAAGTCGCGCATCTACAAGGACGTGAGCAAGCGCATCGCACCCGCCGGCATCGAGTATTACCTGCCGCTGTTTTTTGAAAAGACAGCGACACTTTTCGACTACCTGCCCGGCAATGCAACGCTGTGCCTGCACCACGATGTGGATAGCGCCATCGCCACCTTCACCACGGATGCCGCCTCGCGCTACAAGCTGCTCCGCGGCGACCCGCAGCGCCCGCTGCTGGAGCCGCACGAGCTGTTTCTGAGCACGGAAGAATTCTTCATCGCCGCGAAAAACTTTGCGCGCATCGATGTCGTGGGAAACAACCATGAGCCTGCTGCCACCCTGACGCCGTGTGCCACCGCACCGGTACCCGACATCGCCGTCAACCGCCGCGCCGAGGTTCCCACCCAGGCCCTGCACAATTTCCTGCAAGCCTACCCGGGGCGCGTGCTGCTGCTGGCCGACAGCCTGGGGCGGCGCGAGATCATGAGCGGGTATCTGCAGGAGTACGGCCTGGCGCCTGCGCTGTGCGAAGACTACGCGCAGTTTTTGGCGAGCCCGGACAAATTCATGCTGAGCGTGGCCACGCTGGGCAACGGTTTTATCCTGACGGATGAGCAGTGCGCCATCGTCACCGAGAGCGAGCTGTATGCCGCGCAGCCGCGCAGCCGCGCCGCGCGCGCCGCCAAGAAGAGCAATGTGGAAGGCATGCTGCGCGACCTGTCCGAGCTCAAGCCGGGCGACCCGGTGGTGCACGAGCAGCACGGCATCGCGCGCTATCAGGGGCTGGTGAATCTGGATCTGGGCGAGGGCGAAAACGAATTCCTGCTGCTGGAATATGCCGGCAGCGACAAGCTCTACGTGCCGGTATCCCAATTGCACGTGATCAGCCGCTACAGCGGCGGCGCCTCCGACACTGCGCCTTTGCACAAGCTGGGCAGCGGCACCTGGGACAAGGCCAAGCGCCGCGCCATGCAGCAGGTGCGCGATACCGCGGCAGAACTGCTGAATCTTTACGCACAGCGCGCCACGCGCCGTGGCCACCAGTTCAAGCTGACCCAGCATGATTACGAGGCGTTTGCCGCCGGCTTCGGCTTTGAAGAAACGCCTGATCAGGCCGCCGCCATCGAGGCGGTGGTGGCCGACCTGCAATCCGGCCGCCCGATGGACCGGCTGATCTGCGGCGACGTGGGTTTCGGCAAGACCGAGGTGGCCCTGCGCGCCGCCTTCGTCGCGGCCATGGACGGCAAGCAGGTGGCGGTGCTGGTGCCCACCACGCTCCTGGCGGAGCAGCACTTCCAGAATTTCTCCACACGCTTCGCCGACTGGCCGATCAAGCTCGGCGAGCTGTCGCGCTTCCGCTCCGCCAAGGAGCAGACGCAGGCGCTCAAGGACATGGAGGAAGGCAAGCTCGACATCATCATTGGCACGCACAAGCTGATCCAGAAGGGCATCAAGTTCCACAATCTCGGGCTGGTGATCATCGACGAGGAACACCGCTTCGGCGTGCAGCAGAAAGAAAACCTGAAGGCGCTGCGCGCCGAGGTGGATGTGCTGACGCTGACCGCCACGCCGATCCCGCGCACGCTGGCGATGTCGCTGGAAGGCCTGCGCGATTTCTCGGTGATTGCCACCGCACCGCAACGGCGGCTTTCGATCAAGACCTTTGTCAGCAACTACAGTTCGGGCGTGATCCGCGAGGCCGTGCTGCGCGAATTGAAGCGCGGCGGCCAGGTGTACTTCCTGCACAACGAGGTGGACACCATCGCCAACATGGCGGAAAAACTCGCAGACCTCTTGCCGGAAGCGCGCATCCGCGTGGCGCACGGGCAGATGGGCGAGCGTGACCTGGAAGCGGTGATGCGCGACTTCTACCACCAGCGCTTCAACGTGCTGTTGTGCACCACCATCATCGAGACCGGCATCGACGTGCCCAGTGCCAACACCATCATCATGAACCGCGCCGACCGCTTCGGCCTGGCGCAGATGCACCAGCTGCGCGGCCGCGTCGGGCGCTCGCATCACCAGGCCTATGCCTATCTGCTGGTGGACAGCCTGGAAGGGCTGACCGCACAGGCAAAGAAACGCCTGGAAGCGATCCAGGCGATGGAACAACTGGGGTCAGGTTTCTACCTCGCCATGCACGACCTGGAAATTCGCGGGGCGGGCGAAGTGCTGGGAGAATCGCAAAGCGGCGAGATGCAGGAGATCGGCTTCAGTCTTTACACCGACATGCTGAATGCCGCCATCACCTCGCTCAGGCAGGGCCACGAGCCGGACATGGCGCACCCCCTGGGTGTCACCACCGAGATCAACCTGCACACCCCGGCGCTGCTACCCGCCGACTACTGCGGCGACATCCACCAGCGCCTGATGCTGTACAAGCGTCTGGCCAACTGCGCCACACTCAACGATCTGGACGAGATGCACCAGGAACTGGTGGACCGCTTCGGTCTGTTGCCCGCCCCCGCGCAAACGCTGCTCGACTGTCACCGCCTGCGCATCCTGGCCAAGCCATTAGGCATCATCAAGGTGGACGCTTCCGGTGAAGCCATCCAGATTCAGTTCGTGCCCAATCCGCCGATCGACCCGATGAAGATCATCACGCTGATCCAGAGCAAGCGCCACTTCAAGATGAGCGGGCAAGACAAGTTGCGGATTGAGTTGAAATATGGCGATCTTGCTCAGCGCGTGCTGGCGATCAAGAATTTCTTTGGTGAGTTGAAGTAATAATTGAAATCTGACCAGTTCTAGGCAAACGCAATCGCCACCTCTTCGGCGTGTTTGTTCACTTCCTCCATAATTTCTGCCGCATGACTGGGATCAATGCCCAGTGATTCCCAATCATCCGGCGTGATATCCGGCTGAACCTGTTCGGCAACGCGAAATGTGGGCAACAGTTTTTCCGCCAGGTTGACCATGTTCACCAGTGGCTGTCCGGCAAGGGATTGCACGGCGTTGGGCGTGTGATGATAGCGCAGCACGGCAACGATGGATTCCGGCAGGCCCCAGTGGCTTCCCAGCTCCGCACCCAGTTCACTGTGGCTCATCTCCAACACCCCGTCCTCCACCTCTTCAATGGAAAGTCCGGTTTCTGCGGCCAGACGGGCGTGAAATTTATCGCTAAGCATCGGATCAATGTAATCCAGAACCAGAAAACCGATGTCATGCAACAACCCGGCAAGAAAAATATCGTCATCCTGGGGGCAAGCGTCAGCGGGCATGTATTTGGACATGGTGTGCATTGCCATGGTGACTGTCAGGCAGTGTTGCCACAATTTGTGCACATTGAGCAATCCCTCCCGGGTGCGCGCCATGGCTGTCATCATGGCGAAGCTCAGGGCTATCATTTTGACGCGCTTGATGCCGAGCAGCGAAACGGCGTTACGCACTGAGGTTATTTTTCTCGACGTGCCGAACAGGGGGGAATTGGCCAGGCCGACCACTTTAGTCGAGATCGAAGGATCATTCTCGATCAGCTTCAGCAACTCCTGTTCCCCTTCGTAAGTCAGCACTTTCAAGGCCAGAATATCCCGCGCAAGCTCAGGTATTGCGGGTAATACATGCAGGCTTTTCAGCGACTGTCTTAAATTTTCAGAATCACTCATATCATCTCGCTTTATTTGGCACGCCAATTCACCAGCGCCTCCGCTGCCATCGGTCTGGCGATGCCGTAGCCCTGTCCGATCTCGCACCCCATATCCAGCAAGGCATTGTAATGCTCCCGGGTTTCAATGCCTTCGGCCACGATCTGCAGCTCAAAAGTGCGCGCCAGGGCAATGATGCCATGGACGATAGCCATGTCGCCCTTGTCCTCCAGCATGTCCCGCACAAAGGACTGGTCTATCTTGAGAGTATCGACCGGCAATTTGCTCAAATAGGTCAGGGAGGAGTAACCGGTGCCAAAATCGTCCAGCGCAAATTTCACGCCAAATTCGCGGCATGACTTGATAATGCCATTCACGGTGACGACATCATCAAGCGCTGCGGTTTCCAGCACTTCGATCTGCAGCCTGCCAATGGGTATGCTGGTGTGCTGCGCCATCTTCTGGCGCAGCTTCTCCACGAAGCCGGAAGACTCCAGGTGGTAGGCGGATATATTGATGCTGACCTCGATGTCCAGCCCTGCGGCCCTCCATTTCTGAATCTGTGCAAGCGCGGTGCTTATCACCCACTCTCCAATTTCGATGTCGAGGTCGGTGTTTTCGATGGCATGCAGGAATTCGGCAGGAGGGAGCAAGCCTTTCTCGGGATGCCGCCAGCGTATCAGGGCTTCCGCACCGACCAGCAGTCCCGAGCGCAAGTTGATCTTGGGCTGGTAGTGCAGTTCGAATTGGTTGTATTCAAGGGCACCCCGGATATTTTCCAGGAATGTGTGGTGAACTCGGGTGCGCTGGTCCAGCGACGGATCGTAAATGTGAAAACGATTCTTGCCAGCCTGCTTTGCCAGGTACATAGCCTGGTCGGCATGGCGCAGCAGGGTGTCGACATCCTCATCATCCAGAGGATAGATGCTGACGCCGATGCTGGCGCCCAGAGTAACCGACTGGTCCCTGACTGTGATCGGAAGGGAAATCACCTTGAGCAGGCGTTCAAGGGTCGCCACGCACTCCTCACCTCTCTCCTGCCCCAAAAGCAGAATCACGAACTCGTCACCGCCCAGGCGAGCCACGGTATCGCCGCCGCGTATGGTGCCCATAATACGCTGGGCTACTTCGATCAATACCTGGTCGCCCGCTTCATGACCCATCGTGTCGTTGATGGACTTGAAACCGTCGAGGTCGAGATAGCATACCGCCATCATGTCCTGTTCGCGCAACGTCTGGGCTTTTGCCTGCTTCATGCGATCGGCCAGCAGAGCGCGGTTGGGAACGCCGGTCAGCATGTCGTAGTGGGCAACGCGGATCAGCTCGGCCTCATGTGCCTTGATGTGGGAAATATCCAGGAACAGGCCAACGTGGCGCTGTACCCTGCCGTTTTCGTCACGTATTACCGAAATCGAGAGCAGTGCGGCATAAATTTCTCCGGACTTGCGCCGGTTCCATATCTCGCCGCGCCAAGTACCATGCTCTTGCAAGGATTGCCACATCGCGTCATAAAACGTTTTGTCCTGATGGCCTGAACTCAGCAACTTCGGATTTTTTCCCAGCACCTCCTCGCGGCTATAGCCGGTGATGCGGCTATAGGATGTATTTACATCGAGAATATTGTTATCGGCATCGGTGATGAGAATGCCTTCCTGGCTGTTGTTGAACACGCTGGCAGTGAGAAGCAGGCTTTCTTCTGCTTGCATGCGTTCCGTTATATCCACGGACAGCCCGATCAGTCCGTTGGTGATACCGTTTGAACCGACCAGTTTCACCTTGGTGATTTCCAGCAAGTGTTGTTTGCCATCTACAAACGGCATCCACTCTTTTGATATATGCGGAATATCACGCTCGAAACACTCCCGGTCAGACTGGATGCAATGATTGGCAACCTCCTGCGGCAGAACCCCCGCATAATGCTGCGCTGCCAGGAATTGCTCTTCGGAAACTCCGAGTGAGCGGCAAAATGTCTTGTTGACGAATTGCAGATTGCCGTCGATCCCCAGGTACCAGATGCCCAATGGGGCATTGTCCAGAATCGCCTGGAAGCGCAGGTGTTCGGCATCGAGCGCCTGCCGGGTCAAGGCCACCTGCCGTTCCGATGCTATGCGTTCGCTAATGTCATGCACGATGGAATATAGAAGTTGCTGGCCTTCCAATTTAACCGGGCCGGACAGCACCTCGACATCCCGCACATCGCCATTAGCCATGCGGTGCCTGAAATTGAAAGAGGACTCCTTCCTGCTGCTCGCCTGTAACATTTTTTCGGCGATTTCTTCACGCGACAAAGTGTTGATCTGAGCAACATTCATCTGTTTCAATTGATCGGTCTGGTAGCCGTAATAATCTGCTGCTGCGGCATTGCAATCCACGATCCGCCCATCGACCGGGTTGATCAGAAACATGGGCGTCCGGGCTCCCTGGAACAAGGCGCGATAGCGATCCTCTGCCGCCTCTTTTGCATATTGAGCAATCAGCAATTGCTCCAGCACCCGGTTCGATTTTCGCGCAAAGAAATACAAGCCAACGGTGAAAATCAGAAACATTGCAGCCAAGGCGGTGAATATCTCCTGCGCGACCTCCCTGGAAAGAACTTCCAGTACAAAACGGATCAGGGTAAATATTGCTACAGGCAGAAAATAGGCTTGAAAGGCGGGAAAATAGGCATGCCACGAGGTGGCCGAGCCAGCCATCATGCCCAACATGATGGTCAGCAGGAAAATCTGGTGTAGCGGCGAACCGTGCGGAAACAGGAGTATTGCAGCAAAACCCCAGGCCAATCCGGATAATGCCGCGCCCCATACGGCCACCCGTTTCCAGTAAGCCAGGCGTTCAGCCTGCAACTCGTCCTGTTCATAATCGAGCAACAGACGAAACCTGGTGGCAGTGATACCCAGCACCGCCAGTATCCATAACACAAGGATAGTGGCAGAAACGACACCCCACAGAACAAAAGCAACGATAATGGAGTTGACAGCATTGATGGCGAAGACAAACCTTGCACCAGAAAACAGTGTGCTTATCTGGGCGGCTTCAAGAAGGGGAGTCACGCCCGAACCATTTTTTACCAAACGAGCTACTCCTTCGGATCCATCTCAAATATTTAGGCAGCCTATTTTCTATTTAAACCTAAAAATAGGGCTGCGATGCCAACACTGGCCGCTGCACTTTGCCAAATTTTGCGGCTTTGAGTTTCAGTATTGCCATAACACCCGCGCCTCAGATTGATGAGCCAAGACTCCGGGTGGATAGCAAAGAATGCTTGATCACCTGGCGACCCCGCTGGCGCTCGACTGTGTGTCGATTAGGAGCCGGCCCCTTAGCCAGGAAGTGCGTACTCGCCTTTCGACGGGCTTGCCCTTGCCGGCGTTGCTATGCAAATCATGATTGCTTCTTCTTGATTCTATGGAGAGTACCCGATGGTGTCAAACAATTATTATGTTCAATTTTATGATGCGAACCACCGCCGTAAGCCGGCACATTAAGTATTACCAAGCGCATAGCAGCACAGGTTCCGTGAGCAGCGCTTGCATGGCATACAGTTTTAACGATGCGCGAATCTACTCGTCAGTGTGCGCAACTTGAACGTAGGTTTCTTTCGGAATGTGCACGGTGGCGGCCAATCTGGCGAGTTCCACAATATTATTGAACTTGTGCCGCACTGCCACCTGGAGCAGGAAATCGCTGTTGCAGTTGTACCTGCGGCAGGTGCGTGAGCGCCGCGCCCAAGTGCGGCAAAGATGCGTTTCGCGATCCAGATTCACGCAATATCCATCTGTTGTTTTGTCGACGAACCCCTTGGCCATACCGCCGCCATTGTCGAATTTGCGCTCATCCGGGTCGAGCCGCACCAGCAGGCGACAACAGAAGGTTTGGCATCCCATTTTTCTTCCCGCTGCACAATCCACGTTAGCACATTCAGACATGAGTACCCCAGGTATGCGATGTGAGGTGAACAGTGCAGAAAATTCCGTTCAAATCCTTTGAGAAGGAATAGCGATCGCCGCAACAGCACTGTAGCCAAGTATAAATGCACTTCCCCAGGCAATTGCTTCTTTGATCACACTCGCCATGCCTTGCACTTGACCGCTGCTCATCATAACCATCCCGCCCATCAAGACAATAACGCCAATTAAAAGGATTGCCACAATTCCGATTACATAAGACATGCTCGCCTCCGCTGACTAGTTAGAAGCGACTACTCTAATGGAACGGCGTTGCAATTATTTTACCGGTCTGTGAATATTTCATGACACAGCCTGTGTGATGTGTAAAAACAGCCCTTTTTTCAGAAACTCATCACAAAAAATATATCGAATCGCCTATCTTTCCGCCTCTAAAAAAAGCAGCCGGTCATCTCTGCGGCAGCCCTGCCTCAGCAGCTGCAACAGGCATTTCGTGGTTAGGCCGGGAGCTGCAGTCGGAACAATAGATTTTTCCGATGCGTACATGATAGATGACTTTTTCTCCTGCCGAGACTTCGCGCCCGCAGCTGTCACACAGCGTACCGACATCCATAATGATTTCATTGAACCCCTCGAAGGGAACTTCCACGCCGCCTTTGATGCGCGCAAACGGAGCCACTTTCACGATGTCGTGCCGAAAGTACTCTTCAACTTCAAGGAAGCGTAGCACCATGGATTCGGGCAGCCCATGCTCACGCAAACAGCTCCCCATGATGTTTGCGCGGTAATCGAACAGTTCATCCGAGATCACCATCCAGTGATGGGTATTGCGCGGGCGGTCGCCGAAGTAGATTTTTTCCCCTGTCAGTATCTGGCGCGTGAACAGGTATTGCTTCTCAATCAGGCGCTGCTGGGTCACCCCATCGAAAAAGTGGGAGAGCCTCGCATCCTGGTAGACCCGCGCATAGAAATCTTTCAGCACTTGCATGAGCGCCTCGCCGTCGCGCAGTGCCGCCCACAGCTCGGGATCGGGCGGCGGATATTTTGGCCTATCGTCATCCATGCCTGACTCCGCAACGTTGTGCGCCTGTGAAGCTGATGCAATCTTGTCGCCATTGCGCGGCGCCTTGCGCAACTCGCGCAGGGCAAAGGCATCCGTGTGAATTGCCCCCGGCGCAGCACCACGCTCTGCCGCCAGCAGTTCCCCGCTATCCACCATTTCAGCCAAGCCGGCAAAATACACCTGCCAGCCGCGCAGATCCTGGTGTTGCGCGCAGGCGACCTCCTGCACACGCCCGGCATAAGCGCCATCCGCCGGCATGGGACTCCTCGAAATGCATTCGTGATAGTGAAAATTTGGATATTGCTGCTCCATCTGGCGCAACTTTTCGCGCAGGTAAAAACGATCACTAGCGCGGCCACCATGATAGAGATGGATTTCACCTCGATGCTGCTGGTGCAAGGCATCGCGCGCGATGCCGACGAGCGGACTCAGTCCGGTGCCGGTGCCTACCAGCAACAGCGGATGGCCGTGGGCGTCATCCCGGTAGTAACAGTCGCCGCCGGCCCCCAGAATATCCACTTCGTCGCCGGCCTTCAGTTCATCCAGTATCCAGTTGCTCATGATGCCACCTTCCTTGCGCAGGACGTGTATCTCGAGAAAGTAGTCCTCTCCCGCCAGGCTGGAGAGAGAGTAACTGCGTACCAGGCCGTCAGGGCGGCGCAGGTTGATGAATTGCCCGGCGTGATAAACGAAATTCGAGGGAGGCTCTATCAGGAGTTTGCACACATGCGCGGAAAGCATTTCCTTGCTGTGCACCGGCATCGTCGCGTAGAGCTCGGTGGGAGGCGCAATCTCCATGTCCGCCTGCGGCACGCATTGGCAGGCCATGAAATAACCTTGCTCACGCAACGCTGGGCGCAGACCGCGTTGCGCCACAGGGGGAACCGTTCCCTGAATGCAGCGTTGCAGGCAGATATGGCAGGCACCGCTGCGGCAGGAAAACGGGATACTGATGCCTTGGCGCAACAAGGCATCGAGGACGTTTTCGCCCTCGCGTGAATTGATCTCACGGTCTTGATATTTCAGGTTCGCCATAGAGATGAACTGTGCTGTCAGTTCATAAGAAAACTACTTGTGGCTCTCCAGAACTGTGAGCAGTTTCTGCGCAACTTTTCTGGCATCCAGGAAGATCATGCCCATGTTTTTGCCTGGCTTGGCAGCCACAGCCAGGATGGCATCCGGGCCAGCCTGTACCAACAACATGACCCCCTGCTCCCCCTCGACCAGTACCAGCTTCAAATTTCCACGCTGAATTTCCTGGGAAGCCCGATGAGCCAAAGCCAGCAACGATGCACACATGGCGCCAAAACGGTCCGCATCGACATCTTGACCGAGAACCGCAGCCATGGAGTAGCCATCACTCGATATGCAGGCTGAAGCTTCGATATCGGCAGAAGAATTGTTCAATTCGCGCAGGACGGAGCGCAGGGCCGAGGCGCGCACTTCATCCGGTGTTTTTTCTGCTTCTCTCATGATTCCATATACCCACAAATTTATCAGGTGAATGAATTATACACATTTTCAAGACTCGGCCACGCTGCATGGCCGAACTGCAGCCCCGTTTAAACCGAGGCCTCCAGAGCAGGCATGGAGCTGCGCGCCTTGGTGAGCGCCATACCCAGGTTGGCCGTTTTGCGGCAAACAAAACAGGCAACCTGATCTTCGTTTTTACCACGAATGAACACGTGAATCAGGTTGTCGCTGTTGATGATGATTTCCTGGAAGTAGTGGTGGCCATCATCCTTCAGCCCGCGCGCCTTCTTGAATATGCTCTCAATCATTCTGACATTGGTGCCCTGGTACAGATCCGACGTGGCGGCAGCCAGCAACTCGATCACTTCAGTCGGATGAGAATCCACCGACTTGATCCCCAGCAGCATGCCACTGGAAAGGTCTATATATCCGGCAGCCAGGCATTCCGGGATGTTAGCAATTGCGCTTTGTAACGCATTATCCAAATCAGCCATGTCATTTCCTTTCTGGTTTAATAAAAATCAACGAAGCCTCGCTGCAACAGCCAGGCTTCATCTTTCCTTGCTACATCACTACCGATTAAACTGCGGCTTCCAGTGCGGGCATGGCACTGCGCGATTTGGTAAGCACCATGCCGAGGTTGGCCGATTTGCGGCAAACAAAACAGGCAACCTGATCTTCTTTTTTGCCACGGATAAATATGTGGATCAGGTTGTCGCTGTTGATGATGATTTCCTGGAAGTAGTGATGGCCATCATCCTTCAGTCCGCGCGCCTTCTTGAATATGCTCTCGATCATTTTGACGTTGGTACCCTGGTACAGGTCTGCCGTGGCGGCGGCCAGCAACTCGACGACTTCAGCCGGTTGTGAATCGACTGAGCGGATGCCCAGCAACATGCCGCTGGAAAGGTCTATGTATCCGGCAGCCAGGCATTCCGGGATGGAGGTAATTGCATTTTGTAGTGCGTTATTTAAGTCAGCCATGATCATTATCTTTCATTAATAAATTTTATAAAAAGCCTTGCTGCAACAGCTCGGCCGGGGTTTCCTACAACGTCATCGCCTTGCCCACTACAGGCTAGGCACGATTCTTTGCTACCGCAATTTCAAATTCTTCGAGAAATGCAATTTGTAGCGGTGATTGCACCCAGCGCGGTTCAATGCTGCGCACTGTTTCCAGCGCATCGAGCGCACTCTGCCCCTCCCACACCAGGTGGGCGGCGAGCACGGTGCCGGTACGCCCCATCCCTGCCTTGCAGTGAACTGCGACGGCTTCGCGTTGGGTAAGTAACTGGTCAATTTTCTGGCATAAGCGTATGCCCTGTTCAATAGTAGGAGCCTTCATGTCCGGAATGGGCTCCCAAAAACTTTTCATGCCGAATGGCACGAGCCGCGATTCATCCAGTGCCGTTTCTGTGAGCGTCACCAGGGTGGTCACCCCGACGCGCTGCAAGGCTTTCAAGTCGTATTCCATGTCGAAATAAACACCTGGCAATGGCGTTCCCGCGAGCTTGCCCTGCTTAAGCCAGAGGAAACCCCGAGGGCCTGCCGCACTCCCCGAATAGTTCAATGCTGCCTTTGGCAGTGCTTTGGGCGGAGGCAGCGATTCGTCCAGATATTCAGGCGGTGTCCCGGGAGCGGCTACGCTGCAAGTGCCGTTGCGCGCAAACTCGCGTGCCGCTGCCGAAATCGGAGCATCAAATATCTGCGGAATGGGCTGTTCTTCCTGGACGTATCCGCCGGCAATCAGCACTGCGGTTCCTCCCAGCAAGCGCGCGTGCTGTTGGTTATGCAGGACAACCAGCAGGGCACGGCGCGAGGCTTCTTCGCGCATGTAAGCCAGCAGGCGGGCACTTTCGACGGCGTTCAATCCCGTGGTTGGTTCATCGATGCACAACAGGCGCGGACTGGCGGCAACCTGACGCAGGATCGAGAGATGGCGCTGCAGCGCCAGTGGCAGATTGACCACGGGTTCACTGAGTTGGTTGCACAACTCTTGCAATCCGGCCCGCTCCAGCATGCGCTGCGCAAGGTCGCGCTGCATGGAGAGGGTAAGCAGGTTGCGCTCCGGCAAGTTGACGACGACATTCTCGAGCACGGAGGACATCATCAGCCTCGCGCTTTGCGCCACCAGTTCTGGGCGTTCTTTACCATCCAGTAAGGAGCCGCGATAAAACGCCTTCCCCCAGGTCCGAAACGAAGGGCTGGCGACACTGAGCCCGGCCAGCGTGCGCAACAACGTGGACTTCCCGGTGCCTGACGGCCCGAGCAATATCACGGCACCAGTCTCCGGTATGGCCAGCGAGATTTCACACAGGATAACCTGCTGGCCAAAAGCCACCCCAAAACCATGCAATTCAAGCAGCGCATCTGGAACGCCTGGAGCATCAAGCGGAAGTATGCGATTGCGGCGACGCCTCTCCAGTTCCATTTGCTCCTCCTGAGACTGCGTCAACTCTAGTGCGGCTGCAACCAGGCTCATGCCGCGCGCCCCCTATTGGTGGCGGGGTCAAGAAACGTGAGCAGGGCCAGCAACATCTGTTTGACATCTTCGCGCTGGCGCCCGTCCACCTCAAAAACCGGGATACTCAGCTTCATGCTGGTGAGGCGTGCGTTAAAGCGGTCCAGCAGATCAACCTGCGGATTTAATTCTGTGCGCGTGACACCAATCACCACCGCATTACCGCACTTGGCAATGGACTTGCTGAATGCATTCAGATAGAGATCAAGATCTGCCATGGGGTCGGGTCTGGCACTGTCGATGAGAATGACGAACCCCATCGCTCCCACACTCAATATTTCCCACATGAAGCTGAAGCGCTCCTGCCCCGGGGTGCCATAGAGGTGCACTTTTTCGCCGCCATCCAGGTTGAGGATGCCGTAATCCATCGCCACGGTGGTGGTGTTCTTGCGTTGTGCGACTTCATCCGATGCGCGCGCCTCGGTGCCGACGACCATGATGTCGCTGACAGAACTAATGGCGGTGGTCTTGCCCGCGCCAACCGGGCCTGCAAAAATGATTTTATTTTCCATTTGTCAGAGCCCCGAGATTTTTGCGAACATCGAGCGGAACAGGCCACGCTCTTTAACCGGTTCGGGTTGTTGGGCTGCAAATGCATCAACACCTGGCACCGCCGGGTTGTGGCTGATCATGCGGGCAATGCCGGCGCTGTAAGCGGCACTGCAAATCTGCCACACCTCTTCCTTGTCGATGCCGAGTACGCGATGCACGAGCATGATGGTGGTGGGGTGGCGCGTGAGCAATGCGCAAATCCGTGCGGCATTTGGCGTGACCGGCAGGCGGGTCAGGTTAGGCCAGTGGCTGAACTGGATGACATCGTATTTCGAACAGCCCTCAAGCAGAAGGCCTTGTGAAGCATGGAAGGCAGATTGCCAGAGCAGGTCTTTGATGCTCCTGCCATTGCGCGATGTATAGGTGTGGACGGCCCCATCGAACACCGTCACCCCAAAATGAGCTGCGGGAGCACGGCAGAATTCGGGCATATCCTGCACATTGGCGTGGAATTCATTGCGTCCGGGAAGTATGGCTATCTCGCCCTTACCCGGCAGCACGATACGTGTATCGTCACGCGATGCCACAATGCGCTGCACAATGCCGAGCAAATGGTTTTCCGCTACGAAAGTGGCAGTTCCCGCATCAGCGGTTTTGTTAGAAAGTTCAGGTGACACATTACCCCCCAATTCCGTCGTTATGCTTCCACTAACTAACCAACCATACCCGCATGGTTGATAGATATATTAAGCGAAGCCAATTGCGGATGCCAGTCAATCCGCAAAACCTGCGAAGTTATCGGCCTGAGGGGGATAAACAGAGATACAGGATCAACCTGTGTAATCTATCTGGCGATCCCGCTGTCATAGAGCAAAAAAACTCCTTAGACCGGTAACTTTGCGTCCCTGACTTTCGACAGGTTTGCCATGTGCAGATTGCGTTCCATTAAACTGCCGCGAACATACATAAACATAAAAACTGCATCGCGACACAATGTTGACTAATTTAGTATGAAAAGAAATGTTTGTCAAATTTATTTCAGACTGCATGTATACGGCACATTAACAAATTGTAGCGATTGATGCATGCCCATGTAAAATGCACGCCACATAGCGACTTGGTCGCTCATCAATCGTTACAAGCAATATCGAGGGTGGCGAACAATGAATCATGAAACAAACAGCGCTGGCCATGTTGAAGTCAGCATTCAGGAGTTAAGGCTACGCCCCGGCACAGAGTTGAAAATACTGGATAGCAAAGGCAGGATGCTGGGTCACAAGGCGCAATTTGTTGCGGTCTTTGCCGGAAAAAGCATCCTGACCTCTCTTCTTGTGAACAACACAAAAATGATAGAGATACGCGCCGGTGACAGCTACCTCATTAAGGGGTTTACCGGGAAATACGATTTTTCTTTCACTTCCAGCGTGCTGCAATTAGACAGCGCGCAATTTAACGCCCGCTTTTCCTGCCCGGATACTGTGGCCGTCAAATTTGTACGCAGCCATCTGCGCGCAGATCTCGAGTTGACGGCAACCGTTACCGCAAAGGGCATGAGTAATCCCACCGCCATCATCGTCAAGGATTTGAGTATTGGCGGTGCAGGCCTGGTTTCCAGCGAAGCACTTGGCAATATTGGGGACAGGATCAATCTTTCACTCCAGGTTGAGTTTGAAAAGAAGAATGTGGATTTGACCCTTGCAGCCATTATCAAACATATCAGCGAATCATTCAGCGGCATACGAACTGGTGTAGAGTTTGAAAGCACGAGCCAGAATGACAAGCTGATGTTGTATTACTGCGTTAACACACTCTCCGAACCCGGCGACATCAGCTAAAAAACACTTCAGCAACTGGCAACCAGCCCCAGCCTGCTTATATTTTTCAGTGTCATGCGGGTCAGCACCTGTTAATCAAGCATATTGTAAAAATTTATGAATCTCATCATCCAGGCCACCCACGACATCCTAGCCGCAGATCTCAAATATCTTGCCGGACTGACCAGTGCCGTCCGCATCGAACAAACCGCCGCCCATTGCCATCGCCTGGTTGATGCGCGTCCGCACGATGGCGTGGCTGCCTATTGCTGGGAGCAGCAGCTGGATTACGGCTTTGTCCGCCCCAGCCAGCATCTCTCCGACTTCGGCCTGGTGGTGATGGATATGGATTCCACCCTGATCACCATCGAGTGCATAGATGAAATCGCCGACATGTACCACCTGAAGCCGCAGGTTTCCGTGATTACCGAGGCGGCCATGCGTGGCGAGATCGACTTTGCCGAGAGCCTGCGCCGCAGGGTTTCCTTGCTGGAAGGGCTGGAGGAAAGCGCCTTGCAGCGCGTGTACGACGAACGCCTGCAGCTCAGTCCCGGGGCCGAGCTTATGCTGGCCAAGCTGAAGGAACATGGTATCAAGACCCTGCTGGTTTCCGGTGGCTTCGTGTTTTTCACCGAGCGCCTCAAGGCGCGCCTCGGGCTCGACTTTGCCCAGGCCAACACGCTGGAAATCGTCGACGGCAAACTCACCGGCCGGGTGCTGGGAAATATCGTTGATGCCCAGGCCAAGGCCGACTGGCTGGTACGTACCCGCGATGAACTGGAGATGAAAGCAAAGCAGGTAATCGCCATAGGCGATGGCGCCAACGACCTCAAGATGATGACCCAGGCCAGCGTCAGCATCGCCTTCCACGCCAAACCGGTGGTGCGTTCGCAAGCCAGCTATGCCTTCAATTTTGTGGGACTGGATGGGCTGGCAAACCTGTTTGGGGGTTGAGCAATAGAATCCAAGGAATAAAATTCCAGTATTTTGTGTATCACTTCCCGCCGGCTTCCCCCTCACCGTCCTGCATCTCCGCCTCCCCGTCCCCGGCCAGCTCCCTCATACCGGGAACCTGGAACACACCTTGCAGCTTGAGCAGTTCGTCGCGATGCAGGCGTGCAAGTTTGCCCACGGCTTTCTCACCCGCCGTGGTGAGATGCACCTCGACCTCACGCCGGTCTGCCGTGCCCTGCTGCCGGTATACCAGGCCCAGTTTTTCGCAGCGTGACACCAGAGAAACCACACCGTGATGATGCGACTGCAGCAGCTCAGCCAGCTCACCAATTGTCGCCCACTGCCGCCCCCGATAGCCCTTGATATGCAGCAACAACAGGTATTGCAGATGCGTGATGCCAAACTGGCGGGTAATTTCCTCGCTGAAGCGCAAAAAGCGGCGCAGCTGGTAACGAAAACGCGAGAGCGCTTCAAACTCTTTCTTACTTAAATTCTTGTTTGACATTCCAGCATACTACATGCTTATTCAAGCAGTTAAAATATCACTCTATGATATTATAAAAACCTGATATACAATTTGACCGTGCGTTACCCTTGACAACCATTTTCCATCGAGGTGAATAATGAATGCGACCGAGCAATTGCCTGAAACCGATGGCGAAGGCTATCTGGTGGAACCGCTGGACTGGACTGAGGAGGTGGCAATGGCTCTCGCCCATCAGGAAAATATCCAGCTCACGGACGCGCACTGGAATGCGATTCGTTTTATGCGCGAATACTATGTGGAGCATCAAGTTGCAGCCGATGTACGTCATGTCATGAAACATCTGGCGCTGACGCACGGGGCCGAATCGCGCAACATGATATTCGAGCTCTTCCCTTACGGTTATGTAAAACAGGCATGCAAGATCGCCGGCATGAAACGGCCCCGCGCGTGGAGCACGGGCTGAAAATCAATTGAGCATCCTCACCATCAAGCTCGTACACATCGGCTGCGTGCTGATGAGCTACTCGCTGTTTGTGCTGCGCGGGATCTGGATGTTGCGCGGCTCGCCACTGTTGCAGCGGCACTGGGTAAGAACCACACCCCATATCGTCGACACAGCCCTCTTGATCAGTGCTGTTACGCTGGCCATACAGCTGTCAATTTCACCGCTCTCCAATACCTGGCTGATGAGCAAGATCGTAGCGCTGCTGCTGTATATCGCGCTGGGCACGATCGCGCTGAAACGCGGCAAAACACGAACCATCAGGCTGTCTGCATGGGTTGCGGCGCAGGGGGTGTTTTTCTATATCGCAGGCGTGGCACTGACGCACGATCCTCAACCGTGGCATGCGCTGTAATGCGGACTCACCACTTGGCTAGCTAGGAGACTGCAATGAATGCTTGGTTAGGCAATGCCAGTGCGCCGACTTTCGCGGTTCCTTTGGAAATGCTGCGCGCCTGCCACGGCAGGATATTGGCGCAATGCAGCACGCTGCTCAAGTTACAGCAATACCTCGATGGACAGGCACGCCAGGCGGCTCAGTCGATCCTGCGCCACTTTGACAGTGCGGGTCAGTATCGCCATCAGGATGAGGGGCTGTACCTGTTCCCGCTTCTGCTCGCCACCACCAGCACCGCAAGGTGGCTCTCGCCTCGCCGTAGTGTTTGACTGGCCATCACTGCACACGCTGCTTGAACTTATGGCATTGCGATGCGACGATGCATACCGTTGTGTCATTTACAAGACCATTCGTTTAAAGGTATCACGTATGAAAATTAAACTCCCATCCATGCATGCGCCTGCCCTGCTGGCGCTCACCACTACATTACTGCTGGCCGCATGCACCACCACCCCGCCGCCAGCTGCGGCGCCTGTAGTACGTCCGACTGCAAAGATCGCACTGGCCCTGGGCGGTGGCGCGGCACGCGGCTTCGCTCACATCGGCGTGATCAAGGCGCTGGAGGCACAAGGCATCGTTCCCGACATTATCGTAGGCACCAGCGCCGGCTCTGTTGTCGGCGCACTTTACGCGGCCGGATATAACGGCTTTGAAATACAGAGTCTGACCATGCAGATGGATGAGGGGCAGGTCAGCGACTGGTCCATGCCCAACCGTGGCGTGATCAAGGGCGAGGCCTTGCAGGATTTCATCAACAATGCCGTCAAACAACGCACGCTGGAGAAGCTCAACAAGCTGTTCGCAGTGGTCGCCACCGACCTGCATAGCGGCGAGATGATCGTGTTCCGTACCGGCAACACCGGCATGGCGGTACGTGCGTCGAGCTCCGTACCCGGTATCTTTCAGCCGGTTTCCATCAACGGCCATGACTATGTCGATGGCGGGCTGGTCGCCCCCGTTCCGGTACGTGTAGCGCGCTCGCTAGGTGCAGACTTTGTCATTGCCGTCGATATTTCAGACCGGCCACAATATGGAAAAACAGAAAGCACCCTGGATGTGCTGATGCAGACCTTCACCATCATGGGGCAGGCAATTAATCGCAGTGAGCTGCCCAGTGCAGACGTCATCATTCGCCCAACCACATTGGGCATCAACTCCACCGATTTCAATGGGCGCCACCTCGCTGTGCTTGAGGGAGAAAAAGCCGTCGCCGCGATACTGCCTGACCTGAAAGCCAAGCTGGCCAAACTGAATGAGGGGCGCCAGATGAGTGTCGGCTTGAAGTAAATCGGCACCTGCCTAACGGCGGCCTGTTGCAAAAATGTTCCGTGCGCGCTGCAGCCCGGCAATTGTAGTAGCATTAAGCAGACCTTCAATCGCCTTAATCCGCCACGGGGAGGACGACATGAGCGCCAGAATTTTTGCTGCAACCCTTTTTGCAACCGCCCTCCTGTCGACAGAGGCGCATGCAGACTGGGGAATCGGGACAGGTATTGAACAGTACAGCTGGGAGGAAACGCTGCAAAGCCCAGCACTGACGCTGAAAGAAAGCGGCTCCCGCTATGCGCTGTACCTGAAATGGATGGAGGACCGCGACAGCGGGCTGCTTTATGCTTATAACGCAAAGCTCTACAGCGGGCGCGTTGCGTATGACACTTACACCCAATTTAGCTACACACCTGTTTCCACCCAGACTGACTACAGCGGCATGATGCACGAAGGCCAGCTGATTGCGCGCAATTACCTGGGCAATCACCGGCTCGATTACGTGGCAGGCCTGGGCTGGGACAGCTGGCGGC
Source organism: Nitrosomonadales bacterium (assembly GCA_025408405.1). Taxonomy (GTDB): domain Bacteria; phylum Pseudomonadota; class Gammaproteobacteria; order Burkholderiales; family Gallionellaceae; genus 39-52-133. Next base: position 18,193 of record JANYJE010000070.1, on the reverse strand, counting down.
GCACCATCAACATGAACCAGTTTGAGGATTATTCCATCTGGTTTCTGCGCACCGGCGTCAGCCTGGATCGGCCCATGCAGGGTGCAGGTTTCCACGGTGGCGGTGGCCTCAAGCTGCCATTCAGAGCCAGCGAAGATGCGCATCTGGACAGCGCAGGCTTCAGTTCCAATCCGCAGCTTTCGCCAGGCAAGAGCGTGAGCCTGTATGCCGAACTCGCCTACCGCACTGGTAATTACTGGGATATCGTGGGCTATTACGACAGCTGGCGCTTCACGCAATCCGGCCCGGTTTACGCTACTGCCCCCGGAAGCGCACAATGCAGTATCCTTTGCAGCATTGTGCAACCCCAATCCAGCATGAACACCTTCGGTTTAAAGGCCATGTACTCATTCTAGGACGAGCGCAATTCGCCGTTACGTCCTAAGCCACCGTCACTTCTTTTGCGGCATACACATCCTGAATCGCATGCAGCAACGCCACACCATCTTGCATCGGCTTTTGGAATGCCTTGCGCCCCGAGATCAGCCCCATGCCACCCGCGCGCTTGTTGATCACGGCGGTGCGCACTGCCTGATGCAGGTCGTCCTTGCCGGATTCGCCGCCGGAATTGATCAGCCCGGCGCGCCCCATGTAGCAGTTCGCCACCTGATAGCGCACCAGATCAATCGGGTGATCGCTGGTCAGATCGCTGTATACCTTGGGGCTGGTCTTGCCGAATTTAATGGCGCTGTAACCACCGTTGTTCTCGGCCATTTTCTGCTTGACGATGTCCGCGTTGATGGTGACTGCCAGATGGTTGGCCTGGCCAGTTAGATCGGCGGAAACATGATAATCCTTGTCGCCCACCTTGAATGCCGGATTGCGCAGGTAAGCCCACAGGATAGTGGCCAACCCCAGACTGTGGGCGTGCTCGAAGGCATCGGAGATTTCCTGGATCTGGCGGCGCGAATGCTCGGAGCCGTAAAACACTGTCGCCCCCACCGCCGCCGCACCCATATCGAAAGCCTGATTGACGCTGGCGAACAGGGTCTGGTCGTAGATATTGGGATAGGTCAGCATCTCGTTGTGGTTGATTTTCACGATAAACGGAATCTTGTGCGCATAACGGCGCGCAACTGAACTCAGCACGCCCAGCGTTGAAGCAACACCGTTGCAGCCGCCTTCTATGGCAAGCTTGACGATATTATCGGGGTCGAAATAAATTGGGTTGGGCGCAAACGAGGCGCCGCCTGAATGTTCCACACCCTGATCGACCGGCAACAGGGACAGGTAGCCGGTATTCGCCAGCCTTCCGTGGCCATACAGCGCCTGCAGGCTGCGTAGCACACCGGGCTTGCGGTCTTTCAGCGACACCACGCGGTCGACATAATCGGGACCGGGAAGATGCAATGATTCTTTGGGGATTCCAACACAGCGATGCTTGAGCAGGTGCTCGGCTTCATCAGCCAGTAACTTGGTGATATCCATCATGACAATCTCCTTGGGTAAGTGAGAAATAAAAATATTACTCCTCAAAATGACAAAAAGGGGAAATACGCTGCCTAAGGCAAACGTATGGTGTACTGGCTCGATTTGTCGTCGCGCACCACAGCCAGCAGTTTGTGCTTCTGCGCATCTTCAACCAGATCCTTGAAGGAACGATAGCCGTAGGAAGACTCGGTGAAGCCCGGCCTGCGCCGCTGCATGGTGGTCTTGACCAGCGAGCCCCATATTTTTTCATCCGTGCCACGCTCGGCAATCAGTGCTTCGACAGTCTCCACGATAAAATCGAGTGCTTCCTGGCGCTTGTTGTCATCGCTGCTGCTGGCCGCTATTTTCTTGTCCGCAACATCTTTCACCGGCGCCTTTTTGGCTTTGCGTTTCTGTTTTGCTTCCTGCTCGCGCACCAGGTCGTCGTAAAAAATAAACTCGTCACAGTTGGCACTGAGCAGGTCTGAGGTCGAGTCCTTGACACCTATTCCTATCACATACTTGTTGTTTTCGCGCAGCTTGGAAACCAGCGGGGAAAAATCCGAATCGCCGCTGATAATTACGAAGGTGTCCACGTGCTCCTTGGTGTAGCAGAGATCCAGCGCATCCACCACCAGACGGATGTCGGCCGAATTCTTGCCGGACTGGCGCACATGCGGGATCTCGATCAGCTCGAAGGCCGCTTCGTGCATGGTGGCCTTGAACTCCTTGTACCTGTCCCAGTCGCAATAAGCCTTCTTCACCACGATGCTGCCCTTGAGCAGCAAGCGTTCCAGCACCTTGCGGATATCAAACTGTGCATATTTGGCGTCGCGCACGCCAAGCGCCACGTTCTCGAAGTCGCAGAATAGCGCCATGTTGCTGATCTCGCTTTGTCCGGCCATTTATTTCTCCTTTTTCAAGCAGCGGGTATGCGCATTAATTGATCCAGAGTTCCCCACGCAGATTCCGTAAACCCTGCCCCCTCATTTACAAACACCACTGTACTGCGGCGTTCCTCCGGCGACAACAACTTCTGTTTTTCCTGCAGCAGCTGCAGCACGGCAAGATCTGCCTCGGAGGCATCATTACCCGCCTGCAGGCGCCGGGTAATGCGCGCACTCAGGATGCTGTCGCTGGCTTGCATGGAAGCGATAACAAAGGGCACAGCCAGCTCCCGGGCAAGTTTCCGGAATTGTGCGCGCTCAGTCTGTTTAAGAAAAGCCGCATCCACGATTACGGGATATCCCGCAGCCAGCAGGCTACGCGCCAGATCGAGCAGGCGTGTGTAGGTGCGCTGTGTTGCATCCGTACCATACAGCCCAGACCCAGACTGCGCGAGGCTTGCAGCCAGTGGAGACAGGTCATGCAAACGCTTGCGCTCGACATCTGAACGTATGCGTATGGCGCCCAGCCGTTCCAGCGCAGCCTGTGCAAAGGTGGTCTTGCCCGAGCCCGGCAAGCCGTGGGTAATGATCAGCACAGGCCTGCCGCAAGCCAGACTTTGCGCGGAAAGCTGCAGATAGCTGCGGCAGCTTGCCAGCGCAGCTGCCTGATCGCGTTTGCCCAGGCCGGCCTGTGCCGCGCGGATGGCGCTGACTTTGGCGCGTACCGCAGCACGGTAGGCAATATAGAAATGCAGCACAGCAACACCGCTGTAGTCACCACTCTCCTGCAACCATGTGTTCAAGAATCGGCTGGCAAGGTCATGGCGCTGGTACTGCTGCAGATCCATCACGGTAAACGCGATCTCGCTGATGACATCTATCCAGCGCAAGGCGGGATTGAACTCGATTCCATCGAAAGGAACTGGCTGCTGGCCAAGCAGCACGATATTGCCCAGATGCAGATCACCGTGGCATTCACGCACATAGCCTTGCGCATGCCGTGCTACAAAGTGCGGCTCACAGATCGCGAACTCGGCTTCGCTCGCCTGTTGCAAAGCAGCTACGCTGGCCTGATCGGACGAATCACCAAGCAATGCCAGCAGGTGTCTGAAATTTTCCATGGCCGCTGCACGGATGGCTGCGGCCGTACCGTATGGGCTCGCCGCCCCCGCTGCAGGCAACCCGCCATGAAAGTGGGCAATAGTGCCGGCCAGTATATCCATGTGCCTGGGCAACACCCGGTCGCGCGCAAGCAACCTGTCCATCTGCCGTGACACCGTAAAACGTCGCATCCTGACGGCATATTCCAGTGCCGGCTCGGCCCCCAGCACGGGTGCATCCGGCTTGCCGCCGATAGCAATGACATCGAGATAGATCTGCGGCGCCAGACGCCGGTTGAGACGTATCTCTTCTTCACAAAAGAAGCGACGCGCCGAAAGTGTGGTGAAATCAAGAAAGCCCAGGTTGACCGATTTTTTTATTTTGTAGGCGTAGCGCCCGGCCAGCAGCACCCAGGAAATATGCGTCTCAACAAGCCGCACGCTGCTGGCCGCATGCGGGTAGCAGCGTGCGTCGCGCAAGGCGGCGATCAGCCTGCGCTGGATATCACCATCGGTTTGTGGAGTGTCATGCATAGCGCGATACACAGCTCCGAGTTATGGCTACAATGCCAGTATAGTTTAGCCATGAGCGCAAGGGTAAAACCATGAAACAGGAAATCAAGAAACAAGTGGCCCAGAAGCAAGAGGAAAGACGCGAGCACAAGCTGACGCTGCTCGAGCTGCTCGACATGCTGGTGAACGACAGTATGGTAGGCAGAGCAGAAGCCGATGCCCTGATCGCAGCCAAGCGCAGCCTGCGACATGACACGCACCCGCTGGTAACCGTCAGTGAGCAGAACTGGAAGTCCCAACGATCCCCACACAAGCTGCTCACGCTCGAAGCACTGACTGAGTGGCTGGCGGGGCAGGTTGGCCTAGAGTATTTGCACATCGACCCGCTGAAAATTGATTTCTCCGCCGTCACCGACATCATGTCCAGCGACTATGCTGCTCGCTTCGGCATTTTGCCGGTGCAGGTAACCCAGCGCGAAGTCGTGATCGCCACCGCCGAGCCCTTCCTGCGCGAATGGGAGAGTGTGCTGCAGCCCATACTGCGCAAGGAAATCCGCCGGGTGATGGCCACCCCGCCCGACATCAGCCGCTTTCTGGTCGAGTTCTACAACCTTGCACGCTCGGTGAAGAGTGCAACCAAGGTTGATCGTGCTGGCATCTCCGGGCAGGCCTCGTTTGAGCAGTTAGTAGAAATGGGCAAGAGCAATCGCCAGTTCGATGCCAACGATCAGAACATCGTGCATATTGTGGACTGGCTGTGGCAATACGCCTTTGACCAACGCGCCTCGGATATCCACATCGAGCCCAGGCGTGAACTGGGAATCGTGCGCTTCCGCATCGACGGCGTGCTGCACCAGGTATATCAGGTTCCCATGTCGGTAATGGCCGCCATGACCAGCCGCATCAAGGTGCTGGGCCGCATGGACTTGGTGGAGAAGCGCCGCCCCCAGGATGGCCGCATCAAGACGCGCACGGCCGAGGGGCAGGAAATCGAATTACGCCTGTCGACGTTACCAACCGCATTTGGCGAGAAACTGGTGATGCGTGTCTTCGACCCCGAGGTGCTGGTGCGCGACTTTTCCGAACTCGGTTTTTCCGACGAAGATCTGGCACGCTGGCAGCAGATGACTTCACAGCCCAATGGCATCATCCTTGTTACCGGGCCAACCGGCTCGGGCAAAACCACAACGCTGTATTCGACGCTCAAGCACCTGGCCACATCCGAGGTGAATGTCTGCACCATCGAAGATCCGATCGAAATGGTCGAACCCGCGTTCAACCAAATGCAGGTGCAGCATGCCATCGAATTAGGCTTTGCCGACGGGGTGCGCGCACTGATGCGGCAGGATCCGGACATCATCATGATAGGCGAGATACGCGACCTGGAAACTGCCGACATGGCGATCCAGGCAGCACTTACCGGGCACCTGGTGCTGTCCACGCTGCACACTAATGATGCTCCTGCGGCTATCACGCGCCTGCTCGACCTGGGCGTTCCGTCTTACATGCTCAATGCAACCCTGCTAGGGGTAATGGGGCAGCGACTGGTGCGCACGCTGTGCCCGCGCTGCAAAAAACCGGTGCCTCTGCAGGAAGATGAGAAGGAACAGTGGGACAGCCTGGTGTCGCCGTGGAAAGCCAAACGCCCGGAGCAAATTCATCAACCGGTGGGCTGCCTGGAATGCCGCATGACAGGCTATATGGGGCGCATCGGCATTTACGAAATACTGCTGATGACTCCCGAGTTACGCAAGCTGGTCACCCCCGCCACTGACACTGCCCCCATCCGCGAACTGGCAGCACGCGAAGGCATGCGGCCATTGCGCATTTCCGGCGCCATGAAAGTTGCAGCTGGAATGACGACGCTGGAAGAAGTCGTGAAGGTGGCGCCGCCAGCCAGCCAGATGTAAAAATCCCCTCTACCGAATTACAGTCGAGGGGATGCTTTTGCTGGAGGAACGTTAAAACTCCTGTTGTTTGTTCAGATCATTCATCCGGATCTCTGTATTCCTTGGGCAGCTTGTGGGCGATACCCTTGTGGCAATCGATACAGGTCTGTCCTTCTGCTTTCGCTTTCATGTGTCTCTGGTAGATAGTCTGTTTTTGTATGTCACCGCTCATCGCGTCAAAACTGTGACAGTTACGGCATTCACGCGAGTCGGAACCCTTCATGCGATTCCATTCGTTAGTCGCCATTTCCATGCGATGGGCATTGAATTTTTCCGGCGTATCAACGTAGCCAGTAAGCTTTCCATAAACTTCACCGCTGGCCTGAATCTTGCGCCACAACTTGTGCACCCAGTCTTTGGGTACATGACAGTCCGAACAGATGGCGCGCACCCCGGTGCGATTGGAATAATGGATGGTCTCCTTGTACTCCTTGAACACGTTGTCACGCATTTCATGGCAGCCTATGCAGAACTCGAGTTGATTGGTCGCCTCCATCCCGGTATTGAAGCCGCCCCAGAAAATAATGCCGGCAAAAAAGGAGACCGTGGCAATGCCGATCAAAGAATATTTGGCGCTGGGCTGCTTCAGAATAGTCCAGGTACGTTTTATAAAGCCCGCTTTGTTATCCATTGCTTTCTCCACTCTGAAAAAATTTCTTGCGATATTCCATATTGCTCAAGAAAAACGGGGCACCTGATGCCGTGTCCCGTTTGCCCGCTCATTCCATAAAGAACTTACTAGAAGTTGTGAGAGTAACTTACTGCGACCACGTGCACAATGTAGCTGCCAGACTGCTGATTCGTCGGCATCATCGAGTTCGCTGTGTAACCGGTCTGCAGGCCATTGTAATAATAGTCGCTGCTCTCCAACTGCTGGAACATGTAACCCATACCGACCAGGGCATTCTTGTCGATCTGGTATTTTCCGGTGAGCTTGAACTGCATCATCTGGTTCCTGATGGTGGGCAGATCACCGCATGACAAGATATGGGGATCGCTGCAAGTCAAACCGCCCGTCGTGGTTGTCGCATAGTTGAGCAATGTGCCGTAGTCAGTCTGGCCCAGGGAGTAGGTCAAGTCTTCGGCAAGCTCAAGCCTGGATCCCATCAATCCTCTCTGCTTGGCTCCTATACCCAGGGTCGTCTGATTATCTTTAAGCTTGTCGGTCCAGGTGGCGCCCGATGGTATGCCAATTGCTGTAGCTGTAGGGGCAGCTGCTGCCAGATATGGAGACCTTTGCAGATCTGTCAAATCCCGCTCTCTGTGCTGCTGGGTCAGATACATGAAAACAGAAGCATTCTCGCTGTAGCTGTAGTTGGCATCCAGATTCACGCTCCACGAGTTGCCTTGCTGCACACCGTAGGTAGAGTCGCCGAAATTGATTCCGGTGTATCTTCCCACCATTTCCAGAGACATTTTTTCACTGGCCTGCCAGTTGGCGCCCGCTTTAACCGTCTGTTCCGTGCGAGAGGCATCGAAAGCCGGATAGAAGCCCACGTAATCACCGCCGTTCAGCCCCATGGTGAGGCCGGTAGTAGGGGCTGGATTGGCATTTCCATTGGTTCCCAGCCGTGCCGTGATCGCGTATGGGTCAGAAGTTGTCACGCGCTTGCTATAGGAGTATCCCATGTTCAGGTTCAGATCCTCGCTGGCCCTGAGCTTGTAAGTCGCGCTAAGCTTGTCATCCTGACTGCCAGGAGCAACAACGCAATCGGTACCTGCAGGAAAAGAACTAATCGCAGTTGTAGCAACAGCAGTTGCAGAAAGAGCAGTAGTTACCGTTCCCAGACCGCCTACTGCATACTGGTCGCACCAGCGCTTGATATTCTCACGATTGTAAGCAAGCCGCACGTGCTGATCCTTGGTGAGACGGTAGTCGCCTGCCAGTTCTGCCTGGGTTTTCCTGTTGCTGTACGGCGTGTTCGGAAAATATGCACGATGATCAGACGTTGGATTGGGAGGGGAAAGGTTTGCTCCGTCCAGCGCATTGAAGTAATAGAAATTCGACGCGGTCTGGTTAAAGCGTTCGTCAACTTTAACGCCTGCAGACAGCGCCAGATCCTTGGTAGTCTGATCTATCAGCCTCAAATCAACATGGGTATTGCGCACCATTCCACCCAGCGAGCCTTGCGGAAGAGCACCAGCCATCGAGATCGAGTCTACCGCGTAGCTATCATTCTGCGTATTCAAACCATACGAGAAGCCGCCGATCAATTTCGTCTTGGAAGAGAAATCATACCCGCCCTTCAGGTTCAACTGATGAAAGTCATTGTTGGGCGCGGTGCTCATGGTTTGCATCATGCTTACACCTGCAGGGGCTGCACTGGCACCGAAGGTTTGGAAATTAACGCCGTTATAATTGTCCCGGAAAAAGGAACCAAAATACGAGGTACTCATGTGTGCCTTTTCCCCTACCCAGTTCAGCGCCAGATTGATCGTATCGGTCGTGTAGTTGGTAGGGTTCGGCAGAACCGAAACCACCTCGCCAAGTACAGTTGGGGCGGCTCCCAGATTAGCCATCGACCCGAACGCCATCAGCTTTGCACCCGACTGTTCCAGATGGTTGAAGTCGAATTTGACATCCCATTGCGCATTCAGGTTGACACCTGCACTGATAGAACCATTCTTCCTGATACTGGATATATCCATCGTGTGAAAAGCCGCTTTTTGCGCCGCAGTCAGTGCATCCGTACCCGTCGGAGCCGTTCCAGCTGCAGCCGTACTGACCGTACCAAAACCGGCAGGCATGGTGAAGCTACTGCCGCCCATGCTGCCAAGATATGGGGTTTGGTAGGTATCCGAGACGTTGTGGCTCAATTCATCGTAGCCGACACCTAAGCTCCATTGCCCCTGATTGCTCACCGAGGCCCCCAGCGCGCGTGAGCTCAGGCCGACATCGCTGCCCGTGAAAGCCCAGCGCTTCGTTCCGTCGCCATCGCCATAAGCATCACCACCGCGTATGTTGAAGTTGATAACCGGATCGGCACCCATCTTGTTCAGGCCGTTGTATTCGCCAAACTTGGCGGAACTGCTTGAGGTATTCACCGCACCAAACTGGATGTAATTGCTCGGGGTCATCAAAGCTGCGGCTTCTGCGTCATCCGCGCGCACAGGGGTGGCATACATCGCCAGCAGCGCGCCTTGCACAGCAAATGCCAACACGCTCAGTTGCATTTTTCCGTTACGAGTTTTCATCATAGTCTCCCATTTTCTGAAATTAGCGCTGCAGGTAACCTCCAGCGGGACTGTTCGAGCCATGAACCTGTCTGTGGCAATTCATGCAGGCATTGCCCACGTTATTCTTGCTTGGATATAGCGGCGCTGTTCCAGCTGTATTCAATGTGGCTAGCCCACCTTGGTAGCCCGCAGCATTAGTACCTACCGGAGTCCCGCTGGCGTGGGTTCCGTCATGGCATTCCTGGCACATGAAAGGCGGACGCGATTTGAGCAGTGGTGTAGTGTTGCTACCGTGCGGCGTATGGCAATTCATGCAGTCTTCAGTGACCGGCTGATGCTCAAACAGGTAGGGACCGCGCTTCTCCGCATGGCAGGTGTAGCAGGTTTCCACCACGGTGTTCTTCTTCAGCAACTTGGGACCGGGCGAACCGTGCGGGTTGTGGCAATCGGAACAGGCAATCTTCCCGGCATCGAGCGGGTGCGTCGACATCTTGTGGCTGTCGGCGCGCTGCTCCTTGTGGCAGGTATAGCAGACCTCGGCCTGGGTTTTCTTGTTCAGCACCTTGTCGGCCGGCTGATGGTTCTGATGGCAATCGTTGCAGGCCATGTCGTTGTTCTCGTGCTGGCTACCGCTCCAGTGGGTACGATTGCTTCCCTTGTGGCAGGTCAAGCACTGACCGGCACGCACTTTCGCATCGGATACTTCATAAGTCCCCTTCTTGAACACCACGTCAGGCGCTGCGCGGCCCTTCACATTCGGGTCACCGTTCAGGTGCTTTGCGCTGTCGCCGTGGCAGGTCTGGCAAGACGGCGTGCGTGTGTCACCCTTGACGCCATGCTTGGTTTGGTAGATCGAAAGGATAGGCGTTGATTCTGACTCATCGTGGCAGCGCGTGCAGACCGCGTCTCTCTTGAGCCGGTCCTGAGCTGTGGTGGATTTAACAGCGCCCTCATTCAGACTGGGCAGATTTTGCACCGCCTGACTTGGCACCGCCTGGTTCTGATCTGGCTGACTTTGGATTTGTTGATTTTGATTGGGGATTTGCTGATTTTGATTGGGTTGGCCTGGATTAGGCAGATTTTCATCCGCCGCCCACAGCGTTGCCGCGACTCCGATGCTACCGATGAAAGAGCAGGCAACCAGTATTCGCCTTAAAATTTTCATTTTGACCCCCCTAGTATTAAAATAATTTTTGCCAATCTTCGCGGGCATCAGGCGCAGCTATGCAGCCTGTTTACAAAGAAAGAATCCAGTTCACCAGATTTTTGATCTCGCCCATGTCCTTGGTCTTGATAATCTTGTGTTCCTCTTCGTGACCATCCGGGAATTTTGCCTTTTCACCCGAGGTAATATGGTGGATCAGCTTGGCCTCGGCATCACTTTTGCCCTTATATTTTGCCGCGACGTCTTTATAAGAAGGCCCGTCTTTTTTCTTGTCAACACCATGGCACTTGAAGCAGTTGTTCTGGCGCGCCAAGGCCTGCGCTGCGTCAGCGTCTACTGCGGCAACAGCCACAAGCGGAAAAGACAGCATGACGGACACTGCAATAGCGGCAAACACTGGATGGGTAGATATTCTGCAGTTCATTTTTATCTCCTTGAGCAAAGTTAAGTGAGTGTTAAGAGGTTGGTTATTTGTACCCTCCTTGATACAAATTTTGTTGATATAGATCAATAGAGTATTAGCTTATAATTATTTACCCAATTAAAAAACTAAAGTATTGGCAACGGTCAAGCAGGCCAGGAGTATGAAACAAGTGCGGCCGTGGACGATATCTTTGGTGGAACAGCACTGCGCTGAGGGAGAGAATGACAGGCTGGTAGCGGGGAAAGAGGTAAATGCGAATCAGCGGGAGTTGGACATGCCCGGGGACATGTCTTGCGTAATAATTTTCCGCATAGATTTTTTGTTCTCATGTGTAACTCCACAGATGACAAAATGCACAATCAAAATTTGATATTACAACAAAATTATTTACGCCCCCTCACTGATGGAATTAAACAGAATTTCACTTTGAAAATCGGCAATTTTATGCCAGGTATCCTGCGGTCTTTTCTGACATTGTGGGATCAGTCACCGGCAGGAACCTTGATTTCTTCCTGATAGTGCCGTTGCTGCTCCTCCATCACCAGCAGCGACAGCTCTTTCTTCAACGCGTTGAACTCGGCTGAACTGGGATCGCGCGGGTGCGGCATGGCAATGCGGATGTCCCGCTTGATCTTGCCCGGACGGTAAGTCATGACGACAATGCGGTCGGCGAGATAAATAGATTCCTCGATGCTGTGGGTGACGAAGATGATGGTCTTCTTGAGCGAAGTCCATATCCGCAGCAGTTCGTCCTGCAAATTGCGCCGGGTGAGCGAGTCGAGTGCGCCGAAGGGCTCGTCCATCAGCATGATCGGGGAATCCAGCGCCAGCACGCGCGCAATCGCCACGCGCTGACGCATGCCGCCGGACAAATCTTTCGGATAGCGGTCGCGGAAATCCTGCAAATTCAGCATGCGCAGCAGTCCGTCAACTTTCTCCAGGATCTGCGCGCGGGGCAGCTTCTTGATCTCGAGACCAAAGGCAATATTCTTTTCTACTGTCATCCACGGGAACAGGGCATATTCCTGAAACACCATGCCTCGATCCGGCCCCGGCGCAACTACTTCATGGCCGTCGATCAGAATGCTGCCCGAGGTGGGCAGCGAGAATCCGGCGATGCCGTTGAGCAGAGTGGATTTGCCGCAGCCGGATGGCCCGAGCAGGCAGATGAACTCACCTCGCGCAATCTCCAGATTGATGTCGTCCAGCGCCACCACCTCGCGGCCGCCGGTGCTGAATATCTTGTTGACGTTTTTGATCTGGATATGGCTTTGCATGGTCAGTTGCTTTCGATACCGCGGTGCCACTTGAGCAGGTAATTATTGAGGCGGTTCATGCCGGTATCGATGGCAAGGCCTAGCAGTCCGATGCTGAACATGCCGGCGATAATCTTGTCCGACCAGAAAAATTCGCGCGCCTCCAGGATGCGGTAACCGAGACCGTTGTTGACGGCGATCATCTCCGACACGATCACCACGATGAAGGCAGTGCCGACACCGATGCGGGCGCCGGTCAGGATATAAGGCGTGGCCGCCGGCAGCATGATGCGCAGAAACATGGTGGTCTGGTTCGCACCCAGGCTGCGCGCGGCGCGAATGTAGATGCCGTCGACATGGCGCACGCCGGCGATGGTATTCATCAGGACGGGAAAAAAAGAACCGATGACAATCAGGAAAATCGCCGGCGGATTACCCAGACCGAACCACAGGATAGACAGCGGGATGAAGGCGATAGGCGGAATCGGACGCAGCACCTGGATCAGCGGATTGAACAGCTTGTAGATTCGCTCGTTCGCGCCCATCAAGAGGCCCATCGGCAACGCCATGCCGGCACCGATAACAAAGCCCGTCACCACTCGGAACAGGCTGGAATAGGCATCGTGAATCAACTCGCCGGAAAAAATCCAGGCCAGATAGCCCGATTTCGCCGGATCGTATGCCTCCGTCGGCATCAGGTATTCCCACCACTTGACCAGCACTGCTGTGGGCGCCGGCAGGATTTGCGGATTGACTATCGCCTGCACCGACAGCCACTGCCACAGTGCCAGCACGGCAAGCGGCACCAGAAAACCCTGCAGGTTCTCGACTATTTTTACCCGGAAGAATTCTTTCATCGTGTGCGGCAGTGCCTCATCATTTCACCTTCAGCTCTTTCTTCGCACGCTCAAGCAGATCGAGCCGCACCCAGTCTTTGGCCTGCGGCGTATTGCTCATTTTGCCGACGCCATATTGTTTCATCAGGTCGGCGGTGATCTGCACATGGTCGAGGCTGATGTCGTAGGTGAAGGAAGCGTTGCTCATGGCATCCTGATAGTCTTCGTTGCTGATCTGGTTCTTGAACATCTGCTCGCGCACGTATTTTTCCGCCAGTTTGGGATTGTCCTGGAAGGTCCTGGTAGCCTCGACAAACAGCTTCAGCACACGCTCGGCAACATCGCGCCTCTCGTTGTACATCTTCTCGGTCATCACCAGCGCCCGTACCGGCTCGCCTATCGGCGTGTCGTAAGGTTTCAACACTTCCACGCCATAGCCCTTGTTGATCGCCTGCGAAGACTGCGGTTCGGACTGGCACATCGCGTCGATATTTTTCTGCATCAAGGCCTGGTTCAGGTCGGCGAAGGGCATGAAGAAAATTTGCACATCCTTACCCGGCTGATCTGACCAGGTCAGCTTGTATTTGGCCAGTTCGGCGGCCAGCAACAATTCCTGCGCGCCGCCGCGCGCCACGCCCACCTTTTTGCCCTTGAGGTCGGCCACCGATTTGATATTGAGGTCGGGGCGCGCCACAATGCGTGCGCCGCCCTTGGCGAAGCCCGCCACCACAAAGATCGGCACGCCGCTGGCGCGCCCGGCAACAGCTGCATCCAGCGCACTCGCGGCGATATCGATCTCGCCGGCGATGGTCGCCGGCAAAATATCCAGGCCTTTGGCAAAGACACGCTCTTCGACGGTCAGGTTGTATTTCGAGGCTATTTCCTTCATGTAGGAAACCGCCCCGTAATGGGCAAACTTGAGATTGCCCAGCCTGACCACGTCCGGCGTCGCCGCTTGGGCGCCTGGCGTTGACAACAAAATACAAAGCAACAGAATTGATTTGAAAATTTTCATTTGTCCCCCTCGATATATTTGCAACGAAAGCACACCGCAAGATGCGCGATTATACCCACACATGTGGTAGCAACCTCAAGCTACGCCGGCTTGGCGCGCTGATACTGCTGCGGCCATGGCACATCCACCCCCAGTGTGTGCGCCGCATGCAGCGGCCAGTAAGGGTCGCGCAGCAGCTCGCGTGCGAGCAACACCACATCCGCCAGGCCGGTCGCCACGATTTGCTCGGCCTGCACCGCCGCGGTGATCAGGCCGACGGCCCCGACCGCGATCCCCACCTCCTGCCTGATGGCAGTCGCAAAAGGTGTCTGAAAACCCGGAGCGACAGGAATCCTGGCATCGCTAACCAGCCCGCCGGTGGAGCAGTCGATCAAGTCTATCCCGATCTCTTTCAGCCAGCGGCAAAGCTCAAGCGATTGCGGCAAGTCCCAGCCCCCCTCCACCCAGTCTGTCGCGGAGATGCGCACGAACAACGGCAGCTCCCGTGGCCACACCGCGCGCACCGCACGCGCCACCTGCAAGGGCAAGCGCGCTCGGTTTTCCAGGCTGCCACCGTACGCGTCGGCGCGACGATTGGTGAGCGGCGACAAAAACTGGTGCAGCAGATAACCATGTGCCATGTGGATTTCTGCCGCCTCGAAACCCGCCTGCAGCGCGCGTCTGGCGGCATCGGCGAAACTTTTTACGATGCCGTCCAGCTCCTCCCCGGCCAATTCACGTGGCATCGGCGAATCAGCAGAGAAAGAAATGGCACTGGGGGCAAGCACCTGCCAGCCCCCCTGCTCCGGCTTGAGCGCGCTACGGCTGAGCCAGGGCGCATCGGTCGACGCCTTGCGCCCGGCATGGGCAAGCTGAATGGCGGGAACCGCCCCCTGTTGCCGAATGAAATGAGCGATGGGCGCCAGCGCCTCGGCATGACGATCAGACCAAATGCCCAGGTCATAGGGTGAGATGCGTCCTTCCGCGACAACTGCGGTGGCCTCCACCATCACCATGCCTGCCCCGCCGACCGCACGTCCCCCCAGATGAACCAGATGCCAGGCGCTGGCAATGCCGTCCTGCGCCGAATATTGGCACATGGGTGCAACAAAAATTCGATTTTTGAATTCCACGCCGCGCAATTTGAAAGGCGAAAACAGCTTGCTCATTCTTCCTCCCTGTTTCGATTAATTCCAGAAAACAACCATGCCTGGCCTCACATCATAATCGGTGGCAATCCGCTATGTGCATAATGCAAGGCAATCTTGCTACTGCTGCAAGGTGAGATTTTTAAACGGGGGGATGGCACAACGGATGCTTTGAGCTGAAGTATGAGGCAGCTCAAGGGGGATAGCGATACGCCGTACGTTCATCAGGATTCTAATGTGCGGCGAAAAAAACTATGCCTACTGTAAAAAGAAATATCACTATCGCGATGAATGTCAGGATGCTACGCCATACGCTACTCATGTTTTTCTCCTTGCCAGGAAATCAACTTCGTATAAAACGTAACTACGTCTGGTCGACAATGATACTGATGCTTCCTGGTGCGAATTGCCCATCAAATACCAAAATAGCCACGTCGACCTGACCACGCCCAAGAGCAGTAACCTGTAATGACAAGGGCGGTTTAACCGCCCTTGTCATTACGTCGCCTTTCTCAAGCAGTATCTGCAAACTAAATGAATAGAACAATAGCCACTGCCAACGCCGCACTTGCGCCAAGCTCGATATAAAACTCGCGGTCTTCTACCGGCATATGGTACCCACTGGATTCTGGTGTCATTGTTGCCATGGTATTTACCTCCTATGGATATACTTGAAACGACAAGTGATGAAATCAATCACTGCAATCTGCTCGCCAACTACAAACTGCACCATCACCTTACAATTTCCGATCGATTTAGTCAAGTATAATTATATTCACTTTCCAAGCCGGTGGATGAACGATTTCCATATGGCGTGTAACGCTTTGGATTGAAAGCCTCAATGCCGTTAAGCGAGTCTATTGCTTGCTCTCCAGCGATGCATCACCCTTGCCGAGAAAGAATCTTAGCGACAGGCGTTGCACCAGATTTCCGTAGGGCGGATAGAACAACTGCGTGGGGAAAAAACGCTGGCGCTTGAACACGGTTTTGGCGTGAGACAGTTCGCGAAATCCCTCCACGCCGTGATAAGCGCCCATGCCGGAGTTTCCCACTCCGCCAAAAGGCGCATCGTGGTTCGCCACATGCCAGCCCCAATCGTTGAGCGTGACGCCACCGGAATGCGTTTGGCGCAGCAGTGTCTGGCATTCGGCGGCATTATGGCTAAAACAGTACAGTGCGAGCGGACGTGCGCCTGCATTGATGCAGCTGATGGCCTCATCCAGAGTGTCGTAAGGCACCACCGGCAAGATGGGCCCGAACAACTCTTCCTGCATGATGCGCATGTCGGCAGTGCAGGCGAAAACGATATGCAGCGGCATCTGCCGGCGGTCTCGGGCGGCGACATATTCGGCGCAGGGAATCACCTGGGCGCCCTTGGCGCGCGCATCTTCCAGCAGCTCGCCGATGCGTGCCAAGTGGCGCTCGTCCACCACCCAGGTGTAGTCCTTGCTGCCGCTGAGCGTGGTGCCATACAGCTTGACGAAGCTGGACTTGACGCTGGCAATGAACTCATCAACACGCTCGCGCGGCACCAGTGCGTAGTCGGGAGAGACGCAGATCTGGCCACAGTTGCTGGTTTTACCGTGGGTGATACGCAACGCGGCATCGGCCGTCGGATAGTTGCGCGTAACCACTGCCGGCGATTTTCCACCGAGTTCCAGAGTCACCGGCGTTAGGTTTTCGGCAGCGGCGCGCATGACACTCTTGCCAACATCGGATGATCCGGTAAACAGGAGGTGATTGAAAGGTAGCGCGCTGAACACCGCAGGATCAACCAGCTCCTTGCCCACCACGGCGACTTCGTCCTCGTTGAAGATTTCGGCAAGTAGTCGGGCCAGCGCGGCATTGGTTGCCGGGGTAATTTCCGGCATTTTGAGCATCACCCGATTGCCGGCTGCCAGCGCTGCGATCAGCGGACCGAGGGCGAGATAGACGGGAAAATTCCATGGCACGATGACCCCCACCACCCCCTTGGGCTGATAGCTCACCTGCAGGCTATTGCTGAAAAACAGCAGCTCAGTAGCGCGCCAGCTGGGCTTCATCCAGCGTTTGACGTGAGCAATGGCGTGATTGAGCGCCAGAGTGGTGCTGAGCAAATCGAGCATTTTCGATTCGGTCGGCGCACGGAAGCCAAAGTCCTGGCTCATGGCACCGGCAAGCAGATCCTGATAGCGGCCGACCTGCTTTCTCAACGCCTTGAGTTTGGCTTGGCGCTCGGCTGCCTCGGGATAGGGATCAGCCTGATAGGCGGCAAGCTGGGCAGCAAAGAGCCGGGCAACACGCGCCTTGGCTGCGTTTTCCGGGCGTAACACGCGCGTAAGGTCGTCCATAAAATCCCCCTGAGTGGTAACGAATGTCCGTCGCTGGGCGGCATCTTACAAATTCGCCGGCACGAGGAGAACCTCCAGCTCACGCCTACTGTTGCGCGAGCGGATTGGCGTGTGCTTGCCGATCTTGGCCAGCGTGTTGCGATCGGTGTGATGGATGATTAAGCTATTCCAGGTGTAGGTTTCACCAAAAGCCGCTAGTCTGATTCACATTAATTCAATTGATTATATTCGTGGTGCACACCATAAAGTGCAACCAACAGACTGCATATGATGCAATAAAACTTATGAAAGAACGCATAAGGTGCGAGTTTTGTAATCTATTGAATAATAATATTCTTATCGCATTTTGTCGGTGCGCTGGCCAGAGGGGACACCGCAAGGAGACTTAATTCATCGCCTAACCGGGGTGGGGTGAAATCAATATCTGCTACGCCAGGCATTTCCAGCAGCTCAACGATGCTCGTCTGACTGCGAGTGATCCTCTGGTATTTCTCAATAGATAGCAATACGTGCGCTTGGCCGACCACGAGCTGTAATGAATATGGGGCCGGACGCAGAGTTTTTTTTGCCCTGCCGGGATCCTGATTGAACTCTCGGCTGGTCAATGTAGTGATAGTCATTGTCACCTCCTTCGCTGAATAGGAGAAACGTTACTACATTACCCAGCGTTCGGCATTAGGCAAATCGTTAGCATAACTGCATCGTTTCAGGTGGCGGATTTGCAGTGGAATGCGTAGATGGGTGGCTATAGACATTAATCAATCCGTGCGCAACCATGAAAACCGAGGCCACTTCATCAGTCGAATGAGCCCTGCCATGACAATCAGGATCGGAAGGCCGGCGTATAGATTGACCGTTTGCCAGCCAAGTGAATTGACCATGGCGCCGGAGAACAGGGTAGCTGTCGTGACGCCCAGAAATACGAGCGTATCGTTTAGCGCTTGGACGCGGGCGGCCTCTTCCTT
>JANYJE010000069.1 GCA_025408405.1 Nitrosomonadales bacterium | reverse complement strand
GGTTATTGCTTCCTCTCTGCGATCTCTGTGGCCCAATGCTTTTTATAGGATTATTAATTCAAATGTTATAATCCGCCGCTTTCACCAACTCCTTAAAGGCTGCGCATCATGAGTTTGAACAACGTCCCTTCCGGCAAAAATTTACCCGACGACTTTAACGTGATCATCGAAATCCCCATGCACGGGGAGCCGGTGAAATATGAAGTGGACAAGGAATCCGGCGCGATTTTCGTGGATCGCTTCATGAACACCGCAATGCACTACCCGTGCAACTATGGCTACATTCCCCACACCCTGTGCGGCGACGGCGACCCGGCAGACGTGCTGGTGATCACCCCGGTGCCGCTGCAAACCGGTGTCGTGGTGCGCTGCCGTCCTCTGGGCGTGCTCAAGATGGAAGATGAAGGCGGCCAGGATGCAAAACTGCTGGCAGTGCCGGTGGATAAACTCTCCACCCTGTACCGCGGCATGAAGAGCCACACCGACCTGCCGGAAATCATACTCAAGCAAATCGCCCATTTCTTTCAGCACTACAAAGACCTGGAGCCCAACAAGTGGGTCAAGATCCAGGGCTGGTATGGCGTTGAAGAAGCGCGCGCAGAAATCTTGTCGTCCGTGGCCAACTACCAGAACACCAGCGACAAGCCCGCATTTTAATTGAAGGAACGAACATGACTGCTCGCATCATCGACGGCAAGGCCATCGCACAGGAAGTCCGCGCCGAATGGAAAGTCCGTGCCGATGCGCTCAAGGTGCGCGGCATCACGCCGGGCCTTGCGGTCATCATCGTGGGTGAAGACCCCGCCTCCAAGGTGTATGTCGCCAACAAGGTAAAAGCCTGCGCAGAACTGGGGCTGCACTCGGAACACATCGTCCTGCCAGCGGATACCGCTGAGTCCGTACTGCTGGCGAAGATCACCGAGCTGAACCATGATCCCAAGATACACGGCATCCTGGTACAACTGCCCGTGCCCCGGCACATCGACAGCAGCAAGGTGTTGAACGCGATCAGCCCGGACAAGGATGTGGACGGTTTCCATCCTGAAAACGTCGGCGCGCTGGTCACCGGCAACATGCGCTTTGCACCCTGCACGCCTTTTGGCGCGATGAAGCTGCTGGAGAAAAGCGGCGTTACCATCGAAGGCAAGCACGCGGTCATCGTCGGGCGCAGCAACATCGTGGGCAAGCCGATGGCGCTGATGCTGCTGCAAGCCAACGCCACGGTCACCGTGTGCACTTCCAAGACAGTGGATCTGGCCAAATTCACCCGCGATGCCGACATCCTGGTGGTGGCCACCGGCCGCCCCAAGATGATCACCGGCGACATGATCAAGCCGGGTGCTGCCGTCATCGACGTGGGCATCAACCGCCTGCCCGATGGCAAGCTGTGCGGCGATGTGGATTTCGACAGCGCCAAAGGAGTTGCCGGCTGGATCACGCCGGTGCCCGGCGGCGTGGGCCCCATGACCATCACCATGCTGGTGGCAAACACCGTGCAGGCTGCGGAACGCGGCGCAAAATAATCAATTTATTAACCAGGAAAAATCATGAGCACCATCACCACCGCATCAGGCTTGCAGTATGAAGACATCACCCTCGGCAGCGGCGCCACCGCAGCAGCCGGAGACAACGTCACCGTGCACTACACCGGCTGGCTGACCGACGGCAAGAAATTCGATTCCAGCAAGGATCGCAACGAGCCGTTTGAATTCCATCTCGGTGGCGGTCAGGTCATCCGCGGCTGGGATGAAGGTGTGCAGGGCATGCAGATCGGCGGCGTGCGCAAGCTCACCATTCCGGCATCTCTGGGCTATGGCGCGCGCGGCGCGGGCGGCGTGATCCCTGCCAATGCCACACTGGTGTTCGAAGTGGAATTGCTCGGCGTCTAAGAAATTTTGGAATAGCGACTGAAAGCACCCAGCATGAAAAAGGGCCGGCAACGAAAGTTGCAGGCCCTTTGCATTTGCATCATAAATTTCAGTTAACGGCCAGCAGGTTTAGCCACGGCAACCGCCGAGGCCGGTGCAGGTTCACTTTCGCCCACCACCTGAAAAAACACCTCGCCCGGTTTGATCATGCCGAGACCGCTGCGCGCATGCTCTTCGATTGCATCGGTGCCCTGCTTGAGGTCACGCACTTCGGCATCGAGTATGGCATTGCGCAGCTGAACCTGCTGATTGAGCTTTTTCTGCTCTTCAACCTGGCGACCGATGTCCCATACCTTGAACCAGCCGCCTTTTCCCACCCATAGCGGGTACTGCAGCAGCAAAATCAGCGCCAGCAGTATCAGCGTGACCCAGCGCATCTATCTAACTGACAGGGTCAACGATTTATGACAGCTGATAGTAAGCGCCACGCCCCGGATAAGATGCGCTGTCGCCCAGGTCTTCTTCGATGCGCAGCAGCTGGTTGTATTTCGCCATACGGTCCGAACGCGACAACGAGCCGGTCTTGATTTGCAGCGCGTTGGTCGCAACCGCGAGATCCGCAATGGTGGAATCTTCCGTTTCACCGGAGCGGTGCGAAATCACCGCGGTGTAGCCGGCGCGCTTGGCCATCTCGATGGCGGCAAAAGTCTCGGTCAGCGTACCGATCTGGTTGACCTTGATCAGGATGGAGTTGGCGATGCCCTGCTTGATTCCTTCGGAAAGAATCTTGGTGTTGGTGACGAAGATGTCGTCGCCCACCAGCTGCACAGACTTGCCCAGGCGCTCGGTGAGCAGCTTCCAGCCGGCCCAGTCGTGCTCGCTCATGCCGTCTTCGATGGTGATGATGGGATATTTGTCCACCCAGGTGGCGTACAGGTCGATGATCTGCTTGCTGTCGAGCGACATGCCATCCGCATGCAGATGGTATTTGCCGTCCTTGTAGAACTCGGAAGCCGCGCAGTCCAGTCCGATCGCCACGTCCGCGCCCGGCACGTAACCCGCCGCCTCGATGGCTTCCACGATGACCTTCAGTGCCGCCTCGTTGGAACCCAGGGCAGGCGCGAAGCCGCCCTCGTCGCCGACTGTCGTGCTCAGGCCGCGATCGTGCAGGATTTTTTTCAGGGTGTGAAACACCTCGGCGCCGCAGCGCAGGGCTTCGCGGAAGCTCTGACAGCCCACCGGAATGATCATGAATTCCTGCAGATCGGAGCCGCCGGTCGCATGTGCGCCGCCGTTGATGATGTTCATCATCGGCACCGGCATCTCCATGCGAGCCGCACCGCCCAGATAGCGGTACAGCGGCAGGCCGGATTCTTCTGCGGCAGCCTTGGCCACGGCAATCGACACTGCCAGAATGGCGTTGGCGCCGAGGCGCGATTTGTTCTCGGTGCCATCCAGCTCGATCATGGCCTGATCGATGAACGCCTGCTCGGCCGCATCCAGCCCGATTATCAGTTCGGCGATTTCGGTGTTCACAAACTCAACCGCCTTCAGCACGCCCTTGCCCAGATAGCGCTGTTTGTCGCCGTCGCGCAGCTCAACCGCCTCCTTGGTGCCAGTCGATGCGCCGGACGGCACCGCTGCACGCCCCATCACACCGGATTCCAGCAACACATCCGCCTCCACCGTAGGATTGCCACGGGAGTCCAAAATTTCACGCGCTACTACATCAACAATTGCACTCATAATCTCGCTCTTTTCCTGTTATCTATAAGGGCTTTCTCAAAACCCAAACTTCGTCGCGATGCGTCGTTGCTCCAAAAATTTTATCGCTTGCATATTTTATCTATGCCGCGCGTTAAAATTTTTCTCACGCCTAGTCTCGCTTAGAATTTTGAATTTTTAGCGGCGCCCTACACACTACGCAAATTAATTTTCTCTTCAATCAAACCTTGTTGCTTCACCGTCGCATCGATTACCTTCAGTGTCTGTAACAATTCTTTCAGGTGTCCCAGCGGAAACGCATTCGGACCATCCGACAGCGCCTGCGCCGGATTGGGATGGGTTTCCATAAACACGCCGGACACGCCTGCCGCCACCGCCGCACGCGCCAGCACCGGCACGAACTCGCGCTGGCCGCCGCTGACCGTGCCCTGCCCTCCCGGCAGCTGTACCGAATGCGTGGCATCGAACACCACCGGGCAGCCGGTATTGCGCATCACGGCCAGCGAGCGCATATCCGACACCAGGTTGTTGTAGCCGAACGATGCACCGCGCTCGCACACCATGATGTTGTCCTGGCCGCTGGCATCGCGTGCCTTCTCCACCACATTGTGCATATCCCACGGCGACAGGAACTGCCCTTTCTTGATATTCACCGGGCGGCCGCAGCGTGCCACGGCGTGGATAAAGTCGGTCTGCCGGCACAGGAACGCCGGCGTCTGCAGCACGTCGACCACTGCGGCCACCGGCGCGATTTCTTCGATGCTGTGCACGTCGGTCAATACCGGCACGCCGATCTGGGCTTTTACCTTCTCCAGTATCTTCAGGCCCGCTTCCATGCCGAAGCCGCGGAACGATTTGCCCGAGCTGCGATTGGCCTTGTCGTAAGACGACTTGTAGATAAACGGGATGCCCAGTTCCAGACAAATCTCTTTCAGGCGTCCCGCGGTATCCAGTGCCATTTGCTCGGACTCGATCACGCAGGGACCGGCGATCAGGAACAGCGGCTGATCCAGCCCGACATTAAAATGACACAGCTTCATGCTTGCTCCTTGTGCGCCACCGCGGCTTTGACAAAGGCACTGAACAGCGGATGTCCTTCGCGCGGGGTGGAGGTGAATTCGGGGTGGAACTGCACGCCGACAAACCACGGGTGCATCGTCTTGGGCAGCTCCATGATCTCCGGCAGGGATTCGCTGGGCGTGCGTGCCGAGATCACCATCCCGGCCTTCTCCAACTGCGGAACGTAGTGGTTGTTAACTTCATAACGATGACGGTGGCGCTCATTAACGTCACGGCCATAAATGCTGGCGGCCAGGGTGCCGCTCTTGATCGGACAGCGCTGCGAACCCAGGCGCATGGTGCCTCCAAGGTCTGAATCCTCACTGCGCGTGGCCACACGGCCATCGCGATCCAGCCACTCGGTGATCAGCGCCACCACCGGGTGCTCGCTGGCCGGGTTGAATTCGGTGCTGTTCGCATCATTCATGCCGGCCACATGACGCGCATATTCAATCACCGCCAGCTGCATGCCCAGACAGATGCCCAGATAGGGGATCTTGTTTTCGCGCGCGAAACGAATGGCGGCAATCTTGCCTTCGGTACCGCGCACACCAAAACCGCCCGGCACCAGAATCGCGTCGAAGCGCTTCAACTCGGACGCCCCTGTGCTTTCCAGCACCTCCGAATCGATGTATTCGATGTTGACGCGCGTCGAGGTGTGGATACCCGCATGGCGCAGCGCCTCGATCAGCGACTTGTAAGACTCGGTCAGATCGACATACTTGCCGACCATGCAAATCGTCACTTCGTGCGTGGGGTGCTCCAGTGAATCCACCAGCTTGTTCCACACCGACAGGTCGGCAGGAGCCGGCTTGATGTCCAGCTCTTCGCACACGATGCGATCCAGCCCCTGCTCGTTGAGGATTTTCGGAATCTTGTAGATGCTGTCCACGTCCCACACGGAAATCACGGCCTCTTCGCGCACGTTGGAAAACAGCGAGATCTTGGCGCGCTCGTCATCGGGGATGCGGCGATCGGCGCGGCACAGCAAGGCGGTCGGAAAAATACCGATTTCGCGCAGCTTCTGCACGCTGTGCTGGGTCGGCTTGGTCTTCAACTCGCCGGCGCTGGCGATATACGGAACCAGGGTCAGATGCACGAAGGCGGTGCTGTGGCGGCCGCGACGCAACGCCATCTGGCGCGCCGCCTCGAGGAAGGGCAAGGACTCGATATCGCCCACCGTGCCGCCGATTTCCACGATAGCCACATCGGCATGACCGTCATAGGAAGCCGCCGCACCGCGTTCGATAAAGGCCTGGATTTCATTGGTGATGTGCGGGATGACCTGCACCGTCTTGCCCAGATATTCGCCGCGACGCTCCTTGCGGATCACGCTGTCGTAGATCTGTCCGGTAGTGAAGTTGTTCGCCTTGCGCATCTTGGCGGTGACAAAGCGCTCGTAGTGTCCCAGGTCCAGGTCGGTTTCCGCACCGTCTTCGGTGACAAACACCTCGCCGTGCTGAAACGGGCTCATTGTGCCCGGGTCGACGTTGATGTATGGATCCAGCTTCAGCATTGTTACCTTGAGGCCGCGCGATTCGAGGATCGCAGCGAGGGAGGCGGCGGCTATGCCTTTACCCAGTGAGGAAACGACGCCGCCAGTAATGAAGATGTATTTAATCATGGGGCGTAATTGTACCGTAAATCGCCACTCCCCTCAAAAGAGACTGTGATTTCAGCATAATAATAATCGCGAGTCAATGACTGGCAGCCAGCCAAATCGCGCTTCCCGCAACGGGCAATACCTGGCGCACCCAAGAAAAAGCCCCACCGCAAGGGTGGGGCTGGAGACACGCAACGAAGATCAGTGTGCCGTTGCCGCCTCGGCATTGATACCGGTGTTCTGGCGCACATAGAGTTCATCCCACATCTCTTCCGAACGCTTGTCGCGGGTGAACAGCGAGAGCAGGATTACCATCAGGAAGCCCAGAGGAATCGAGATCAAGCCCGGGTTCTTGAGCAGGAAGAATGGCTTCTCCAGACCCATGAGGCTGGTGCTCTGGCCTGCAAACTTCTTCAGGTCGTCCTCGGCCTTGGCTTTTGCTTTTTCGGTCGCCGCGATGTCTTTCTTCAGCTTCGTGATATCTTCCTGGGCTTTTTGCAGTCCGGCAGGATCTGCAGCCAGCGCGGCGAGAGTAGCCTCCACAGCCGGCAATTTCTCGTTCAGTTTGGCCAGCTTTTCTGCCGCGCCGGGTTTGGCCGGCTGTTCAGGCGTAGCTGCTTTGGCCGGGTGGGACGCAACGCAACCATCCAGCGCAAACAGTTCGCACATGAGGCTGGCTGTAAGCGCGGGTTGCGCGTCCTTCGCGGGTTGCGCCGCTTCGCCGTTCAACACCTTGTTGGCAGACCCGGTGATCGCTTTCGGATAAGTCATGTTGGGCGAAATCATCACCAGTCCGATTGCAGTCAAAGCGCCCACCAGCATGCCTGCCATGACGCCGTAGGTGTTACACCTCTTCCAATACAGCGTCAGGAACACCGCTGGCAGGTTGGAAGAAGCTGCAACCGCAAAGGCAAGCGCAACCAGGTGAGCGACGTTCTGACCCTTGGCAAGAATACCTACCGTGATGGCGATCACACCGACAATACCGGAAGCGACGCGCGCTGCAACCACTTGCTCTTTCGGAGTCGCATGGTCGCCACGGATCACGCCCACATAGATGTCATGCGCCATCGCCGATGCCGCTGCCAGAACCAGACCCGCCACCACCGCCACGATAGTGGCGAAGGCCACCGCCGCAACGAAGGCGAGGAAGAAGTTGCCCAGCAGGGAGTCTGCGCCACCGCCCAGGTACTGCGCCAGCAGCGGGCCTGCCATGTTGCCGCCGGCATCGACCGAGGCAATCTTGGCCGAACCGACCAGCATGGCAGCACCGGTGCCAAGGAACAGGGTCAGCACGTAGAAGCCGCCGATGATGCCCATCGCCCAGATCACCGAGGTGCGCGCCGCCTGTGCGGTCGGCACGGTGAAGAAGCGCATCAGGATGTGCGGCATGCCCGCTGTACCCAGCACCAGCGCCATACCCAGCGAGATCTGATCGATCGGATTCTTCAGGAACAGGCCGGGTTCAAGAAAACGTTGCCCCAAGTCTTCCTTGCTCATGTTGGCTGCGGAATCACCCAGCAGCTTGGCGACCTGGGCAATCACTTTTTCGTCACCCACTACGGCATGCAGATAGGCGGGCAAGCTGAAACCGTAAGGCGACCACACCAGGAACACCAGGATCAGGGAGGCCATCACCAGCAGCACGGCCTTGACGATCTGCACCCAGGTGGTCGCTTTCATGCCGCCGAACACCACATAGGCCAGCATCAAAATGCCGACGCCGATGATCGAAGTTTCATAGTCGATACCGATCAGGGTCTTGATCAGCACACCGCCGCCAACCATCTGCGCGGTGAGGTAAAAGGTCGAGACCGTGATGGTGGAAAGCGCAGCTACAACCTTGGTTTTTTTCGGGTCGTTGCGGAAGGCCAGGATGTCGCCCATGGTGTATTTGCCGATGTTGCGGCATGGCTCGGCGATCACCAGCAACACCGTGATATACGCCACCAGCCAACCCACGGAATACATGAAACCGTCATAGCCATACAGCGAGATCAGACCGGCAATACCGAGGAAAGACGCGGCGGAAAGATAATCGCCTGCGATCGCCCAGCCGTTCTGGATGCCGCTCACGGAACGCCCTGCCGCATAAAACTCGGAAGTCGTATGCGTGGTACGTGCAGCCCAGAATGTGATCGCCATGGTAATGGCGATGATCACGCCGAACACCGTAAAGGTCATCCACTTGAACTCGTCGGCAACTGCGCCGGTGCCTGCCATTGCTGTTACGCTGGTGGCAAGACCCGCGACAGACAGCATCAATCTATTCAACATTGAAGTCATGCTCAAGCCCCCTTTTTAACGGATGCGTTAATAATCTCTTGCGTCATCGCGTCGAATTCGGCATTGGCCTTCTTCGAATAAACGAAAGCAATAACCCATGCCACCACGAACTCGGACAAAGCAAACAGGATGCCCACATTGACCACGCCCCATACCTTGATCTTGAAAATATCCTGGAAATACGCGGCGCCTACCGGCAGCATGAAATAATAAATGATGGAGAAAATCATTAGCCCCCATAGAAAAAAGGTTTTCTTGCGATGCAAAGCTTGGAATTTCGGATCGGCATCAATAGCAGCCCAGTTAATGTTCGGATTTGGCATGATTCCCCCTTGAGTTTTGTTGCATGACAACAAGCGTTATCGGCTTGAAAATGTGCAGCAGCCGGTAGATTACGTCAAGCCGGTATCTTGTGCAATGCTACAGCTTGCCGCAAGCCATACAGGCGGTAGGGATTAGCTCACAGCGCTTACCCAACGCTGCGCCTTCTCAAGGTCGCGCAGTCCCGCATAGGTAAAAGCCTTTTTTTTGTCAGCCTGGACGATCGCCACCTGCAACAACTGCGCGGTGGCCAGCGCGTCGGCCAAGGCGTCGTGTCGCGCATCGATGCGGATACCAAATGCGCTGACCCAATCGTCCAGCGAACGATGTATTTTTCCCAAAGGCGGATTGAGCCCTGGCATCAGGTAAGCCAGGTCCAGCCACGGATGTTTGAATTGCAGCCCGAGATAGTCGTGCAGTGCACGCCGGATCATGGTCTCGTCGAAGGAAACGTGAAAGGCCACCAGCGGGTCGCGACCGAGATAGTCGAGAAAGCCCAGCAGCGCATCCGCCGCAGGTATGCCTGCGCGCTGCGCATTGCCGCCTATCCCATGCACCAGGATGTTGCTGCGTTCGCTTACCGTCTCCTGTTGCAGCACGACGGAATAGCTGTCGCCCATGGCGATGCGGCCATTCACCAGCGCCACCGCGCCGATGGAGATCAGCCTGTCGTCCAGCAAATTCAGCCCGCTGGTCTCCACATCTACCACGACACAGCGCGAGCTGGCCAAGGTTTGGGTCAGATCGCTGCGCGGTAACGCACGCCAGGCAGCAAGGCGCTGTTGCTGTGCCATGGAAAGCCTGGAGCGATTGCCCAAACGTCGCGCCATCCAGTCCAGCAACCTGATCACAGGTGATACTCCAGCGCCAGGCGTGCCTGCAGCTTGCGCGCCTGGCGGAACGCCTCTTTCAGAATGCGCCTGTCCAGTTCGTTCAGCCGCTCAGGATTGATCCGGTTGTCCAGCACGGCATCCGCATTGCCTTGCCCGCTCATTTCGTCATGGTGGCGCATGCGCAGCACCTGGATGAACAGCAGCGCATCGATCCAGGCATCGACTTCGGCCGCATGGATGTTCAGTTTTTCCGCACTCGAGCGCAGACGCTGGATGGTGCCGGTATGCGTGACTCCTGCGGCCAGGCTGAAAATGCGTGCCGCATCGACAAACGGTGTGATGCCATTCAACTTGAGGTCGAGGGTATTTTCTTTGCCCACCACGAAATCGCGCACAATTCCCAGTGGCGGACGATTGACCAAGGCATTCTCCGCCATCTGGTGCAGAAACCGGGTGTTGTCGCGGGCGACACGCGACAGCCATGCGCGCAGATCCTCTGCCAGATGCTGGGTGCCGTAGAGCGCACGAAAATCGAAGAAGATCGAGGCGTGCAGCAAAGCCTCCGGCGTGCCATGCATGATCCAGCCGGAGAAATTCCGCTTCCATTCTTCCAGCGACAGACACCACTCTGGATTGGAGGCCATCACCCGGCCTTTGCACAACGGAAAGCCGCACAAGTCCAGTCCCGCATTGATGCGTTCTGCCAAAGGCAACAATTGTGCACGCACATCATCCGCCGTCTTGCCTTCGGGTACCGTAAAAATCAGGGCATTGTCCTGATCGGTGTTCAGCGTTTGCTCGAAGCGCCCTTCCGAGCCCAATGCCATCCAGCACACGCCCTGCAACAGCGGCGTATCGTGCAGAGCGCTTGCCGCAGACTCCAATTCGATCACGCGCACGGTGAGCAGATCGTTGAAGGTAGAGATGAACTGGGTCAACTGCTCCGCTGCCACCCCTTGCGCCATCATGTTGTGCGCCATGCGGCGGATATCGGCGGCAACGCCTTGCAACGCTGCGATGCTGTCGGCGTGACGAATGCTTGATCCGATCTGGCGCAACCCCACGCGCTGCAAGGCGAACAGGTCTTTTTCCGATACCAGCCCGACCAGTCTCCCGTCTTCGACCACCAGCACATGGCGAAAACCGTGCTTTGCCATGGCCAGCGCCGCCTCATGTGCCAGTGCCTGCGGCGGCAGCGTGGTCAACTGTGTGGTCATAATGCCAATCACCGGCTGATCAAGATCGATCTGCGGCAACGCGATGCGCTCCAGCACATCCGGCAGGGTGAGAATGCCCAGCGGACGCCGCTGCCCATCCACGGCAACCATCGAGCCGACCCTGGATTCGTGCATGAGATGAAGCGCCTGGCGCACACTGGTATCAGGCGCACAAGTGACCGGCGCGCGGTGTATGATCGCCGCAAGAGGACTGGTCAATGATTGCTGCTCTGCGCTCGACTGGGTGTACTGCGCCTGAATCAGCTGCTTGGAATGTTCCAGCAGATTGGCGATGCGGCGCGTGCAGAAATCACGAAAGGCTGCACTCATCCCGAGCAAAACATTGAAATCGGCTGCTGCCAGTTCATAGCAGAACGTGTCACTAGCCGCACGGTAGACACTGGCAACAGGCCGCTTTGCCAACAACGCGCCTAGCGGAAAACACTCGCCTGCAACCAGTTCCAGCCAGGCATCCGTTTCGGTGGCATGCGCCACGCTCTGCTCGCCATTCACCTTGCCCTGCTTGATCACCAGAAAGCGCTCTACGCTGCCCTGCTCCGGCGAGATGATCACCTCGCCTGCGGCGTAGTAGGCCAGACTCATGCGCTCCAGCATCCACAGGAGATGCCCCGGCTCCATGCGGTCAAACGGAGCATGCGCGGCAAAGAAGGCCAACTGGGAAGAATGGATCGCGCTCAAGGCATCACCTCTAGGTCAGACATCGCGGGACATTATAGTCGCTCTCCTGGGAATTCTAAGACACACAGAATAGCCACCCTGTTTATTCAGAGTGAGTGTCATCGAGTGATTTTTTGCAACTGTAATTGATTCTTCAAGCGCGGGATTGGTATTGGGCATCGGGACCACTGGAAGCTGGCTAGATATCGTACGATCAGATTGCTGGCAGCGGCCAAGTCTTTTTGCCGATATGTTTATGCCAGACGGCCATCAGCTACATAGCCGCATACATTTTTTTTGCCGCCACGGCATTCACGACATAACCGCGTGTTTCCTCGTAAGGCAAACGCAGGCGCAAGGTTTCATACACCTCGTCCGGCCGCATGGTATTGATCTTGTCGATCGCATCAGCCTGCCTGCTCTTTGCCGGGCTGGAACTGAATGCCTTGAACACATTGCTGGGCCCCGTGTTGTAGGCCGCAATCGCACAGTATTCGCGCGACACCGGATTATCAATTTGTTTAAGCGGGCTGTCGTTCAGCAATACGCCGAGATAGGTGGATCCCAACTCGATGTTGTTTTCCGCAACAAACAAATATTCCTTGGTGGGGGATTCATCCAGCCCTTTGGCTTTGCGGTAGGCCTCGCGTCCGCCACTGCTGGGAACCAGCTGCATCATGCCATAGGCAGGTGCACTGGAAACCGCATAGGGATTGAACGAGCTTTCAATCTTGATGATGGCAAAAATAAGGCTGCGGCTGACCTGCGTCGTGTCGGAATATTTGCGCACTGTCGCGGCATATTGCAACGCCCTCTTGTCGATGTGATTATTGACCATGGCAAAGCTGACATACACCACCGTCTTGCTGATACCATTCACATCGATTTGCCTGCTCTGCGATTTGTTGCTGGCCAGGAAATCGGCATAACGCTCCACATCCTCGCGCGATTTAATTGCATTGCCATTCTGGTCTACCACCAGCTCCTGCAGGTAAGGCTTGCCCTTCAGCACAATCTCCTTGTCGGAAAACAGATCCACCGCACCCGGATCATCGGGAGTGAGCAGTGCAGTGACCACCGCATTTCTCAGCTTGGTTTTGACCTCGGCTTCTTCCAGGTGCTCTATCAGTATCGTGCCCTTGTCATAGTCGACCACGGTGCGGTTTTTGTAATCCTCGGTGTATTTCACGTAGCGCTTTCTGCCGGGCAAGGTGGCCGATTCAGTCTTGCCCCATTTCTCGCCGCTTTCTTTCTGCAGCTTGCCCATCAGCCAGTCGAACTCGGCTTTTACCCGCTTGAGGTCATGCAGTGCCAGCTCCGGATTGTATTTATAGGCATTGACCCGGTTGCTGGCCATGGACTTGAGCGCTTGTTTTGGATCTTTGTTCGTCGCCACGCGCAGCATGTCCTGGGTAGAGCATCCGGGTAGCATAACGGCGACCAGCGCGGCAGCCAAGACTAATGGATTTTTTTTACTCATGGTTTACCTCGCCCAAAAAGTTCAATTCATTTTACTCGGTTGCTGCATTGCGCAGGCTGATGCCAGGTCTCTATGCCTTGCGGTTTTCCAGCGCTTCCCAGCGCGTCATCAGTCCCGACAATTCGTCCTCGATGGCGCTGGCGCGCAGTTGCAACTTCTGCGCCTGTTTGGGATCATCGCGATACATCTTGCCAGCCGCCAGAATGGCGCCCACCTCGGCCTGTTCGCGCTCCAGCACATCAATTTTCGCCTGCAACTCTTCCAGCTCGCGCGCCTCCTTGAAGCTCAGCTTGCTCGCGGGCCTGGCACCTGACTTTGACTGGGCCGGCTCGTTCTTGGGTGCAGTCTTGGCTGCGGCAGGAGCCACACTGGCACCTTTCGCGTTCTGGAATTTCTGCACGCGCACCCAGTCTTCATAACCGCCCACATATTCATGCAGCCGCCCATCGCCCTCGAAGGCGATCACCTGGGTCACCACGTTATCCAGGAAGGCGCGGTCATGACTCACCAGGAACAGGGTGCCGTCGTACTCGGTGAGCAACTCTTCGAGCAGCTCCAGGGTTTCAATATCGAGGTCATTGGTGGGTTCGTCCAGCACCAGCAC
>JANYJE010000068.1 GCA_025408405.1 Nitrosomonadales bacterium | reverse complement strand
GACGGTATCTCGTTCGGTTGGTGCTATCCAATGCATGAAACTTCCCTGTGCGTAGCTTGTTGTTTTTAATGTTTGATGCTAGCACGAAGGCGCCTACAGGACATATATGTCGTTTGGCCTAGTTTACGCTCTGCGCCCTGTTCACGGCGACTATCGCTATACCGAGTTGGTTTGGGGTCTCGGGGCGTAGCCCTGAGTCGCTGCGAAGGGCGCGAAGCGACCAAGTCGGCGAAACTCTGGATCTCGGGTAGACCCGTAGATCCAGCATCCTGCCCAGCACCATTACTTCGAAAGTGCTATAAATTTGCTATAAAAATACAGCAAATATCCGATTAAATTTAAATTAATTCGAGATTAGTCTGAGACAACAATACATCATATTTTCAACAGAGTTGAAATTGATCTCACATTCCCATGCAATAGATATGCAATCAATGCGCTACATCTCAGATGCATAATTGCAGTAGATTCCGAATAGGTTCTCTAATTGCGCATTCCGGTAAATTTGAGCGAACAGCCCAGTGTTGCTGATTTGAAGCAGAGGAAATGGAAGCCTAGGGATTGCTGCCAGGAAGCAATATCCACCTCTCTGTTAGCTTGGTCGAAGAGCGGTTGAGTCCCTCAGTCTGAACTTCCGTCTCGAGTTTCGAAAGCGGAAGCTGGCATTTGAGTTATTCGGCGTTCGCACCGACTTTCTGACAGTGCCTGTCAGGTCAAGCCTAAAGTACTACACGTGATAGCTCACTTAGGCGTTTTCGCAATTCTCGTTCTGCTATTTCGTCAAACCCGATGTTGGAATGACATTTGATGAGATTTGGACACTCGGTGTGATAGAGCATTTCTTCATCATCCAAAGCTATCCAAAAGCCATGCCGGGCACCAGCTTGCTCTAAGATAGGCAAGCACCTCTCCCAGGCGTGAACCATGAATCTCGCTGAACGGGTCGACATCATGCACTGGCGTTACGCCTATAACTCGGTGCCGTAGGTCCGCTGAGAAATGCTCTCTCAGCTCCTCCAAGGCCATATCCTCGCGCCATGAACTGGCAATCACCACATCCAGAAATTCATAGTCGCGCATGACCACCTCAAGGCGAGGCAGGTTGCTGAAATACCTGCCTGACGGGGCTCTTGGGTGCATCACACCATCAAAATCCAGATAGAGAATCAAAGCTTATCCCTATGTGTTAACCAGATTACGCGCTTTCAAATTACTCAATGTAAAACTCGTGCAATTTCTTGCCCAGTATCTTCCTTTACATTTAGCAACTTCTCTTCAAGCAAGATATATGCATGAGATTCTTCAGCTTGGATTGCCCTGGCAAAAGCATCTTCCACCAAATTTCTGACCATTCTAAGGTCAATCTCCACGCGCTCTGCTAGCTTAACTGCGGACACATTATGCAGCTGGATATTCCTCTTTGTTTTTAGGCGTAGCCCAGCCACCAGAGACTCGATAATGCGCCTTCGCTGCATCACCCCGGGCCGAGGAATGTTGAACACTTCACAGCGTGACAGCAAGGAGGCTGGTACTTCAGCAATGCTATTGGCAGTCAGGATGAAAATGACCTTGCTTGCATCAATTGGCATTTCAAAGTACTGATCCTCGAATTCCTTGGCGGTCTCTAGCTCTAGCAGATCCAGCAAAACCGGCAGTACGGGAAATTTCGAGTCCCTAATCTTGTCAACTTCGTCGATTAATACCACCGGAGATGCAGAATCACCCTTGGCTAGAGCAGTTAAAATTACACCTGGCCGAGCATCTGTCCAGCTTGAATGAGATCCTGTTATCTGGAATCCCCCTTGTGCGCCACCCGCACTAATCTTTTCCATTGGCACGTCCAGCGCGTGAGCGAGCTTTGTGGCCAAATAGGTTTTACCAATGCCAGGTTCACCCAGCAGCAGAATCGGGGTAACGTGAAAATCATCAGGACGCATGCAACCGGCAAGAATGAGGCTAGTTCGCAGACGAGAAATTGGTTCAGCGAGATTTTCAAAATCATGACTAATTTTTTGTAACTCGTACCCTGCCCTCGCCGCATCTGGTACTAAGCGGTACCCCAGATTTTTCTGAGCGTACTGAATAACCCGATTGCTCCATTTTGATTTGTCGCCTTTTAAGTCGCCTGTGTATTTAATTGCCTCCAGAACAAATGTCTGATTGAAAACCTGTACGCGAGAGTCGATTGGAAGCACCTCTCTTTCCGTGATACCAGCAAATGCAAACGCATTTGCCCATTGCCAATAGCACTGCTTAATCATCCACTCTTCTTTACCTTCAACTTTGGGAGCAATCAAATCGTAAAAATCTACCAGCCATCTCTTCGCCCCATCATTAAGGAAGGCTTCTGAAGTTTGAAAAATCCATATGATTTGCGCTGCATCATCCCATACGGGATCTACCAAAAAATCCAGCATGTCATCAAATTTTCCCTTTTTTCCCTTTTCGTAAACGATGTCCATTGCAACTGCAACAAACAGTTGCTGAGAAAATTCATCCATCCCCTGCCCCATCTTCATTTCTGGTTTGTCCAAAATCATATTGGCCAACGCCTGAGCATCTTCAATTTCATTTTCATGCCCCTGCTTTAAATAAGAAGAAATGCTTTTGTCCTTCATGATGCCTCCCGAGAAGTCGACTTTCAAAGAGTTTTGCTGTTTCCATAATTGCGCTAATATAATGTCACGTCCTCACGTTTATTGCAAGCATTTTTCCAATACGTAAATTGCGCCTTCATGTATTATCGTGAGGGCGTGATAATTAATTACCGGGGAATGAATATCTTGGAAAAAACTGACATTAAGACGGCGAAGAGGGGGCGCCCCAAAAACCCTAAGGGCGTACGTACCCCTGCCCAACGGCAAGCCTCTTACCGAGAAAAAATGCTCTTAGATGGTATTGAAGTAAGTTTTTTTCTTACCCATGACCAAGCAGACATACTGAGAAAGAAAGCACTTGCCGAAAAGAAAACGCAAAGCGAGGTTATAGGGGCGCTGCTAGAGGATTCTCTGCAAGACTAATTCGGTTAGCCGCAAGACTGGCTACAAATGGATTGAAGCTACCCGGTGGAAGGCCATAGAAGGGCTAGAAAAGCGCTATCGCAGCGCCACACACCGTGCCTGATGTTTAATAGTCTGGACTTCATCTTACAAACATTGTCAGATCATCGGCGAGGCTGTGTGAAAACAACCTCTGTTCTGTCCACCGCAACTTTTCTCATGCGTTAATGCCGTAACGTCCGCATGGAGGGAAGATCGTGAAGCGATTCATCGAAGGCGAAAGCCGGAATCAAACCACCTTATTGCCAGAATGCCTGGACGATTACATCGCCGAAGACAATCCTGTTCGTGCAGTCGAGGCATTCATTGATGAACTGGACATGCGGGCACTGGGGTTCGCTGGCGTAGAGCCTGCTGCAACGGGGCGCCCCTCCTATCACCCTTCGATCCTGCTGAAGCTGTATCTGTATGGCTACCTGAATCGCATACAGTCCAGCAGGCGCCTTGAGCGCGAGTGCCAGCGCAACGTCGAGCTCATGTGGCTGATTGGCAAGCTTGCGCCGGACTTCAAGACCATCGCCGATTTCAGGCGGGACAATGGTGAAGCGATCCGCAATGTCTGCCGCCAGTTCGTGATGTTGTGTCGCCGCCTTAACCTGTTCTCGCAAGCTGTCGTGGCGATCGACGGCAGCAAGTTCAAGGCAGTGAATGCCCATGACCGCAACTTCACCCATGGCAAGTTAGAGAAGCGCATGCAGCAGATAGACCAATGCATCGAGCGGTATCTGGTTGCGATGGACACAGCCGACCGCCAACAGTCAGATGTCACCGAAATAAAAACTGCACGCCTTAAAGAGAAGCTTGCCACCCTGAAGAAGGACATGGCGGAACTACGGGAGATTGAGGTGCAACTGAAGGCGTCGCCCTCCGGCCAAGTCTCTCTAACGGATCCCGATGCACGGGCCATGGCGACCAGTACCAGTCGCGGGATGGTTGGGTATAACGTTCAGACAGCCGTCGAGACTCAGCATCACCTGATCGTTGCACACGAAGTCACCAACATCGGCACGGACCGATCACAGCTCTCAAGAATGGCAAAGCAGGCCAAAGTGGCCATGGAGACTGAAGAGCTCAACGTATTGGCTGATCGAGGGTACTACAGTGGAGATGAGATTCTGGCCTGCAACGAAGCGGGGATCACCGCCTATGTATCCAAACCGATGACGTCATCAGCCAAGGCGGAGGGGCGCTTCGACAAGGAAGACTTCATCTATGATCCCGAAGCAGACCAATACCTATGTCCCGGTGGTAGCAGGCTGATCAGGCATAGCGAAAGCGTCGACAAGGGCCACTTGATCTATCGTTATTGGAGCTCGGATTGCCCGCGCTGCCCGATCAAGGAGAAATGCACGCCCGGCAAAGAACGGCGAGTCAGCCGATGGGAGCATGAGGCCAACTTGGAAAGCATGCAAAAACGGCTCGATATGAGACCCGAGGCCATGCGTATCCGAAGGCAGACCGTCGAGCATCCCTTCGGCACGATCAAATACTGGATGGGTGCCAGGCACTTCCTGACGCGGACAATGAACCGCGTCAGTACCGAGATGAGCCTGCATGTCCTGGCGTACAACATGAAGCGGGTAATGCAGATAATGGGAGTGAAAGGAATGATTGCAGCGATGCAACAGGCGTGATGGCGTAATTACTGGCAGAAAAAACCTCCTCCTTCGCGAACACCTGAAAATGGCGAACTGGAATCCAGTTGCGCAACGATCGGCTAGTTACTCGTTTTTACACAGCCTCCGGCCTAAGCGGAAATTGCGAGCGGGACGTCTGAATGTCCCTTGTGCGCGAAATAGCGGACCTTGCGGACGTTCACTCAACGATTCCGCTACAACGCAACCATGGCGGCGTCCCATGACTTTCTTGCCTGTGCTAGCAGGGCCTCGCGGTTATCGCGGTCTTCCAACTCGCTAAGCATAAACGCCTTATTTCCGGCGTCCTTGATGGAACAACCGATATGCCAACATACAGAGTTATCAAGAATGATGAATCGATCATGGAATTCCTTGGTTGTACGGACATTAAGCGAACTCCCCGCATGCTGACTTAGCCACTTCTTGCCTTCAAGAGCAAAATCGGTAGGTAGTGATGATGTGAGAATTTCGACGCGTAGTCCTGGTTTTGCGCAGGTTGAAAGCAACGTTAAAATTGACTGATCGATATATGGATCAATAATCGCAATTTTGCTCGTCACTTTTTGGACAATCGCACGGATCTCTACATAGGCAGCGTGCTGACTCTGCTCTTGAAAGAACAATTCACCGACGACACTATTTGATGGAGCCAGCCCGCCTCCTCGAAGTTCCCAGCCAATCTTAACTAGCGCATCGTTTAGCTCGTCGGTGGCGCCGTGTTTTGCGAGCTCTTGGGTGACAATGTATGCAACGCGAAGCCGGTCACTATCGTTCGATAGCGCTTGGTATGCGGTATCAATCCGAGGTCTATATTCCGCTAGGCGCATCTTGTGTGAATAATTCTGTTTGTCCGTCAGAGACCAATCGACTGTCAACCCCGCTCGATCTACGATTTTAGGCACATCATAGCTAGACAGGTTCAGGAGGAAGCCACGGACAACTGGCCATGGGTTCAAATCTGATTGTTTTTTGTCCTCCGTCGAGGTGGATTTGACGCCTAGCGATCCAGCGGAATTATCGAAGCCGACAATTGGTGAGTCTGAGCCCGCTCTTCTGTGCTGATATGTTAATCGTTCCCTATATGAACATGGCTCTGCCGGTCTATATCCCTCTGATAGATGTTCGTCCATATATGCTAACGTTTCATCAGAGCGGAGAAGTTCGAAAACTTCCAAATCATTAATGGTGATCGTCCACTCAGCGCCCTCCGGTGCGTAACTGGACAAATAGAGCGGCATACCGCTTGGCAAGCCAAGAGTAAGAAGCCTAAACAGGATTTGAATTTCCGAATCTGAAAGCTCTAGCCGATCCTTAATTTGGTCTCTATTCAGTTTTTTTATATAGCTGTCCTCTTTACAAAGGTCCTTGATGAGATCCAGAAGTCGGACAATTAGTGAGGCCAGAGCAGGCCCATGGTCAGTTAGGAAAGCACCGTAGAGCGTTAACTTAAAATAGGCCCCATCTTGTTCGTTGGTTTCGTATATCAGGCTTCCGTTTAAACCAGAGAAACCCTCCTTAATAGTCAATTTCCCGAAAATATTTGTGAGGCCTCTTAGAGGGAATAGTCGCCCGTGAGAAACGTAGCTGTCCCACGCAATGTTTAGGAGC
Source organism: Nitrosomonadales bacterium (assembly GCA_025408405.1). GTDB lineage: Bacteria > Pseudomonadota > Gammaproteobacteria > Burkholderiales > Gallionellaceae > 39-52-133. Next base: position 59,573 of record JANYJE010000068.1, on the reverse strand, counting down.
GCTTTTTGATGTTGCGCTAGTTTGCCAACCAACTCGGGTATGGATGCTATCGTAAAGCGATGTGTTGATAAAACAGCCAGCTGTCGTACCATATCGATCAAATTCCCTAGTTAAAAGGTACAGTCATGCGTTTTCCCACCAATTCCCGACACTTGAATAATTTGCCACGCAAGCTAGCCCGAAAAAGTACTATTTTCGAAACCATCTGAGGGCTCGTTTGAAAAGCTCATTAACGTTCAATTTGATGCCGAATGCTTCGGGCTTTACTTCAAGAACTTCTGGAGCATTGTTTTTTTCTTTAATGAAGTCTTGAATTGCCTTACGCCACCCAGTAGCAACATCCCTATCACCCAACTGATAGTCCGCCTTTTTCAACGTCGCGACATCAAACTCTCTCATCTCAGACGAGTTTCCGGTACGCACATAACGCTGTGCCGCGGCTACTACCTGCCAGGATTGTTTATCTAACCGGGACATTCGGTTTCATTGCCTAAAGTGGAAGTCAGAAAAGCCCATAATAGTATAGCCTCCCATCTTCACAAGCTCAGATATTTCACAAAATTCAACGCGTTATCGCCTAGGTAATTAGCCCATTGTGCTACGTGGGTTATTGGTGCAATAATCTCGGCTGGCTCTAGGCAGGAGCCAGCCACCCGTCATAGCAAAGCTGTTGACAGCACTGCCGGTACATCCTCTTTTTGAACATGTCATATTCGTGTTCTAGAAGCGGCAGACGGGTGACGTTTCGTCATGAACAAGGAGAATGTCATGTCAAGTAAAGAAATTCGTCCGTCTTCTATAGACGGCATCAAGCGTCTTGCTAAATCAATCAAAGTTGTCCAAGGTATCCAGCACACAGAAGCCTTGGATGTTGCAGCGCGTGCAGCCGGATATCAAAATTATCGCCATGCGAGTAACTTCCTCTCCAAGGTAAATAGCGATAGTCGGATAGATCTTTGGCATCGTGTGTTCATCACAGCCTCTTGGAAAAACCGAAAAGATGGTAGCGAAGGTCGTGAAATACTGACCGCCATGCTCACGACACCTTGGAACGATTTGATTGCCGTGTCGCAATTTGATTATCACCGTGCATTTAATGGCTTTAGACCAGAAGGCCCTGATCATCTGGCGCGTAGGACGTCAGTTCAGTCGCAATCTGAGGCGCGACGTGCAGCCTGTGCTTTAGCTCGTACTTTACAGTTCATGGATGTAACAAAGTTGCGCCCATCAAATAGCCATAGCAAGGCCTATCCGGGAGGTCGTTCGACAAATGCTGTGCCCGGGCGCGATCACTACAGCATTTGGTATGACCGCAATACAAGGCGCTACCTTTTTGCTGATGAGCCCTATGAAAAGGCCGCAGAGAGCCAAGCAGCGGAGCGAACTGAATGGGCGCAGCGTCATGGGTTCGTAATTCAGAAACCAGAATGGACTGGAATGTACAATCCAGCCGGCGGCTCACAGCTCTACTTGATTGCCGATGCGGAGAGGGGTATTCCTCTTGACCCGATAGTCGCAGCGCTAAATCGACTGGCAGCACCCATTGATGAAAAGACATGGAACGGAGAGTCATCGCCGCTTATTCCGATCTTCGTTAGTCCGGGGGCGATTGCGAATGTGAAAACACAAAAATTGGATTCGAAGCAACAGAAAAAATCGGGTGGTCAACGCAACTCAGTCAAGTACATCCAAACCTTTGTTGGGCCAAGTCGGCGACCCAAAGATCGAATGCCAATTGACGCGCATATAGAAATTGGGGGGCTGCTCAAATCCGTATTGGTGGTTTCATCTGAACGCAATGGAGTCTACAACCGACTTGACTCAGTACGTAGCGAACTCGATGAGTGGGTTCAGCGAGAATATAACCGTGAAGAACTATCAGATGAAGTGTTCTTTGACATCTATTATCACGAGTCCGGTCACCAATTCTCACGATCCATCTCCCATGCCGAGAGCAGTCGTCACATCAATAGTCTGGAGCGTGTAAAGCAAATACTGGGTAAGCACTATCCGGATAGTCCACCACTGAGGACGCTCCTAAAAAAAGTAGATTCTGCAGTTAATTCGATGCGTACCTGGGCATCTTGAGTTTGGGACAAACATTAGCGCTGCTGAAGCAGCGCTAATGTTTAGTAATCCAGATTTCATCTGACAATACCTGTCAGATATTCGGCCGTATGGGACAATTAGTGCCATCCTGAATTAGTCCATATTTTGTGTCTGAGCCGACTTAATGGAGCATTAGTTGTCCATCTTTTTGCTAGCTATTATGCAAACGAAGGTCAGCTTTTCTTATTTCTCTAACAGAGAACCAACTATTTCAAAGCCAAAACGATTAACGGCTTTGAGAAAATTGTTGTTGCCGAACTTTTCTGCGAAGTATTCGGCGGAATAAGGGTCATTCATTGCTTCACGGGCTGCAATCTTTGATTCATCTTCAGGATCATCGATATCACCGCGGCCAAATAGGAATAACGCCATTACTTCCCCAAGTTGTACTGGGCTCAGCGTTCGAATAAATTTAAGAATCTCTTGGTATTTTGCGTCCCTTTCCGGTACATGGGCGCGGATGCTTGCGAGGTTTACTACTTCATCGGAGGGCATTGTTACCCCCTTCATGGCCTGGTCGAGTTCTAACAGCTTCTGCAAGATCTGCAGGTCTACCTTAGAAAGGAATGATGAGTCCGGAACTGGCACTTGCTCAGCAAGCCGGACGATCCTGCGTAGGCCAAATGTAACTCGTTCCTGATTCCTATTTATCAATCCGCTCTCAAAGGCTGCACGAAGCTTGTCTCGACCCAGCGCGTTACCCTTTCCCTCGTAGCTGTCCTCGTGGTTAAAGATGCCGCCTTTGGGCGCAATGATGAACATTCCAGGTTCGTAGTAACGCGAGATTCTTGTGAGCCCCTTGGGCCAAGGATCATATTCGCGCGGTAACGCCATGTAGGTGTATTCATCACAGCGCAATAACTTTTCATACCATTTGTTGCATTTCTGTACCCCTAGCTTTTTAAGTGTAGCCGACTCTAGGGTGGCATAGCTTCTTGGCGCGCCGCCCTGAATGCGTTCGAGGGTCAACCTGGTCGGTCTGACCACTGTGGCCAATTCAGTGTCATGCCATAAGAGGATAGCCGCACCGCCCTCCGTCAGTTCCGCATCAGTGATGTCCCAGCCACCGCCTCCTGGAAGGAAGCAATGATTAAGCGAATCACGACGGCTGAGAATCTTCACGACTTGGACGATTGCCGCCGGATCAGTCCACTCGACACGCGTACAAGGCACACTAATTGCCCAAGCCTCCGCTCCGGCCCACTGGAGTGGATTGCGCAACTCGAAGTCGCCCTGTGCGGCGAGCACATTACGCAGTGCCTGTGCGAACTCGCGTGCGCCGAGGCGCTTGTCTGGGATGGAATGAGTGCATCTTTCCAGCAGATCATCAATTGGCTCATGCACAAAGCGGTCCTTAGGTAGCAATTCGTCCAATGAGTAATTCCCGTAGCGCGAGTACTGCCCCAAAAATGGATGCCGCTGGTCAGTCAGCAAAACCCACAGCGTCTTGGCCAAGCTGAATATGTCTGCCTTGAAAGGATCTGCTGACCCAGAATCGCGCATCATCTCATCGGCCATATAGCCTTGAGGGCCCATGGGCTCGGTTGCAGTCGTCAACCCAGCACTATCCGGAAATTTCGCAATGCCGAAATCACCAAAGCGAAAACTATTCTCGAAGAAGAAGAGATTCTCTGGCTTTATGTCCCGGTGGGCGACATTTGTATCGTGCAAATCACCCAGCCCTTCTGCCAATTCCGCCAGCGCACTCACAACATCACGCTTTGGCGCACCTTTCAAGCGTTTGCGAATCGGCGTTGCGACGGGCATCGCGTACCACGGGATTTCCGGACTTTCGGTGTCCGGGAGATGGTGTTCGATTATTGGGATTACACGGCTGGAGCCCTTGAGGCTGGTAGTCACTACAAGGACCTCATCGCGGAAGCGCAAATACCGTTTTACGTCAGTGTTTAGCAGAAACTTGACTGCAACCAGCTCTTCATCTCGCTTGGCAGCGTAAACCACCGCATTACCGCCAGCCCCCAGTTGTTTACCGAGCATGAAATTGCAAATGCGTGCTTGGAGTTCGGACTTCGTGGGTGTTTTCATGGATATACCGTAACGTGACGCAAATGAGGAAGGAACACAGCAAGTGCGGTGCCAAGTTCTGGAATGTACCAGATTACAGACATGGCGCCAGCCCATCCCCAACCGCAGCATTGGCCGAAGTTCTGTCCTAGTTGCCATTTCACGCAGCTTGGAATTACTTCCGCTTTTCGCCCGACAGACATCGATGTGGAAGTGAGCTTGAGGCTGTTTGAAAAAAAGAAGGCTAGAATCGACAAAAACGGTGTAAAGAACACATTCAAAGTGGTCGTTCAGGCCTCCAAGGATGGTCAGAAGCTACCTAATCTTTCCATCTTTCCCTTTGCCGATAGCGTGAACCGTCACGATGGCCACACCGTCGCGATATTGCACCGTGATATTGGCGTGGCCATGGTGTGCTGGAGCGTCAGTCGAATGTAGCGCATATAGGCTTCGCCCCAAATGCTGGGCAAAGCCTTGGGCGGGCTCCTCCGACGTAAAGACAGCGGCAACCGGCCCGCTGTATGTTGCATGACTGGTCGATGAGTCTGGGATTATAAATTCCGCACGCGGGTCAATCGCTAGCACCATGGCGCGCAGGCGCTCGTGGTTGGTGGCCTGGTCGATCTGGCCGGTGTGCCCCGAACTTTGTGGCGATGCCTCCTGCTGTTCTGGCGTTGTCGCCTTCGCTAGAGTCGTCGGAGTGGGTTGCTCCTTTGCGTACCGCATTGCGAGCTCTCTGCGGCGGCTGGCAATCACCTGTTGCATGTCTGGATTCAAGATGGTTATACCCATGTCATCGGCCAGGCACGCCATCCTTGCGGTAAAGACTGGATCGTCCCCGGTCAGGGTGAGTTGATTGCCAAATTTCTGCTGCGCATGGGCAAGAGCCAGACGGATGTCGTCATCACCCACAACGACGCGGTCAAAGGTCAGGCGGTTCCCTCGATCTGTGAACAGATGCTGCCCATCGTGATGGGTGTAGGCAACATTGCCGTTTTCAGTAACGTGCCATTGCATGTTGATGTGCTTAACGAGCAGCGCATCAGTTTCGAACGGGCGCATGGCATCAAGTCGCGCGGAGCGAATGGCAGCCTCCTTTTGTTCCTCCTCAAGCAGTCGCGCCATGGCCTTGTGGAATTTTCGTGTATAAGACTCCGGTGTATCGGGTTCTGCTTCGTACAGTAATGGCGTGATCTTATCTTTGCGTTTTGCATCGCGCTGAGCTTGATAGACAATGCCGCGCAAGGCCGACAAAGCGGCCTGATCTCCAAGATTGGCTTGTTCGTATAACCACTTTCGCCAAGTCAAAGGCGGTAGACGGGTGACCTGCAGCGATTGCATTCTCGTTTGGAAAATCGTCTTGGCCTCAAGTTTTTGATGCGACATTTCAAAATCAATGGCCGCCATTCTTAGCAGACAGCCTTTTACATTGGCACGCCACGCAAGGCGACAGGCTGAGTGCAGTGCTTTGGCATCTTTATTGATCCTTTTGATCGATTGGCTAAGCTCGGCACGAAGGTCGGATTTGTTCTTGAAATAATCAACGTCACCTTCTCGCACGAACCGCTGATACTGTGCAAAGCGGTGACGAAGATCCGCACGAGCAGCAGCACGTTGATCGCGACGCTTTGCTCGCAGTGATTCATCGCGCGCCCTTGGCTTCCTGTCCGGCGAATCTGCGCCTAGATCACTTGCGGCATTCTGAGAGCTGCTTGCCTGGCCCGCTATGCTGCGCGGGGTTAAGCGTAATGTATCTGGTACGACACTGACAGTTAACCGGCTATGTGCGAATTTTCCCCATCGCTCTTCCAGTTCACCACGCTTCAGAATTCTCAAACCCTTGCTGGCTGGGAGGCTAATAACTTCGCTCGTCGTCTGAGATGTGGCATGTAGTCGCAGCCCACCACCACCACTATCAGTCAGCGTGATGGCGTAGGCAGCCAGCAGGTCGTGTAATGCATTCCAGTTTGTGAGGGAGGGCAGTGCCTGCATTACCGTTTTGGCCACCTTGAATTTGAGCCAGGACTCCAGGCTATCCGGGTCATGCCAAGTCGGCAGTATGCTTGCGGAGGACTGCAACCGGCGAGAGACACGGTAGTCGAGATCAGGGTTAAGAACAATGGATTTTCGATTCTGGTCATCGATCTGGACAATGTAGATACCATTGTCATGGGCCCACCCATGCTTGATTTCGGCCTGGCGTGCGGCCAGATGAATTGTTTTGTGTGCCCATTCGACATTGCGGGACTTGAACGTGGTGGGGTTTACACGGTTAACGGCAGCATGACAGTGGAGGTTGTCCGTATTGGCGTGGACAGCTAAAACGTATTGATGATCGGCTAGCCCGAGCGACCGAAGGGCATGCTCGGCCGCTTCAAAAATCTCATCTGGGTGGGGCCTCTCAAACTCGGGCCATGCCAGCACAAAATGGTATGCTGGGTCTTCGCACCTCGTGTTGCGTGCAGCTACTGTATTCATTTCGATGGTCGCGGAACTCAAGTCGGTTACGCCGTGCGTACGGATCGCAATGCACTTCTCCCCGCCGCGTTTCTGATCCACGGGATTGGCCGTGTAGTTAAGAATATTGTCAAACTGTTGATCCCCTGAGGCAGCTTGAAAGGCGGCGGCGCCCTCAACGTAGCTGATTAGTTTGTTGAAAACGCGGCCACCTTTCACCCTCGTCTGCCTCTTTGGAAGAATGACGGGGATCATAGGTGGTGCGCAGTAATCAGCGAGCCTTATCGCATAGCCACTGAAGCGTCCTTTCAATCGTGCGCAGATTGGTTTGCGCCCGCCTTACATTGATTTCTTTGGCGGCGACATATAACTCGTTCGCAAGTAGCAGCGTAACGGCCTTTGCTGCCGCTGCCTCGTTCGGGCGCATGAATCGGTGGAGCAGCAAGATGCCGCGCAAGCAGGAAGACTCGCCAAAGTACGCCTCAATCACCGTAGACTGCGCCTCCGTACTAATTCCATCTTTCGGATTGCTCACTTCAATCTTGAGCATGTGGCCAAAATCTGCAAAGGCGTCACAGACTTTGTCCAACGCTTCAGGCGGCGACTGACATGGGCCGGATTTTTTTGTTTTTTTGGGTTGGGGGAAGAGGGGCTTCAGCTCATCGACGTTCCAAACGTTAAATTCAACGACCTTGCCAGAAAAACTACTCGTCGTAGATTTTATTTCGGCCAAGTGATTTTCGAGCGCACGCGCGGTGGGACGTCTCGTTGCCTCATCATATAAACCATTTCGCGCCAGCACTTTGTTGATCTTGTGATAGCTGAGACCCAGCTCATCACCCATTTTCGTCGCCGATTTAAAACGCATGTTAATCTCCTTATGTGCGTTAGTGGTACAAGTTTCAATTCGTGACTTTGATACAGAGCTCTATTTGCCGATCCGCAACATGGCAGCGAGCGCCTGTTCGATTACCTGCGCCAGTTCTGATTTGAGAATGAAAATATCTTTTGCAGCAAACGCTGAATGCAGTTGGCGAATTGATTGGACGACCTCACGAAGCGCAAGGACTATTTCTGTCTCAAATTGAACATCCGTGCGTCTCCCCAAGGCCGCCCGGCGCATGAAATCAGCAACAGATAAGTCCCGTAATTTGGCGAACGACCGAATGTCTTCAGCTTCCGTGGGCGACAACAAGATTTCATATCGGATCGATCTTTTCTGGTCGTGCGGCTTTTTCTTGAAAAGGGCGACCATGATTAACTTTCGACTCCAGTAAGTTGTCTGCCTTCACCCGCTAGGATGTAGGCCTTCGCGAAACAATCTGTGACGACGTATTGAGAAACGATGAAAGTCATCATGATGGCTTACGCGGCATCGATCAGGGCGCGTATATCTTCAACGCGCCACGCCGTGATGCGGAGCCCTAGTTTTCGCACTGGCTGCGGAAACCGTCCAGATTTCACTCCGGCCCACCAAGTAGACTTGGAGACCGGGATAAGCGGAGGGATCGGCGGGTTGGCCGTTGGTTCGCCAATAATTTGCCTAAGGCGGAGGAAACCTGTTGCAGGGAGGTGGTTCATTTTGGATGTTTCCGTTCCATTAAGGCCATTGCTGGCCGACGGAGACATCCTAAGGTGGGGCATTCGGTTCGTGAAAGCGGTGTCCGATGGAAGCCGTACGTCGTCCGTCGCACACCGTACGGTCTCCGGCGGAGACCGCTTATGGTCGGAACTTGAATCCCTCGTCTTTTGCGTAATCGAGAATCCAGTCTCTAACGGTGCGGGCTTTATATGGCTCGGGCCTGGCATTAGATGACTTGCGTCTGGCTTTGTAGATGCCTTTTGCCGCGAGCCAATCCGCAAAGTGATTTCCAGCTTCTTCGCCGCTTGAGAATTGATTTCGATTTTTATTCCATTCATCTATTACAGACTGCCTTGCCTGCTCGCCAAGTGCGTGCCGAGCTTTGTTGAGTTGTTTCATGCGCTCCAATTTTTCCCTGTGTTGCTTCTCTAATTCGTTTTGGAGCCACTCATGTTGCTTTGTTTTTTCCAGAATCAGTGCGTTAACCCGGTCTTGATCCCACTCTCGCTCAGATCTGAAATACGACGCAAGCCAAGCCGACTCAGTCAAATGTTCGACATGACAAACGGCATCCATGGCTTGTAGCGCATACTCTCCGGCCTTGGCTGAATTTTTGCGTTTGGCCTCCAGTACCGCCATTGTTTTCCCTACAAGCCGAAGCGCCAGGACGGCAAAAAGTTCGTAGTCATGCCCTTCTGGATATTCTTTGCGAGCTGGAAGCTGAAGTCCGGTATGGTTGAGGTAGTCGCGATCTTCAACAATCCTTTTCAGGCGCTCTACGTCGTTGCCATTTTGTACACGTCCAGCATGGCGCTCTCTGCAATGGCGGGGATCTTGATGCAACTCCATGTCTATTCGTCCTGCAATAGCGTCCACCTTATCTGGACTAAACGAACGCAAGTACATTCTTGCGCGAAGCGCGATTGCCGGGAGAGAAGGGAACGGATCCGAGGGTACGTCGCAAGACAACAGATTGGGCACACTGGCTTGTTTATTCACATTCATGATCAATGTAGTCCTATGCAGGGGAACGACGGCACAAATGGTTAGCACGGTAGATCAGGACGAACTTGCTGGCAAGTGGCCTCACTTATCCTGGCTTCTATATCTTCAGCCATATTGCGCCATTCCTGCTTAGTCGCCAAAACGGCAAAATTTGCAGCTCTTGATCCATTCATGAACCAGCAAGCGCTCCCATCATTTACCTGGCCGGCCCGACCTTCTGCGTGCGACACTCCTGTGGTTACTGGTTTAGCTCAGCAACCGCAAGTCAAGCAACTTGGGACAGCATCAAGGCCGGCCGATTTTTAGATCATCAAGATAGTCCGACCAATCCTGCATCATTTTTTTTCGTTCGGGCATATACATCAAATGCAAATCGCGCTTATACGCTGCCTTAATCTTATTCTGCTCATCATGCGCCAACTGCCTCTCAATCCATTCCTGCTTATAACCTAGGTTGTCCAGGATTGTACTTGCCAGCGCACGAAAACCATGGGGCGTCATCTCATCCCCCGTCCATCCCATGCGTCTCATTGCTGAACGAACTGCATTGTCAGACATAGGGCGATTCTTGTCGCGCTCACTGGGAAATACATGCCTGCCATCACTTGTCAGCGGCTGAATTTCTCTCAGAATCTGCAGCGCTTGGGTGCTAAGCGGAACAAGATGCGGGGCCTGCGTTCTCTTGCCGGTCTTATGTGCAAACGCTGGGATAGTTATCATTGCTGAATCAAAGTCGATCCAGTCCCACTCCAACTTGCGAAGTTCGCCAGGCCTGAGAAAGACTCGCGGCGACAAAGCGAATGCCGCTCGTACAACATTTGTCCCCGAGTATGCTTCGATGTCACGCATCAACATGCCAACCTGCTTCGGATCTGTAACAGCTGCGAAGTGCTTATCCTTTCTATAGGGTGGTAATGCGCCTCTTAGATCTCCTGCCGGATCACGTTTGACCAAACCACTGGCAACTGCATATCGAAATACACGGCCACATTCTGACAATGCGCGATGTGCAGTCTCAAGCGCACCTCGATTTTCGATTCGGCGAATCGCCGACAACAATTCTTGTGGCTCAATTTCGCTGACTTGCTTATCACCTAGCCACGGAAAAATATCCTTTTCAAGGCGCCCAAGGATTTTGCTGGAGTGGTTCTCCGCCCAGTTATTGGATTTTGAGAATTTTCCAAACCACTCACGAGCCACGCTTTCAAATGTTGTAGCTAGACTTGCCTTCTCTTCTTCCTGGATCTTGATGATCTCTTTCCTGGCGGCAATCTTTTCTGCCGAGGGATCGCGACCTTCAAGCAATGTCTTCCTGGCAAGGAAGGCTTTCTCTCGGGCCTCTTTTAGACTAACGAGAGGGTACTCGCCAAACGATAAAGTCTTCGCCTTTCCACAAAACCGATACCGCAACCACCATAGCTTGGCGCCCGTTGTCTTGACGATCAACGTGAGTCCATCCCCATCGCTAATTCCGTATTGCTTGCTCTTGGTTGCGGCTGCCTGAACCGCTTTGTCCGACAGTATTCCCATAATTGCCTCCAATTCAATCCGATACTCACAGTCTACGAAAATCGGCATAAATACTCACACCGATACTCACAATCGAATTGGACGTTGGTGAACTTCCGTGAACGACCTTGGACACCAATGAACAACGAAAAATATTTTTATCTCGTTGTTTTATTGATACAAAAGTCGTGTTTTGCGGAGCAGCGGCAAAGAAAAAAGCCAGTTCGGACGAACTGGCTTTTTTGTATCTTGGTGGTGATAGGTGGATTTGAACCACCGACCTCAGCGTTATGAGTGCTGCGCTCTAACCACCTGAGCTATATCACCGGAAACTTTTACTGAATCTTGCCATCAGCCCGCAGGCTGCGTGCGTTCCAAAGCTCTGAACCAAGGCGGCAATCCATCACGAGGAGGCAGCATTCTCCTGATTTCAGCCCCGCCTGTCAATAATCAAAAAACAGCGCCGGGACTTAATTGCACACCACTGTCTTCAGCTCGCTGCCCGCATAATCTTTCTGCCAGGCGGTTAGCTGGGCGGATTCCTCCTCATCCATCTGCTTGAGCACAAACACCGTAAATTTAAGCTTGCTGGCACGCTCCCCCACCTGGGTCGATTTAATGCCTTTCCTGTTCAGCTCGGACTGGAAGTGCTTGGCCGCTTCTTCGGTTTTAAATACACCCAGTGAAATGGCGTTCATCCAGCGCCCGGATTCCTGCACCACAAAATAATCTGCCACCCCCAGCTCTTTAAGCTGCCGGATTTTTTTTACCCTGCCAGCGTGAGTCTTGAAAGGGGGAAGATAGACCCAGTAGCCATGCGTATATTCCACCGTGCGTTGCGCCAATTTGGCGCCCAGCTTCAGCTGGGCAAGCGCTTTTTCGGCGCGCGTCAGATCAGTGCCGGAGAACTCGCCCCACTCCATGCAGCTGTTTTCCGCGCTATGCACGATGGGGGCAGGCAAGGTTGCCGAAGCGGCAACCACGGGCGATGCCACTGGCACAACTGGCACAACTGGCGCAATTGGCACGGCCGGAACGGGTGCCACCGCAGGCGACGCTGCCACTGACGTGGCGGCCACAACAGGTGCGCTGAGCAACTTTATTTTTTCCGGGTTAAGCGCCGCGAGTGGCTGCGGGTTTTTACCCTCACCGTTCAGCTTTCCACCCCATTGCATCAGCGCAAAAAATATGATGTTAACCAGTAACAACAAAACGACTAACCGCCTCATCACGCTCCCGCCTCCTGTCCTGTTATTTGCAGCCCATGCAACACCAGATTGTCCACCCGCTCGCACACCATGCCCAGATGCGGCTGTATGGCTGCTGCCGCACCTCCGCTGACGATACAGCGGGTTTCCTGCAGCCCTGCCAGCAAGGCGTACTGCTGCCGAACCGCGCCGATTGTCGCACGCATTGCCCCGCTAAAAATCGCATCCTGCGTATTGCGCGGAAATTCGCGCAGCTCCCCCTCGCGCGGGTTCCGTTGCGCCAGCTGTGCGGTGCTGCCCATCAGGCTGTAGCGCATTAAATCCATGCCCGGCAGTATCAGGCCTCCTAGGAACTCTCCGCTGCCGGAAAGCGCGTCTATGGTCGTCGCCGTGCCGCAATTCACCACCAGGCAGGCACTGCGCGTCCTGTGCCAGGCGGCAACCAGCGCCAGCCAGCGGTCACTGCCCAATTGCGCGGGTTGTTCGTATAAATTCCGCACGCCGCACTGCTCGGCCTGTGCAACCGCAAACTGCACGGAACATGACCAGCTCTCGCCCAGCTCGCGCAAGTTCTGCGCCATCGCCGCCCCGGCCACGTTGGATACGCGCAGCAGGCTGGGCGGTGCCTGCTGCTGCAGGTTGTCGCGCAGGGACGGCCAATCCGCATTGTCAGCCACGCCTTGCCGCACCCATACGCCATTTTCAACCAGCGCCCATTTGCAGCGGCTGTTACCCGCATCAAGCAGCAGCATTCGCGGCGCTCCTCATGCTGATTTCACCCGCATTAAAAACCTGCAGCTGCGCACTGCCCGGCGTCTCCAGCAGCAGCGCCCCCTCTGCCGTCACCCCGCGCACAATACCGCGCACATCCCGTCCATCGGGCAACAGCAATTGCACTTCCTGATTCTGGTACAGATGATAGCTTTCCCATTCCGCGCGCAAACCCGCAAACCCGTGCCGTTCAAACTCGCGCAGCACTATCGCCAGTTCGCGCAGCAACAGCGCCAGCAACAGGTTGCGCTCGGGCATGGCCTCCGTCATTTGCGCCAGGCTGGTGACAGGCTGCGCTATGTGTTGCAGCACCTGCTGCGGCATCCTCAGGTTGAGTCCCACACCGATCACGACTGCACTGGGCCCCAGCATATCGCCCTGCGCCTCGATGAGGATGCCGGCCAGCTTGCCCCCCCTTGCCCCGGCAGCATCGGGCCCCAGCACATCATTCGGCCATTTCAGGCGCGCACTGTGCACACCACACTGGCGCAAGGCGCGTATCAGCGCCACGCCCGCGGCCAGGCTCAGGCCGGACAGCCCGGACAGCCCGCACTCAAAACGCCACAGCAATGAAAAGGTCAGCGCATTGCCCAAACCGGAGTGCCAGCTTCGTCCCAGCCTGCCGCGCCCGCTGCTTTGCCACTCCAGCGCCAGCACGCTGCCGCTTGCGGCATGCTGTGCCGCGCGCTGCAGCAGCAGTGAATTGCTGGAGGGTGCGTGATCGCCAATCTCGATGTGAAACTCTCCTGCCTGTGCGCCCAGCAGCTCCTGCACGCGCGCAGCGTCCAGCCATTGCGGCGCAGCAACCAGGCAATAGCCGCGGCCGCGCACGCTGTGCAGCGTCAGCCCGTATTGCCCCATGCCGTGCAGGGCATTGTTCACGCTGGCGCGTGACACTCCCAGCCGCTGCGCCAGCACTTCGCCAGAGTGAAATTCGCCATCGCCCAGCAGTCGCAGCAGGGAAAATGTCAGCGCCTTCGGTGCCGGGAGAGTCACATTGTTCATTGCGGCGGCAGCTCACTGTCTGCAGTCTCTGCCTGCGTATTAAGCAGCGTCAGTATTTCTGTTCTGCGCCGCATGGCATCCTGATAACCCAGCTCAATCAGCGCACGACAGAAGCTTTTCTCGAACAGCAGATAACTCACCAGATTTGCCCCGCCGCTGCGCATCGCGCCCACCAGACGCAGCAGGAAACGGATGGCCCACGGCAAATTTTTGGCATAACGCTGCGCGATTTTCTCAATCGACTCGCTGGGCTGTATCACCAGCACATCGACATGCTGCAGACTGGTGCTCTGGCGTTTTTCGTCGCTCAGCAGGGCCACGGTGCGGTTGATGCGGCGCAGGCGCTCCAGATCGATTTCCAGGCTATCGAGAAAAATACTGTTCATGGCGTGGCCGGCAATCTGCGCCAGCGATGGATACGAGTAACTGCGGCGGCGCTTGCCCTGATCATCGGCGCCTTGTCCCACGCCTATCACCAGCACGCGCTGCGCACCCAGATGCAAGGCTGAGCTGATGGGCGCAATCTGGCGCATGGAACCGTCGCCAAAATATTCGCGGTTAAGGCGTACCGCAGGGAACAGGAAAGGAATGGCGGATGAAGCCTGCAGATGCCTGGTTTCTATCCTGACAGGTATCCCCAGGCGACGTGCGCGTTGCCACGGCTTGATCCCTTTCGCTCCCTGGTAAAAAGTCACCGATTGCTCTGAAGTGTAACCGGACGCGGTAATGCTTAATGCATGCAAATGGCCGGAATCGATGCTTTCCTGGATCTTGTCGCACGGCATGGTTTCGTTCAGCAACGCCACCAGGGGCGAGTTGTTCAGCAACGACACCCGATTCAGCCGGTTGCTTCCCATGCTGCTCAGTAGCAGTCCGGCAATCCAGCGTGAGGTATTGCTCAGCACACCGATAGGGTCGGCACGGTAGATGTGATCCACCTGGGCATGCCTCCAGAAACCCAGCAGATATTGCACACCCTGACGGAAATTCCCCGCATTCACCGCCAGGGTGACCGCGTTAATTGCACCCGCCGAGGTGCCGCTGATAATCGAAAAAGGGTTGCGCGCCCGGCGCGGCAGAATCTCGGCAATCGCCTTCAACACACCCACCTGATAGGCTGCACGCGCTCCACCACCTGTCAGAATCAAGCCGATCTTTCTTTCCATACTCAAATGACACCCGTCGAAAAAGTTGCTACCGTCCTACACCGATTTCTGCATGCACGCTTTGCAGCGCCTCACCCAGCGTTTCCTCGGGCAATCTATTCACCAGCTTCGACAACATCTCGGCCGCCTCTGCCGCTTCCGCTGGCAGATCGCGGCCATCGGTATTGGCCATCAGCACGGCGGCAGCCCCGACCACTTTCAGCAGGCTGGTGCGCTCCCCCATCATCATCTCCAGCTCACTGCGCAACATGGCAACTTCCTGCTTGTTTAATGCGTCCGTCATGTTCTTCTCCTTATCGTTGGGACTGAGCCCTCAATCCTGTTATCAGTGCGTTTTCACACCTGCCACTGCCAGCGCACTCATGTTCACAATGCGGCGCACGGTCGCGGTCGAGGTCAGGATGTGCGCCGATTTGTTCGCACCGAGCAAAATGGAACCGATGGTGACGCCATCCCCTGCCGTCATCTTGAGCAGATTGTATGCAATGTTGGCGGCATCCAGGTTGGGCATAACCAGCAAATTGGCCTGCCCCTTCAGCCGCGAATCCTGGAATATCTGCGCACGCATGTTTTCCGACAACGCCGCATCGCCATGCATCTCGCCTTCCACCTCCAGCTCCGGTGCACGCTGTTCCAGCAATTCGCGCGCCTCTGCCATCTTGCGCGCCGAGGCATTGTCGTGGCTGCCAAAATTGGAATGCGACAGCAACGCGACCTTGGGCGTGATGCCGAAATAGCGCACTTCCTCTGCCGCCAGCAAAGTCATCTCGGCGATCTGCTCAGCACTCGGATCGAGATTCACATGGGTATCGCAAATGAACAGGGTATGCCTGGGCAGCATCAGGATGTTCATCGCGCCGTACACCTTGCCGCCGGGACGATGCCCGATAACCTCGTCGATATAGCGCAAATGGTACAGCGGCTGCGCCACTGTTCCGCACAGCATGGCATCCGCCGCACCCATGCGCAGCAGCATCGCCGCGATCAGGGTGCCGCGCCGGCGCATCTCGCGCTTGGCCACCTCCGCGGTCACGCCCCGGCGTTGCATCAGCCGGTGGTACTCGCTCCAGTATTCGCGGAAGCGAGCGTCGTTCTCGGGGTTCACCAATTCAAAATCCTGGCCGGCGCGGATACGCAGACCCAGCTTGGCGATGCGCTGTTCCACCACCGCAGGACGCCCGATCAGGATGGGATAAGCCAGCCCCTCGTCCACCACCGTCTGTGCCGCGTGCAGCACACGCTCATCCTCGCCCTCGGCGTATACCAGCCGCTTCGGGTTCGCCTTCGCCATGTCGAACACCGGCTTCATCAGCATGCTGGATTGGTACACGAAGGCGGACAGCTGTTCGTGATAGGCCGCCATGTCGAGGATGGGGCGCTCTGCCACACCGCTGTCCATCGCGGCTTTGGCGACTGCGGGCGCAACCTTGCAAATCAGCCGCGGATCGAAGGGTTTGGGTATCAGGTAATTCTCGCCGAAACTGAGATTATCGCCGCCATACACCGCCGCCACTTCATCCGACTGCTCTGCCTCGGCCAGCTCGGCGATGGCATGCACGGCGGCGCGCTTCATCTCTTCGTTGATGGCGGTCGCGCCCACATCCAGCGCGCCGCGGAACATGTACGGGAAGCACAGGGCATTGTTCACCTGGTTGGGGTAATCGGAACGGCCGGTGGCGAGTATGGCATCTGGACGCACAGCCTTCGCCAGCTCCGGCAAAATTTCCGGCGTCGGGTTGGCCAGGGCAAAGATCAGCGGGCGCGCCGCCATCAGCTTGACCATCTCCTGCTTCAGCACGCCTCCGGCAGACAGGCCCAGGAACACGTCCGCGCCGGCAATCACTTCACCCAGCGTGCGCGCGTTTGTTGCCACCGCATAGCGCACCTTGTTGTCATCCATCTCTTCAGTGCGGCCCCGGTACACCACGCCCTTGATATCGGTGACGATGATGTTCTCCATGCGCACGCCCAGGCCCACCAGCATATCCAGGCAGGCCAGCGCCGCAGCCCCCGCACCGGAGGCGACCAGCCTGATGTCTGCGATCTTCTTGCCCACCACCTTGAGCCCGTTCAACAGCGCAGCACCTACGATGATGGAGGTGCCGTGCTGGTCATCGTGAAACACCGGGATGTGCATGCGCTCGCGCAGCTTGCGCTCGATGTAGAAACACTCGGGGGCCTTGATGTCTTCCAGATTGATGCCGCCGAAGGTCGGCTCCAGCGCGGCGATAATATCCACCAGCTTGTCCGGATCGCGCTCGTCTATCTCCAGATCGAACACGTCGATGCCGGCGAATTTCTTGAACAGCACGCCCTTGCCTTCCATCACCGGCTTGGCCGCCAGCGGGCCTATTGCGCCCAGGCCCAGCACCGCGGTGCCGTTGCTGATCACCGCCACCAGATTGCCGCGCGCAGTGAGATTGCGCGCCTCGGCGGGGTCTGCCACGATGGCTTCACAGGCCGCAGCCACGCCGGGAGAATAGGCCAGCGACAGATCGCGCTGGGTCAGCATCGGCTTGCTGGCGACCACGGAAATTTTTCCCGGCGGGCTTATGCGGTGATACTGCAGCGCCGCCTCGCGCAATTGCTCATCCATATTCAATCCCACTCGATTATCGGTTGTAAGGATTATATACCCGAGGGCATGACAGGATTGAGGATCTAGGACTTGGCACACCCACCCCGCTCAATCCTCAATCCTACCTATAGCCCTTCCCACATCTTCTGCAGCCGCTTCACCGACACGATTACCGGCGTTTTCAGTTCCTGCGCAAACAGCGACACGCGCAGTTCCTGCAGCAGCCAGCCAAACTCTTCGACCTTGTTGTCGACATGGCCTTGCCGGGCCGCAAGCTTGCGCTGCCAGGCCTGCTGCAGTGCCGCCATTTGCGCAAACTGGCGCGCATCGCGCGCGGGGTCGGCACGCAGCTTTTCCAGACGCAGGTTGATCGCCTTGAGATAGCGCGGCATGTGCTGCAGGCGCTCATACGGCGTGCGCGCGACAAACTCCCGGTGCAGCATCCATTCGCACTGCGCACGCATGTCCTGCATGGCTGCGCCATGCGCCTTGAATGCAGGCAGGGCTTTTTGCAGGGCGTGATATTCCTGCAGGATGGCGCTGAGCAGGCGCGCGATTTCCTGCGCCACCAGATTCAGCCTGCTCTTCGCCTCCTTGCAGCGCGTGGCAAATTCATTTTCATGCGTGGGCAGGGGATCATTCAGACAGCAGCGATCAAAGGTCACGGCAAAAATCTGGCGCTGCAAATCCTGCGCACTGCCGAAAGGCAAAAATTGCATGGTCATGGTCTGCCCGTACTCCTTGTTTGCGAACAGATTCTTTTCCAGAAACTTCACCTGCTCTTTCAGCGCCAGCATAAACAGGCGGCGCAGCCCCAGCCGGTGCGCGGCTTGCGCCTCTTCACGCGTATCGTAGGCGCGCAGCAGCACGGCATCGCTGTCGTCCACCAGCGCGTTGAACAGCGTGATGGTTTGCCCGGCACGGACGATCTCGGTGGTCGGCTTGAACTCGCCAAAATTCCATTCGGTCATGCGCGCACTTGCCGCAGCTGCCGCAGCGCCGGGTGCGCTGCTGGTTGCGGGTGCAATGGCCACAGCAGCCTGTTTCGGCGCCAGCTCGGCGCGCAACTGGGCAAAGTTGCGCGACATGCGCAAGCTGCGCCCGTGCTCGTCCACCACCACGAAATTCATCAGCAGGTGCTGCGGCAGCTGTTCGATGCGGAACGCATCCAGTGGCACATCGAGCTGTTTTTTGGCACGGATGTAACGCGCCAGCGCCTGCAGCAAGCCGCTATCAGAAGGCTCGGTCTCGCTGCAGAAATTGCCCGCGAACTCCGGCACCGGCACCAGGTTGCGGCGTATTTTTTGCGGCAGGGTTTTCAGCAGCTGCACCACCTTCTCCGCCAGCACCCCGGGCACCAGATATTCGCAGCGTGGCGCCGACACCTGGTTGATCAGTGCCTGCGGCACGGTGAGGGTGACGCCATCATCGCTCTTGCCGGGTGAAAAGTTGTAACCCAGTGCATAGCTCACGTTGTTCATCACCAGCTGCGGCGGAAACTGGTCGGTGGTAATCCCCGCCGCCTCGTGGCGCATCAGGTCGTCGCGCTGCAGGTACAGCAGTTTTGGCTGCTCGCGCTCCGCCTCCTTGCGCCACGCCTCGAACGCCGCGCCGTTGTGGATGTGTTGCCCGGAATCAGGCCCGGGAATGCGGCTGTCGTAAAAGGCAAAGATCAACTCGTCGTCCACCAGCACGTCGGGCCGGCGCGACTTGTGTTCCAGCGCCTCGATGTCGTGTATGAGCTTCCTGTTGTGCGCGAAGAACGCTGCCACGGTATTGAACTCGCCCTCCACCAGCGCCTGGCGGATAAACACGGCGCGCGCTTCCGCCACATTCATCGGCCCGTAGTTCACCCGCTTCCTGGGGTTGATGAGCAGGCCATACAACGTGCTGCGCTCGAACGCGGCTACCTGTGCCGCCTTCTTTTCCCAGTGCGGATCGTAGTAAGTCCGTTTGATCAAATGTGCGCCCACTTCCTCCAGCCACTCCGGCTCGATGCGCGCCACGCAACGCGCATACAGCCTGGTGGTCTCCACGATCTCGGCGGCAACTATCCACTTCGCGCCTTTCTTTGCCAGCACCGAATTGGGTGCGACGAAAAACTTGATCTCGCGCGCCCCCAGATAATAGGGCTCGCGCTCCACGCCCTTGCAGCCGATGTTGCCGAGCAGGCCGGTGAGTAGCGCCTTGTGTACCTGCTCGTAGCTGGCGGGCTGCTCGTTCATGCGCATGCCCATTTCCACCACCTGTGCATGCAGCTGCTGATACAGCTCGTGCCATTCGCGCAGGCGCAGCGGCGACAGGAATTTTTCGCGGCACTCGTTCGCCCACTGGCGGTTGGTTTTCTTGTGGCGCAAGGCCTCCTGAAACCACGCCCACAATTTGATATAAGCGAGAAAATCCGAACGTTCGTCGTTAAAGCGCTGATGCGCGGCATCCGCCGCCTCGCGCCGCTCAGCCGGGCGGTCGCGCGGATCCTGCAGCGACAGCGCGCTGGCGACAATCAGAATTTCCTGCAGGCAATGATATTGGCGTCCGGCCAGCAGCAGGCGCGCAATCTTGGGATCCAGCGGCAGTTTGGCCAGCTCGCGCCCCAATGGTGTGAGCTGGCGCTCCGCGTCGATGGCACCCAGTTCGGCCAGCAGCTGGTAACCATCTGCGATCGAGCGCGAGCCGGGCGCCTCGATAAAGGGAAATTTCTCCACCTCGCCCAGACGCAACGCGCTCATGCGCAAGATGACAGTGGCCAGAGACACGCGGAAGATTTCCGCATCGGTGTATTCGGCGCGCGCAATGAAATCGGCCTCATCGTAGAGGCGCACGCAGATGCCGCTCATGACGCGGCCGCAACGCCCGGCACGCTGATTGGCCGCCGCACGCGAAATTTTTTCCACGCGCAGCTGCTCGACTTTCTGGCGGATACTATAGCGGTTGACGCGCGCAAGGCCTGCGTCGATCACATAGCCGATGTTGGGCACGGTAAGCGAAGTCTCCGCCACGTTGGTGGCCAGCACCACGCGGCGCGTGCCGGACGCAGGCTTGAACACGCGATCCTGCTCGGCGGCAGACAGGCGCGAAAACAGCGCCAGGATTTCCACGCCTCCCTGTTTCCTTTGCGGGAGATGGTGTTTGCGCAAGGCTTCCGCCGTGTCGCGTATCTCGCGCTCGCCCGGCAGGAACACCAGCACATCGCCGCGCAAGCCGCCCACGGCAAGATCGTCCAGCGCAGCGCACACCGCCTGCGGTACGTCCTGTATTTCTCCCTCTTCATTCGCTTGCGGCGGGCGGTAACGCACTTCCACCGGATAGCTGCGGCCTGACACCTGCAATACCGGCGCCGCCGAGAAATGCCTGGAAAAGCGCTCGGCATCCAGCGTGGCCGAGGTGATGATGAGCTTGAGCCCGGGACGCCTGGGCAACAGCTGCTTGAAATAGCCGAGCAGGAAGTCGATGTTGAGCGAGCGCTCGTGCGCCTCGTCGATGATGATGGTGTCGTAATGCCGGAGCCCGGGGTCACTCTGGATTTCAGCCAGCAGGATGCCGTCGGTCATCAACTTGATACAGGTGTCGGGCGCCACGCGGTCATTGAAACGGATCTTGTAGCCGACCAGCCCGCCCAGCTCGGTGTTGAGCTCGTGCGCCACGCGGGCAGCCACCGTGCGCGCCGCCACCCGGCGCGGCTGTGTGTGCGCGATCACCCCGTGCACACCGCGCCCGAGCTGCAGGCAAATCTTGGGCAATTGCGTGGTCTTTCCCGAGCCCGTCTCGCCGCACACGATCACCACCTGATGCCGGGAGATGGCCTGTGCGATGTCCTCGCGCCGCAACACCACCGGCAATTCGGCCGGATACTCGATCGGCTGGACAGCCGCGATGCGCGCGGCGCGGCGCGCCTGCAACGAATTTTCAGGGGGCGTGCTCGCTGCCGGAACAGCGATGGAGGATTCTTGCGGCGAGGTCATGGCGCGCGATTGTACCTGAAAGCGGCAGGCACAAAAAAACAGGGGAAACCGAAGTCCCCCCTGTGTAGCGGCACTACTTGCCAGTCATGAGCAGTTAGAAACTGCGCAGCACCGTCAGCGCATAGGAATTCTCGTTGGCGCGCGGAATGTCCACATTGTCGCCAATGATTACCTGATTCCAGCCAAAGCCTAGCGCGTATTCTTCGTTCAAACGATACTCCACGCCAACCCCGCAAGTAACGTCGCCGTGAGTCACTGTTATACCGAATCCATCCTTGGTGCTGGCGGACGCATAACCCAGGCGCCCATAAGCTTCCAAATCGGCAACGAGCGGCAGATAACCCACTGCCGCGATAGAAATGGCACTGGTCCTTTCTGGAAGAGCACTGAGCAATCCAGAATCATCGTAGGCTATTTCGGCAGCCCAATGCTCGTTGTAGCGATGCCCCAGCACGATGCCGGCACCGGTGCTGGAACCGCCAGAGGTCAGCTTGCTGGCCGATATGCCGACATAATTCTCGGAGTGCTCTTCGGCCTGCGCAACCAGCGGCAGGATAGACACGCTCAAGATCGCGAGAGAGATAATTCTTTTCATTAATTTTTCCTAGCGTTAAAAATTGCGTTTTACCACATTGCGATTAAAATTTCGAGCCCGTCCCGATTGTTAAATCGTGACAGCTGCAGACACAAAAATACAGGGAGCCGAAGCTCCCTGCATTGTATTGCTACAACCTTGGACTTGTTGCTTAGAACAACGAGTACAGGCTCAGACGGTAGGAAGTGCTGCCAGTAGCGTCAGCATTCGTCGCTGTTGCTGCGGCAGCAAAGCCATCCCAGTAGTCACCGCTTTGCTTGACATAAGACAAGCGTACCAACTGGTTCTGCGCCAGCTTGTAAGTACCTGTCAACATGATGGCGTTGTCGGTTGCATTGGTCGATTTCTCAGTACCATTGGTAACTCCGGCAGCTGCAGCACCAGCCAGCGCAGCGCTAGCGTAGACCGATTGACCGCTCTTACCCACGCGTACGGCTACACCCACCGTGGCAACCCCGGGAACTACACCCAGCTCAGCGGCAACGTTAAATGAGCTTTTCGTATCGGTACCGCCGTTGTTGAAGGCGCTAGCAGTAGCTGCTGTACCTGCAATCGGTGTACCGTTATTGGTACCGCTCATCACAGGTGCCGTGGCGTAAGTTACATAGATACCCAGTGGCATATTGGCTGCTTCGCCCTGCATCTGGAAGTCAACAGCAGTCGCCTTGGTTTCCACATATGCCAGAGCAGCGGAAGTAGAGTTGCCACTCCAGTTCTGAACGCCCGCGGCGGAATCCCAACCAGCGATATCAAACGTGGCCGCTACGCGAATATAGGTAGAGGACAAGTCTCCGCCCGTACCTCCTGCAGCTGCAGGAACAGGAGCAGGAACGGCAGCGTTAATTGTACCGGCAACGTCCATCGGGCCAACCTGGTGATACTTGGTGATATTGATGAAGCCCATGGAGTTGTTCGCCACCAAGGACAAACCTGTCGCACCAGAGCCAGTACTAATATATTGCTGCGCTGAAACGGCATTGATGAATTGGCCGTTAAAGCCAACATCATTGGTGATGGCGTGGATGGCATTGGCACCCGTGTTCAGGTATTCAAAGCCGTAGGATGCGCCCTGGGTGCCGGTGGTAAAGGCCACGATGCCCGCCTTGGTGCCATCAGCCACGTCAAACAGCATAGGCAGCTTGGCTGAACCCAGACCTGCAGCACCGATAGCTCCCAACTCAGCCAGGAAACCGGCGTTCTCACTGACTTTTCCGCCGAAGAACAACGACATCTCGCCATTGGTGCCTGGCACGTACCATGAGCCATTACCTGGGTTAACCAAACCGTTTGCTGAAGCGAGAGGAGTCATGTTGCTCTTCTCATACCCCATGCTGGCCAAGCCGGCGAAGTTCAGGTTAGAAGGGATAGACAGGTTCTCGCCGTCCAGATTGGTTGTGGACATAGTGAAACCGGAAGCCTTGAACGAACGGCCAAAGCCATTCAACAGCGGGAAGTGCTGGAAGTGACAGGCACTACATGCCATGCCGGTTTGACGCGCAAATACCGGCAACGCGGACGCTGCCGGTGCAAACACTGCGCTAGCCACGACGGCTGCTAGTGAAAGTACTATTTTTTTCATTTACCTCTCCCTAAATCAAAAAATTGTAAGGTTACCCCGATAATCTCATAGTCGCGTTTCATAGATCGACTACTAGCCGGCAAACATACAGAAAGGTAATACTGTTGTCAAAAACTTTGTGGCTTTATTGTTGTATTTTTGCATTTGCCCCTATATAGACACAAAGTTGGCAGGATTTTGCCGCTCCAAATTTGCCGAGCGGCACCAACCCAAGCGCTCTTTGAGCAATACCGGATCGAATTAGCAACACCTCAAACAGTGCCCGCCTGCTGCAATTCAAAGCACACTCGTCCCGCCACATTTGCGCGCAAGCTGATGCGGTAACCCGCTTGCTCCGCCCAGCGTGCCGCCTGAAACAGCCCCACCCCCATACCATCCTCGGATGGCACTACGGTGTGCAGCAGCTGATGCGCGACGGCATCGGGAATGGGGCTGCCGCTGTCGCACACAGTCAGAATCAGGGGGTGCGCACTCAAACTTACGCTGATGTTGATGCCAGGCTCTCGCAGCAGCTTGTTGCAGGCGTTATCGATAAGGTTGTCGGCAATGCTGTCAAACAGGGTTGCCGGAATAAGCTGTTTGCCCGTTGCGCCTTCGCCCAGCCACTTGATCTTGCGGTGCTGCTGGCGCTGGCGCAGGCTTTCCCACCACCTTGCCAGCGGCAAGGTGGCTGTCTCCGTTACCAGTTGTGGCGCTTTGAGCTTGGCCAGCGTCAGCTCTATGCGCTGCGCCAGCACGGGCAACTGGTTCTGCAACACCGCCTGCGCCTGGTCGGATTGGTGCTCGGCGATGGAGGTCAGCGCCAGCAAGGATTGCAACATATTTTTCAGATCGTGCGTCAGCCTGGCACCGGTCTCATACACGGCTTGCAGGCGCGCCATTTCGCGCAGGCTTTGCTCGCGCCGCTTGGCCTGATAAAAGTGCCCCAGCAACTGAATCAGCAGATGAATGTGCACCAGCACTGAAGGGGCGATAGCCTGGCGACTGAACAGTGTCAGGCGCAGGTCTTGATCCGCCACTTCAATACGATGCGGAGAAGCCATTCCCAGATTGCCGTGCCCTTCCTCGCACTCCCAGGACAAGCCGGACAACCATGGCAATTCGGACAGGTGATCCATGGCGCGTACCATAAAATTTGCCGGGCCCGGCTCTTGTTGCGCCACTTCTGCCAGATGCCTGAGCCACCCCTCAAACGGGGTACCGATGTTCAGAAAATAGCGCGAAAATATCGGCTGCAGCCCGGAAAAGCCCAGGCGCGGATTCCACAACCACCCCAGCAAGAACAGCAGCAGCGCCATGATAAACAGGGTGCGCAACAAGGCGCCAAAATAATCCGTGTGCGCCTGGCTCATAAAAGCCAGGCTCCCCAGCACCAGCAGGGTCAACAGCATGAACAGCATGATGCTGTAAATAAAATCCACCGTCTGAGCCCGGGTAACGTGCTCTTGTTCATGCGGCACCAACATCATGCTCAGCAGCAACAACGGCAGGGCCAGCTCCATCAAGCTCCTGGTCGCCTCGTCCACAGAGGGCAAATCAAACAGGTGGGGAGTAATCCAGAACAACAGCACCGCCAGCAGATAAACCATTACCAGCTGGTAATGCAGGCGCTGCCATTTTGACTGGAACACAAACACCCGCCCCCCCACCAGGGCGAACAAACCGCTCACCCAGAATGCCAGCACCCACCAGTTGAGCCAGAACAAGGCCACCACACTGGAGCCCAGAATAAATACGACATTCCACCGGCTTAACTTGCTTTCACCCCGCCACAGCGGCTGCCACAGCAAGAACAAACCCAGATGAGTCAGCAGCAGCGACTTCGCCCACAGGGTCTGCGCCCCCGCCAACAAAGCGAAGTGCAGAGTCGCCAGCATGGCAATCGACCACCAGCGGTTGGAGCGCCGCATATAGTGCAATATACCTGTCGTCATCTCGCCACCCTCTGTCAGAATTCCGTCACTCAGCCCGTTTGCAGACTGCCATTTAAACCTGGCACAGCCTGCCTAACCCCTAAAATCAAGCACACAACATACCTGGCACGGCTGTTGCTTATTCTTGCTTGCAAGCACACATAATGCAAAAAACAATTTTGGAGAACAACATGAAACGTAATCAATCCGGCTTTACTTTAATCGAAATCGCCATCGTACTGGTGATTATCGGCCTGCTGCTCGGCGGCGTGCTCAAGGGTCAGGAGTTGATCAACAGCGCCAAGGTGAAAAACCTGGCCACCGATTTTCGCAACATCCCGGTGTATATCTATGGCTACCAGGACAAGTTCAAGAGTTTGCCCGGGGATGACGCCACCCTCGCAACGGCAAACACTCACTTGACCGGCGGCACAACCTGCGCAGCAGGCCCCAAGTGCATCGTTGGAAATGGCCTGATTGACGGGTTCTGGGACGACTACAATGTCAACTCGGAGGCTTACCTGTTCTGGCAGCATGTGCGCCTGGCCGGCCTGACTTCCGGCCCCACGATCGTTCCCGCTGCGCCTGCCCCTGGCGACGGATACAGGCCGGTCAATGCGGCAGGCGGTGAAATTGGCATCCAGAGCGGTACGGCTACTGCTGGTGCCGCCCCCATCTATGCCGACGCGGCCAAGACATTGCCGATCCGCGGCACTTACATCATCTGCTCGCCCAATATACTCGGCAAGTTTGCCAAGCAGCTGGATATCCAGTTGGATGACGGCAACACCGCTGGCGGCTCGATGATGGCCATTTCCGGTACTGCTGTTGGCTCGGTAGCCGTTTCAAATTCCAGCGCAACATGGGACGATGCCGCCGTCTACACGGTCTGCATGGGCGTCTGAAGAATCACCCGGCGTGACATTCAAGCCCGCTTCGGCGGGCTTTTTTATTGCCAAAGCTCAAGCGACCACGTATCACGCCCATGCGCCTCGCTGCATGACGCGAAGCACGCTTTGGCATCTTCCATTCACGTAATGTGCTGCGCATTGATGTAGTCAATCTACAACCTATGCAATCGGTGTAAGATAATCAGACAGGAGGAGCAATGCCAACAATCAGTATGTTTTACGGGATATTGGTTGCCATTATGTTTGCTGATGATGAGCGCCATAATTTGCCACACATCCATGTTCGGTACGCAGAAGACAAAGCGTCTATTGCTATTGAAGATGGTCGCGTGCTGGCAGGAAACTTCCCGCCAAAGCAACTAAAAATGGTTCAGGCGTGGATTGAAATTCACAAGGATGAGCTGTTTGCTGACTGGGAGCTTGCAGTTGCGGGCGAACAACCATTCCGTATTGAACCTTTGCGCTAGGGGAGTTATTGTGAACATGCTTTTAGATGTAGTAAAGGTCGAGGCCAAAGCTGGCCACAAGCTTTACCTTGAGTTCGAGAATGGTGAGAAACGCATCTTCGATATGACACCATATATTGACCGGAAACCCTTTGTGCAATTAAAGAACTCTCCTTTGTTTGCACAGGCTGCGGTCGATTATGGTACTGTCGTTTGGCCTGGGAATATCGATATTGCTCCAGAAACCCTGTATGACCGTTCTTTTCCTGCTTAAATGACATTTGCAGCAACATCAACAGCAGCCAGCCTGAATTAACCCTCGCGCAGCCGCTTCTCCGCCTCCGCCAGCGCCATGGGCTGGCCCTGCAGCATCAGCACATCCCCCGCCTGCAGCACCATGTCGCCTGCCGGCTGGCTGCCGCGCACGTTGTGGCGGCGCACGGCATTCACTTCCACATGCAGCCCGGCCAGGTCAAGCTGGTCCAGGCTCCTGCCAACGGCTCCATCGCGTTCTGCAAGCAACACGCTGAGTATGCGCGGCTGGAATGAATCGGTCGCGTCGCCTACGCTGTCAGTGGTGGTGCGGAAATATCCGCTGAACACGCTGTAACGGCGCGCACGATTTTCCTGGATGCGGCGGATGACGCGGTTGAGCGGCACACCGGCCAGCAGCAGCGCCTGCGAGGCGAGCATGACACTGCCCTCCAGCACTTCGGCCACGACTTCTGCAGCTCCGGCCTGCCTGAGCGCTTCCACGTTGGAGTCATCTGTAGTGCGCACGACTACCGACAAGCCGGGGCGTACCGCTTTGACGTGATGCAGAATTTTCAATGCCGAGTGCAGGTCGGCGTAGGTAATCACCAGTGTCTTGGCGCGCAGCAGGCCTGCGGCCAGCAGCACTTCGCGCTTGCTGGCGTCGCCATACACTACCGTTTCACCCGCCGCCACCGCCTGGCGCACATTGCGCGAATCGAGCTCCAGCGCAACAAATGAGACGCCTTCCTGGCTCAGGAACTTTCCCAGCGCCTGTCCGCTGCGGCCATAGCCGCACAGTATGATGTGCCCCTCCGCGCCCATGCTTTGCACGGCAATCTGATGCATCTGCATGGCCCTGCCCATCCATTCATCCGGCGACAAGCGCCGCACGATAATCTCGGCATGCTGAATGAGGAAGGGCGCCACCAGCATGGACAGCAGCATGGCGGCCAGCACGATCTGTGCTGCCGCATGCGGCAGCAGCTGCGCGTCAAACGCCTCGGTCAGCAGCACGAAGCCGAATTCGCCCGCCTGCGCCAGACCCAGTCCGCTGCGAATCGCCACCCCCCAATCCCCCTCAAAGCGGCGCACCAGCAACGCAACCACGCCGGCCTTGAACAGCAACAGGGCCAGCAGCACCAGCAGCACCCAGCCAAATTCTGCAAACATCTCGCCGAGGTTCAGCAGCATGCCGATGGTGACGAAGAACAACCCCATCAGCACATCGCGAAACGGCTTGATATCGTCTTCCACCTGATAGCGGTATTCGGTTTCGGCAATCAGCATGCCCGCCACGAACGCCCCCAATGCCAGCGACAGGCCAGCCAGCTCGGTGAGATAGGCCAGGCCGAGCGTGATCAGCAGCACGTTGAGCATGAACAGCTCGGAAGATTTCTGCTGCGCCACCAGGTGGAACCAGGGACGCATCAGGCGCTGGCCGAATACCAGCAGTGCCAGCAGCACGATGGCAGCCTTGATCAGCGCCAGCACCAGGGTCATGGTCAAAGCACCGGGCGAGCTGGCCAGTGCAGGAATGATGATCAGCAGCGGCACGACCGCCAGATCCTGAAACAGCAGCACGCCCATGATCTGCTGACCGTGCGGCGCACTAAGCTCCGCACGCTCGACCAGCATCTTGCTGACGATGGCGGTGGAAGACATGGCGAAGATGCCGCCCAGTGCCACACCCGCGCGCCAATCCAGCCCCAGCACCATAACCGCGCCCGCCACGCCGAGCAGGGTCAGGATCACCTGCGCCCCGCCCAGGCCGAATACCGTGCGCTGCATGCTGCGCAATTTTCCGAGGCTGAATTCAAGGCCGATGCTGAACATCAGGAACACCACGCCGAACTCGCCCAGGTGGCGCGCCTGCGGGTTATCAGGAATCCAGCCCAGGGCATGCGGCCCGATCACAATCCCGACTGCAAGATAACCCAGCATGGCCGGCAGGTTCCACATGCGGCACAGCACCACCACCAGCACGGCGACAGCGAGCAGGACTAAAACAAGTTGCAGGGTATTGTCCATACTACAATAGGGTTATGGGGAACCAAGTTTGAATTGCCCCGATAATGCCTCAACTCAGCCGCGCTTTCAAAATTTATCTAGTTGAGTTCTCGGCAAATTTCACTGGAAGCGGGGCGCACTGATATAATCTGCGCCATGAAAACATCCCTCTCTGCCGCCCCTCACGCACTGGCTCTGGCACGCGAAGTCATTATCATCGAAGCCGCCGCCGTGCAGGCGCTCACACAGCGCATCGACGATAATTTTCTGCACGCGCTCAACATCATCCTGTCCTGCGAAGGACGGGTGATCGTCAGCGGCATGGGCAAGTCCGGCCACATCGCACGCAAGATCGCCGCCACCATGTCCAGTACCGGCACTCCCGCTTATTTCGTGCACCCCGGCGAAGCCAGCCATGGCGACCTCGGCATGATCACCTCAGAGGATGTGTTTATCGCGCTGTCGTATTCGGGAGAGAGCGACGAGCTGATGACCATCGTGCCGGTGATCAAGCGCCAGGGGGCAAAACTCATCAGCCTGACCGGCAATCCGGGTTCCAGCCTGGCGCTGGCGGCCGATGCCCATCTCAATGGCGCAGTCGACAAGGAAGCCTGCCCGATGGGGCTGGCCCCCACTGCCAGCACCACCGCAGCCCTGGCCCTGGGCGATGCTCTCGCCGTGGCGCTGCTCGATGCCAAGGGTTTCGGCGAGGAAGATTTTGCCCGTTCTCACCCCGGCGGCAGCCTGGGACGACGCCTGCTCACCCATGTGCGCGACATCATGCACACCGACCAGAAAATTCCTGCGGTGCCGCACAACGCCACGCTGGCGGACGCCATCCTGGAAATGTCGCGCAAGGGGCTGGGCATGACGGCCATCGTGGATGAGGCGAACCACGTGCTGGGCATTTATACTGATGGCGATTTGCGCCGCACACTGGAGAAGAAGCTGGATTTTGCCACCACGATGGTCAACACTGTCATGTCGCGCAAGCCGCACAGCACCACGGCGGATGCGCTGGCGGTCGAGGCCGTGCGCATCATGGAAGAGCGCAACATCAACCAGATGCTGGTGACCGATGCCGGCAACAAGCTGGTGGGTGCATTGAACATGCACGATCTGCTGCGCGCGAAAGTGATTTAATTATGCAGAACACCGGATGCCCAAGGATGATTGCATGCTAGCCGAACAAATCAAATCCATACGCCTGATCGCCTTCGACGTGGACGGCATACTGACCGATGGCGGCCTGTATCTGGCTGACTCCGGTGAGGAGTTCAAGCGCTTTAATTCGCTCGACGGGCACGGCTTGAAAATGCTCAAGGCCTCCGGGGTGGAACTGGCCATCATCACCGGCCGCACCTCGCGTTGCGTTGAACTGCGCGCGAAAAATCTGGGGATTACGCAGCTGTTCCAGGGCGTGGAAAACAAACTGGAAGTGATGCAAGCGCTGCTAAAGAGCCTGAAGCTCGCGCCGGAAGCCGCCGCATACATGGGCGACGATGTCGTGGACTTGCCGGTAATGCGCCGCGTGGGGCTTGCCATCAGCGTACCCAATGCCCCGCAGATAGTGCGTGATCATGCCCACTACATCAGCCAGCGCGAAGGCGGCCACGGCGCCGTGCGCGAGGCCTGTGAGCTGATCATGTCGGCACAGGGCACCCTGGACCAGCAACTGGCGCCTTATCTGACATGAAAGAGCGCCTGTTTTCCTGGCTCCCCTTGCTGCCCCTGTTGCTGCTGCTCGCGGCGACTTACTGGCTGAACAAACAGGTGCAGCCAATCGCACCCGCATCCGACAGCAACCTGCGTCACGACCCCGATTACATCATCAACAATTTCACTGCCACCTCGCTGGATACCCAGGGCAGACCCCGCTTCATCATGTCCGCGCAGAAGATGTGGCACTACCCGGACGATGACAGCACACACCTGGACGCTCCGCAACTCGTCAGCCTGCTTGCAGAACACCCGCCCATGCGCACCTCGGCACTCAGGGGGACTATTTCCAGCAAAGGCGACGAGGTGTTCCTGTACGATGATGTATTAATCGTGCGCCCCGCTTATGCCACACAGAGTGAGCAGACTTTCCGCAGCAATTATATGCATGTCATCCCCGACCGGGATATTGCCGACACCGACCATTTTGTCACCATGGCCGATGCGCGCACCAACATTCAAGCCGTCGGCATGGAACTCAACAACAAGGAGCGCACCGTCAAGCTGCTGTCACGCGTAAGAAGCACCTATGAACCTGTCAAGAAATAATTCGCCCTGGCTGCTGGGACTGCTGCTGCTGTGCCACGCAGGAGTTGCCCTTGCCGAACGCGCCGACCGCAACAAACCCATGCATCTGGAGGCAAACAGCGTCAGCGTTGACGATGTGAGCCACATAAACTCCTTTGAGGGCAATGTGCAGATGCTGCAGGGAACCTTGTCCATACAGGCCGACAAAATTGTCGTCGTGCAGGACAAGGATGGATTTCAACAATGCACGGCAACCGGCCAGCTCGCCCACTTCCGCCAGAAGCGCGAGGCGGTTGCAGAGTATGTCGAGGCTTACGGTGAGCGCATTGAATATAATACCCATAGCGAAATCGCCGAGTTTTTTGGGCAGGCCAGGATCAAGCGCGCGGGGGATGATGTTCGCGGCGAACATATTATTTACAACACCAGGACAGAAATCTTCCAGGTCAGCGGAACCCCTGCAGAACAGGATGCGGGCACGCCGAGTACAGGCCGCGTCACCGTGGTCATTCAGCCGCAAAACAAGGCTTCCGCTGTCGCACCTGCCGGGCCACCCTTACCCATCAAACCTACCACTACGATTACCGAACCCAAGCAATGAGTGAACTTCGCACCACCTCGCTGAAAAAACGCTATCGCTCACGCACCGTGGTACAGGATGTTTCCCTGTCGGTCAGGAGCGGCGAAGTCGTCGGGCTGCTGGGCCCCAACGGGGCCGGCAAAACCACCAGCTTCTACATGATAGTGGGACTGGTCGCCGCCGATGGCGGCGACATCTTCATCGACGACAAGAACGTCACCCACCTGCCCATTCATCGCCGCGCCCGCCTGGGATTGAGCTACCTGCCGCAGGAAGCCTCCATCTTCCGGCGCCTGACCGTCACTGAAAACATCCAGGCCGTACTGGAGCTGCAAGGCTATGTAAAGGAAGAGCTGGAAGCACGGCTGGAGAGCCTGCTGAACGACCTGCACATTACCCACATCCGCAACAATCCCGCCATCAGCCTGTCTGGCGGCGAACGGCGGCGCGTGGAAATTGCACGCGCACTGGCCAGCAACCCGCGCTTTATTTTGCTGGACGAACCCTTTGCCGGTGTTGACCCCATTGCCGTGCTGGACATCCAGAAAATCATCGGTTTTCTCAAGCAACGCGACATAGGCGTGCTTATTACCGACCACAACGTGCGTGAGACCCTGGGTATCTGCGATCGCGCTTATATCATCAATGCCGGCACGGTGATGGCGGAAGGCAAACCCGACGAAATCATCTATAATGAAGGCGTGAGGAAAGTATATCTCGGCGAGCACTTCAAACTATAAAGCCGCAAAGGCACAGCGCAAGCCAAACACCCCAGAATGAAAGCCGTCCTACAACTCAGGCAATCCCAGCAACTGACGCTTACCCCGCAGTTGCAGCAGGCTATCCGCCTGTTGCAGCTGTCGACGCTGGAAGTCAATCAGGAATCGGCGCGACTGCTGGATGAAAATCCTTTTCTCGAGCGTGAAGAAGACGCCAGCCCCCCCTACACCCAAGCTACTGCCCTGAGCCCGGGCAGCGCATCGAGTTCAGACGGCACCAGCGCGGACAACCAGACCGAAGCTGACAGCGCGCCCGCCGATGCGGAATGGGCGGAGCCCAGCTTTGCCAGCGCCAGCCCCTCCTCTGGCAGCCATGATGATGAAGATGAGGGCTATGCTGAATTTGCGGCCGAAAAGCCCAGCCTGCGCGAACATCTGATCAGCCAGGTGAACCTTAGACAGCTCGATGAGCGCGATAAGAAAATCATCGGCCTGCTCATCGATGCACTCGATGATAACGGCTACCTGGCCCAGCCGCTGCAGGAAATCCTGGAACTGCTGCCCGAGCAGCTCGACATTTCCCTGGACGATCTGGAAACCGCGCTGGTTCAGCTGCAGCATCTGGACGAGCCCGGACTGGGCGCGCGCAATCTGAGCGAATGCCTTG
Organism: Nitrosomonadales bacterium; assembly: GCA_025408405.1. GTDB lineage: Bacteria > Pseudomonadota > Gammaproteobacteria > Burkholderiales > Gallionellaceae > 39-52-133. The sequence continues at coordinate 26,277 of JANYJE010000068.1, read as the reverse complement.
CCCTGCAGCTGCAGGCCATGCCGCAAGCCACCCGTGGGCGGGATCTGGCGCTGCGTCTGGTAAACAACCACCTCGACCTGCTGGGCGCACACGATTTCAACAAACTGAAGAAAGCGCTGCGCTGCGACGATGCCGCATTGCGTGTGGCACAGAATCTGATCGTGCACCTGCAGCCCAGGCCCGGAGCCGCATTCGAGCAGCGCGCCGCCGACTATGTAGTGCCTGATGTGCTGGTGGAACGTCATGGCGGCATCTGGCGTGCGCGCCTGAACCCGGAAGCCATGCCACGCCTGCGCATCAACCAGCTGTATGCCAACATCCTGCAGCGCCGCAGTGAAACCAATGCGCAGGAAATGTCGGGGCAACTGCAGGAGGCGCGCTGGTTCATCAAGAACCTGAAACAGCGCTTCGACACCATCCTGCGCGTTTCGCAGGCTATCGTCGAACGCCAGCACCAGTTTTTCGAGCATGGCAACATCGCCATGCGCCCTCTGGTGCTACGCGAAATCGCCGAGCAGCTGGAGCTGCACGAGTCCACCATATCGCGCGTCACCACGCAGAAATTCATGCTCACCCCGGCAGGAATTTGTGAGTTGAAATATTTCTTTGGCAGCGGCCTGGCCACTGAAAGCGGTGGCTCATGCTCGTCCACCGCCATCCGCGCATTAATCAAGCAACTGGTCGATGAAGAAGATGCAAAGCATCCTCTTACCGACAGTCGCATGTCTGAAATCCTGGCACAGCAGGGCATATTGGTTGCCCGGCGTACCGTGGCAAAGTACCGGGAACTGCTGCATATTCTCCCGGTCAATTTTCGTAAATCCCTCTAACCTAACTAGGAGCAGGCCATGAACCTCAACCTCACCGGACGTCACCTCGAAATCACCCCTGCCATCCGCGAGCATGTGACAACCAAACTCGACAAGGTCAAACGCCATTTCGACAACGTCATCGACATCAACGTAGTTCTGTCCGTGGACAAACTCAAACAACTGGCCGAGGCCAGCGTGCATTTGAGCGGCAAGACGATTCATGCCGAAACCGAGGACAGCAACCTGTACGTGGCCATCGACAGCCTGATTGACTCGCTCGATCGCCAGATCCTCAAGCACAAGGATAAAAATGCTGCGCGCCGCCATGATGAATCCGGCAAACATACTGCAGCAGAATAATTTTTAACCGAGCGGTCATTGACCGCTCTTTACTTTTCTGCGGTTTAAATCAATGAACCTGATCAGCAAACTCCTGCCCCCCGAAAATATTCTGCTGGATGCCGAATCCACCAGCAAGAAGCGCGTGTTCGAGCGGGTTGGACTGTTATTTGAAAATTCCCGCCAAATTGCCCGCAGCCAGGTTTTTGACAGCCTGTTTGCACGCGAAAAGCTGGGCTCTACCGGCCTGGGCCAGGGCGTGGCGATCCCGCATGGCCGCGTGAAGGGATTGCGTGACGGCGTCGCCGCCTTTGTCAAAACGCAAAACCCCATCCCCTTTGACGCTCCGGACGGACAGCCTGTTAACCTGATATTCGTGTTGCTGGTGCCGGAACGCGCGACCGACTTGCACTTGCAGCTGCTCGCCGAACTGGCACAGATGTTCAGCAGCAAGACGTTCCGTGAGCAATTGCAGAACAGCAACGACGCTGCGAAAATTCATCGTTTGTTTAGCCACTGGAAAGCTGAATAATCATGGCACAGGTCAACATCCGTCAGGTGTTTGAAGACAAACAGGAGCGCCTGGCGCTGAGCTGGGTTGCCGGAACCAACGGTGCCGACAAGATCCTCGACAGCGAGCTGGTGAATGCTTCCAACCACGGCCTGGTCGGCCATATGAATCTCATCCACCCCAACTGGGTGCAGGTATTCAGCAACATTGAAATCGACTACCTGTGCAGCCTTTCCCCGGCAGACCTGGAAGCCGCCCTGAAGCAACTCGAACTCGGTGGTTCGATGTGTTTGATTGTGGCAGGTGCCAGCGAAATTCCGGAGGCGCTTGTAGCTTACGCCAACCGCACGCAGACGCCTTTGTTCCGTTCGCCGCAGGGCAGCGTGCACCTGATGTGGCTGGTGCGCCATTACATCACCAAGGCCCTGGCCGACTCCACCACGCGCCATGGCGTGTTCCTGGACGTGCTGGGCGTAGGTGTGCTGATCACCGGAGACAGCGGGGTCGGCAAGAGCGAACTGGGGCTGGAGCTGATCACGCGCGGCAACGGCCTGGTGGCGGATGATGTCACCGAGCTGTTCCGCATCTCGCCCGAAACCCTGGAGGGGCGCTGCCCCGAACTGCTGCGCGATTTCCTGGAGGTGCGCGGCCTGGGCATGCTCAACATCCGCACCATGTTTGGCGAAACTTCCGTGCGCCGCAAAAAAAGCCTGAAACTCATCGTCCACCTGCACCGTCCGCCCGGCGGAGACGTCTCGCAACTGGAGCGATTGCCGCTGAATGCCAGCTACCAGGAAATCCTCGGTGTAAAAATCAGGACGGTCAGCATTCCGGTCATGGCCGGGCGCAACCTCGCCGTGCTGGTTGAGGCTGCCGCACGCAACTTTGTGCTACAGCAGCGCGGTATCGACTCCATGCAGGAATTCATGGCACGCCACGAACAGCACATGCAGGAACAATAATGCAGCTCTTTCTCATCAGCGGACTGTCCGGCTCCGGCAAGAGCGTCGCCCTCAAGGTACTCGAGGACAGTGGCTTCTACTGCGTGGATAACCTGCCCGCCGAGCTGCTGCCCGCACTGATGGAGAACCTGCACCGCGCCGGTTACACCCGTACCGCCGTCAGCATCGACGTGCGCAGCGGCGGCAGCGTGCAGCAACTGCCGCAGCAAATCGAACAGCTCAAGCAGCGCGGCATAGACGTGCACCTGCTGTTCCTCGATGCGCAGAGCGACACACTGGTAAAGCGTTTTTCCGAAACACGCCGCCGCCACCCCCTGAGCGATGCTGCGGCTGAAGGAAAGCCGGGCCTGACCCTGCCTGAATGCGTGCAGCGCGAACGCGAGTTGCTCGCAGATATTGCCAGCATCGGCCATCACATCGACACCAGCGACCTGCGTGCCAATGCCCTGCAAGCCTGGATCAAGGATTTTATCCACGTCGACCGCGCACGCCTGACCCTGCTGTTCCAGTCGTTCGGTTTCAAGCATGGCATCCCGCTCGACGCCGACCTGGTGTTCGACGTGCGCTGCCTGCCCAACCCGCACTATGACCCGTTGTTGCGCCCGCTGACTGGCCGCGATGCGCCGGTGATCGAGTTTCTGGAGAGCACAGCGTCGGCGCAAAAAATGTATGCCGACATCCGCAGCTTTGTCACCGACTGGCTGCCCTGCTTCATCGCCGACAACCGCAGCTACCTCACCGTGGCGATCGGCTGCACCGGCGGTCAACACCGCTCGGTCTATCTGGCAGAGAAACTGGCGCGCCATTTCGAGTCACAACAACAAGTGCTGTTGCGCCACCGCGAGTTAATCACCGCGCACTAACAGTCATGAACCTTAAAACCGCAGCTCAAGCCACAGAGGACACAGAGAAAGTGCGGCACTCGATGTTTTTCGCTTTGCACCCATTGGGGGATTCAGCGCAAGCGGCGTGTCATCGTGTGTTCTCTGTGGCCAAATGCTTTCTCCGAGATGATGCATAGCACCCTGCACGCGATCAAGCCCGGCGACTGGCTGGTGCTGCTGCTCGGCGCATTTTTCAGCGCTTGGCTCGCAGCCAGTGTCTGGCACGGCGGCGCTGCCGACCATGCGATCATCCGCAGCGGCGGAAAAATATTCCGCGAAGTAACCCTGTCGCGCGACGCGCTGATCGAAGTCCCCGGCCCGCTCGGCTTGAGCCGGATCGCCATCCACAATGCACAGGCCCGCATCGCCTCCGACCCCAGCCCGCGCCAGTACTGCGTGCGCCAGGGCTGGCTGAAGCAGGCGGGCGAAATTGCCGTCTGCCTGCCCAACCAGGTCAGCGTCGAACTTTCCGGCAGCAGCAAGCGCTATGACAGCCTCAGCTACTGAACCACAGAATCGAGGACTGAGGATTGAGGAACGAGTGAACATCGCTGCTCACCCCTCGATCCTCAATCCTCAATCCTCAACCCTGCTAAACGCTAGCGCAGAAGATCATCACATCGCGCGCATGGCAGCCATCGCGCTGGGCCTGTCCGTACTGGAAGCCGCTATTCCTTCTCCCTTGCCCGGCGTCAAGCCGGGGCTGGCCAACATCGTCACCCTGATCGTGCTGCATCGCTATGGCTGGCGCACCGCCGTGTGGGTGTCGCTGTTGCGCGTGCTGGCAGGCAGCCTGTTGCTGGGCAGCTTCCTCGCGCCCGGATTTTTCCTCAGCCTGTCCGGCGCCGTGTGCAGCCTGGCCACCCTCGCCCTGAGCCGGCACCTGCCGCAGCGCTGGTTCGGTGCCGTCACCCACAGCATCCTCGCCGCCTTCGCGCATATCGCCGGGCAGATGCTCGTGGTGTATCTGTGGCTTATCCCGCACGCCGGTATCGCCTATCTCTTCCCCATCTTCGCGATAGCTGCCCTGATTTTCGGCACGGTGAACGGTTTGATCGCCGCGCGTTTCATGGATAATACACAGCAGTCCCCTCTTCCTCCTGAGGATAACCAGCGACTTGGCTGACGTTGTTTGGTAGCCTAGTCGAATGGCTAGTAGTTCCTTCAGGGTCAGGTGGGGGAACCCACCATCAATGAGGATGAATTGATGAAAACCATCACTCTCGCTTTAACCGGTGCCTCCGGCATGCCTTATGGCATGCGTCTGTTGCAATGCCTGCTGCAGAGCGGCGTGCGCGTGCAGCTCGTGTATTCGCAAGCAGCACAGATCGTCGCCAAGCAGGAGATGGACTTCGTGCTGCCCGCACGCCCACAGGATGCCGAGAAAATATTGCGCGAACGCTTCGGCGCATTCAGCGGTGAACTCAAGGTGTATGGCCGGGACGACTGGTTCGCGCCGATGGCCTCCGGCTCCAACCCCGGCGATGCGATGGTGATCTGCCCCTGCACCATGGGCACGCTGGGCAAGATCGCCGCTGGCATCAGCGACGACCTGATCTGCCGCGCGGCAGATGTGATGCTCAAGGAGAAACGCACTTTGATACTGGTGCCGAGAGAGATGCCGTTCTCGGCGATCCATCTGGAGAACATGCTCAAACTGTCACACGCGGGGGCGGTGATCATGCCGCCGAATCCTGGCTTCTACTACCATCCGCAGAGCGTGCAGGAGCTGGTGGATTTTGTGGTGGCGAGGGTACTGGATCATTTGGGCGTGCCGCAGTCGCTGACGAAGCGCTGGGGGTAAAACGGTAGATGGCAATCTTGTAGATCAATCACCATTCAATGCATTCTTCGAGCGGCTGCTCAATCAGCCAGTAATTGAACAAGGCATCCATGTTTTAGGGATGTTTTCTGCCAAGAAAACTTGATAATTACGTGAAGAGATAACTCGTCTAAAAATATAACGCCTTGGGCGTAAATTCAAAACTGCTACGGCGCAAAAAAACCGGGCAAACCCGGCTTTCTCAACTCAAGTCTGTTAACCAACTTAGAAGTCGTAAAAAACACCCAGCGAAAGTGCTGATATTGAAGGAGCATTTGATCCACTGGCGATTTTACCAAAGCTCTCATACTGCGCACGGAAGCTTAATTGCGATGTGGCATGATATTGCGCACCAAGGCCAAACAATACGCTGCTTTGCGATCCTGTCTGAGAGGTTCCGCCTGATGCAAATACCAAACTACCTGTCGTTTCTTCAGTATAGCTATTGCTGGAGATTCCCAATTTTCCGAGCACATCATATGCAGAATTCAATGGATAAGTTCCCACGGCGGCAAGATTAAGCGATTGGGTTTTCAGGGTAACATCACCACTTGTGCCAGTAAGCGTGGATTTGGCAAAAGAGGTATATCCAACCTCCACTGCCAAGTTCTGATTGAAATGATAGCCACCCACCAAGCCTAACGCACCGGGGTTTGGAAAGGTATTCGGAGTGCCGTTAATAGTAACATTTGCATCGGCAAAGCTGGCAGAACCCAAACTACCACCAACATAAAATTTTCCCGAGTTATCCGCCAAAGCTGGCGTTGCTACGAAAACGGACAACAGTGCAATGATTGCAATTTTTTGCATGATATTTCCCTTTATATTATTTCGATAACAGCCGACTCAGAGTAACCTGTTTTGGGATATTCAACAACAGGTTATTACTCTGGGCGCATGCCCAGTTCGTTACATAGTCAGCAGTACAAAATCTTTCGATCACTGCTTGTTTCAGCAAGGATGGAGTCTGGGTTAACGCAAGTTCAAATAGCGGAGAAACTGAACAAGCCCCAAAGCTTTATTTCAAAATATGAGCGAGGAGAAAGGCGATTAGATTTTTCGGAGTTTATTGAGCTAGCCAATATATTAAATATAGACATCGCAATGTTTGTTGAGACTTATCAATCAGCATTAAGCTCAAAATCTAAAACACATCGCCACTTGTAGCTCTGTAGGGCGCAAATCCAACGGGTATTGCGCCGTATGTAATATCAAACCCAACACCGTCGGGGGTGGCCCGACAGCCAGTTACTTTCTTTTGCTTCGCCAAATGAAAGTAACCAAAGAAAAGGCGACCCTGCCGTATCGCCCTGCGGGTGCCCTCGGTCGAGCAATCAAATTGGGCGGCTGCGCAACTCGCCCTAGCAGCCCACACACAACGTGGGCTGCCGCGGAGCTCAAACAGTGCTCGCCTTCATCCCAATTTGATCGCCCGCCCTCAGCGATACAGAAGGGGGGCAACTTCAAAACCTCAAATTCAAAGTCAAACCCAAAAATGCAGTGTGGGCGCTCTGCGCCCACACTTTGTTTTGATTCACATGAGGCGTGCGCTTGGCGCACGCGGCAGGCTGGTTTGGTTTTGATTTACCTTCCCCTTATCCGCCACCGAGTAGCGCAGGCGGGTCAGGGGTAGTCGGCGAGGACTGTCTGAGCACGTGGACGCGTAGCGGATCGTGCGAGTTCCGCAGCCGCCTGACCTGCCGAGCAACGCAGGGAACCCCAAAGGGGTGGCGGATCCGGGGTCGCCTTCTTTTGGTTACTTTTCTTGGCGAAGCAAGAAAAGTGACTAGCTGTCGGGCTACCCCCGACGGTGTTGATTTTAGAAATCGCCTACCCTTCGACAGGCTCAGGGCGAACGGACTTGATCAAAATCATCCTCACCGGCGTCGGTATCGCCGCCCCCAATGCCTCCCCTGCATCCATCCATATCCTCCCCGCCTGCTCCACCCGCAACGGCTTGCGCGCGAGCTGCACCTTCAACGGGGTGATAAGCAACTTGAAATGCGTGAAGGTATGCGTGAACGTGTTCAACCTTTCCCCGCTGCGTGCATCCATTCCGCTCTGCGCAAACCAGTGCTGCGCAGCCTCCTCGTCATCGAACTGCGGCAAACTCCACAACCCGCCCCAGATGCCGCTACCGGGCCGCTTCTCCAGCAGGATGTCGCTGCCATGCATGAGCAGCAGGAAGACCGCTGAACGTTCCGGAACGGCCTTCTTCGGGCGCGGTGTGGGGAGTTCGGCAGTGCGTTCGGTCTGCAACGCGACGCAATCTGCCTGCACCGGACACAGGACGCACTTCGGTTTGCTGCGTGTGCAGACGGTAGCACCCATGTCCATCAATGCCTGAGTGTAGATGGCGACATCATGTTGAGGCAACAACGCTTCAGCCTGCTGCCAGAATTTTTCTTCCACCTTCTTTTCGCCCGCCCAACCCTTGATACCGCAATAGCGCGCCAGCACGCGCTTGACGTTGCCATCCAGTATCGCGCGGCGCTCATGAAAAGCCAGCGCGCAGACGGCAGCGGCGGTGGAGCGGCCGATGCCGGGCAGCTCGATGAGGTGCTCGAAAGCGCGCGGGAATTCACCGGCATGACGCTCGGCGATGATCTGCGCGGCGCAGCGCAGGTTGCGCCCGCGGGCGTAGTAGCCGAGTCCGCTCCACAGCGCCAGCACCTGTTCCTCGCTCGCAGCCGCGAGTGCGCTGACGTCCGGAAAAGAAGCGATGAATCTTTGGTAATACGGAATCACGGTGGCAACCCGGGTCTGCTGCAGCATGATCTCTGACAGCCACACGTGATAGGCGGAAGCGTTCTGCCAGGGCAGGCCGTGGCGCCCGTGCAGGCGTTGCCACGCGATAAGGCGTTGGGAAAAGGACTGCATATGGATTGCGTAGCGTAATGTGGTTGTCCGGCTTAACCGCACCTCTATTGAACAGTGGGCGCCGGCTTATCTGAACATGCCTTTGAGCTGATCCTGCAGCTTGCTCTTGAGCTCTTCCTTCCTGCTTTCGAGTTTTTGCTTGGCCCCCTCGGAGATCAGGGAACCGAATTCGAACTTGTATTTTAAATCGGTATAAGGCCCGCTCAATCGCACCGGCACGGTGATGCCGCCCACCGCATCCTTGCCGCCCTGGCCTTCCAGCGTGCCCGCCAGCGTTGCTCGGGCGAGGTAGTCGATACTGTCATTGCCGATATCGACATCGCCTTTCCCCGACAGGCGCAGCAGCGGCGATTTCAGCGACAAGTCCTCGTTATGTGCGACCCCATTTTTCACCTTGAAGCTGGCTTTCAGTTCGCTGAAATCAGTCTTCTCGCCCTGCTTGGCAGATTCGGTATCCGCAGAGCCGCCCTTGCCGAACTCGCGTAACTTCTTGGCGATATTGATACCTTTGATAGCACCATCCGCCAGATTAAGTCCAAGCGTGCCATTCAGCCCCTTCTTCAGCGCCGATACGGTATTGCCTTGGGTGCTGATATTGGCGGCGACATCGCCCCGGCCTGCCAGCATGTCCAGGTTAACGGCATCTTTCAGCAACGGGGCAATATCGATGCCGCTCAGGTTCTGTTTGACCGCGAAACCCGGAATTTTCTGTGCCGCATTGACAACCACACTGCCGCTTACGCTGCCCTGGTAGAGCCTGGCCGACAGCGGACTGACGTTGACCTGGCCGTTATGCGCCTTCACGTCCACGCGCAATTGCGAGGACTGGATATTCGCCACTTTCAGTTTGCCGATGCGCAAGCTGCCTTCCAGGTTGAGTTTCTGCAAGGCAGACAGATCGAACGGCTGCTCTTTCTCCGGCACAGCTGCCGTCTTGGTCTCGGCCTTGGCTGCTGCTTGCTTCGGCAGGTACAGATCTGCATCCAGCTGGTCCAGATCAAGATCGTAACGAATCGCCGGGTTGCTAAAGCCGTTCACCGCCAGCTTGGCCTTGACCTGGCTTTGCAACAGGCCGCCCGCGAGGTTCAGCTGCAAGCTCTGCCGCCCCGCGTCGATCTGCACGCTGCCCTTCATCTCGCTGCTGAGCGACTTGTTGGGGAGCTTGTCACCCGTGGCGCTCACGGCCAATACCAGATCGGCGAGATTGATTTGTTTGGCCTCCACACTGCCGACCAGTGGTGTGGCGAGCCTGATTTTAAAAGCCTGTTCCGGCTGTTTCAGCTCCACCTCCAGGGTAAGCGCGCTGCTCTTGAACGACTGCGCATTTCCCCGCAGATCGAGCAAGGACAGCGCTGCATCGACATTGCCTGCATCCCCGTCCAGCTTGGCCTTCAGCGTCACCTTGTCCGCGGAGAACTTATCATGGGTCAGGCTCAGCTCTGGCGCATTTAATTTGGTCTCGAAGCGGTCTTTACCCTTCACACCGCTGGCCGTTAGCTGCAGCTTCCTGGCGCTGAATTCCTGTGTGTTCAGATTCGCGCTGGCGTCACCGCTGGCCTGCAGATCGAGATTGTTGATGTCCAGCACCGCGCCCTTGGCCTGCAAATCCAGCGCCTCGATTTTGTAGCGCATGTTTTCAAGATCAAAAGTCAGTATGGTTTTGAGTTGCGCTGCGATGTCCACCCTGGGCGCGTTCGCCTGCATTACCACTGCAAAATCTATGTTGCAGGGTGTGTTATTGGCGATGCGCCCGGTCTTGAGATTGATGTCTTTGAGTGCGTACTGCGCTCCACGGGCCTCGTCGCGATAACCCAGCTGCGCCTTTTCAACTTTCACTGCCGCGATATCGAATGCCACTGCAGCGCCCGGCTTGCCCGCGTCCTGGCCTGGCGTCGCGCTTTCTGCTTTATTCGCTTTTCCCAGCAGGTCATCGAAATTGTTGCGGCCATCCTTGAATTTGACGATCTGGACTTTCACGCCGCTCGCGCTGACTTCGTCCACCACCACCTGCCTGGAGAGCAGTGGCAGCAGGGCCACGGAAACGCTCGCCGCGTCTATCGCGGCGAATTCTTTTTCACTGTCGAACTCAGAAATGGAAATTTTTTCCAGGCGCGCACCGATACTGGGAAAAAAAGTAAGCCGGATGTCTCCGTCCAGCTTCAGGGTGCGCTGGTTTTTTTCCTTCACCAGCTGGATGATCTGTGCCTTGTATGCGTTGGGGTCGAAGGTTGCAGCGATGTAAGCCATTATCGCAACCAGCAGAGCCAGCGCACCCGCCAGCGCCCACAGGCCATACTTGAGATATTTATTCATGACGTCACCCCTATGGAAACAACACTAGGTTGGATTATACATAGCGTCAAAAATCGTAGCGAGCGGACGGGTATTAAGGGAACCCGGAGTAGCTGCTGCAGGTTGATGCGCTATGCAATAAATGAAGCGCAAACCGGGACTCAGTTGCGCTTCGCAGGGTACAGCGGCAGCCGTACAGAATCGGCCGCTGCGATCTCTAGGCCGGCAAGACTATCTTGTTGTCCGTGCTGTACTGATAGTCATGGAAAATATGCTCGGCGCTCAGCACCTGGTATGAGCCGTCCGCCAGTTTGCGCGTGGTGTCTTTCAGCTTGTAGGTGTAGTGCCCGCAGGTCCACAACTTGAAGTTGCGCATGTGGGTGCACAAGCAGGTCTTGTCCATGACGGAGATTTTCTTTTCATCCGGATGCAACACCACTTCGCGATTATAGGCATCGATATAGGAACAGTTGCCGTTGGCGTCCAGAATGTAACCATAGGACTCACAGCCCGGGCGTATTCCAGAACCGATCGCCGGGCTGTTTTTCAGCATGCGCATGGGATAGCCGGTGGGCGAAATGGTATTCACTTCTATATCGTCTTCGCTGGCCTTGAAATACGCCTGCTGCACATCTTTGGGCAGCCCGCATTCCTTGGCCACGGTAAAACGGGTTGCCACCTGCACGGCTGCCGCGCCCATCTCCAGATATGACGCAGCATCGCTGCCGGTGAAGATTCCTCCCGCAGGAATAAGCGGGATATCCAGCTTCTCGCTACGCAGGTACTCCATGATTTCAACAGTGATGGTGCGCAGATCATATTGCGCCCAGTCCATGCCAAAGCCCAGGTGGCCGCCAGCCAGAGGTCCTTCCACCACTATATAATCAGGCAGTCGGTTCATTTTGGCGTTTTTGCGCAAGAACAACTGCAAGGCGCGCAACGAGGAAACGATGATGCCTATCTTGGCATCGCGAAAACGCGGATGATCCTCGATCAGCGCAAGCGACCCCAGGTGCAGACCGGCTGCCAGGGTAATGCCATCTATCCCGGCGTTGAGCGCTTCACGCAAACGCACCGTGAGCGTCTCACGCGGCGCATTCATGGTGAGTTTTTCCATGCAGTTGATGAACACCATGCCGGAGCCACGCTTGGCCTCCATGGTCTTGCTGACGTGCAGGCGCGTCGCTTCAGCCACCTGGCCGAGATCAAATTTCACTGCGGACTTGTCGGAATTTTCGAGGTTGTACTTGTACTGCTTGAGTTTTTCTTTTACAAAGTCGGTGTCATAGAGCCGGTCTGTAACAGTAGGCAGCATGGCATCGGAAATGTGCCCTACCCCGCCCAGGCGCGCCGCTTCCAGAGCCAACTCGGCAGTGGAAATATCCACGCCCATCCCACCAATCATGATCGGCACCAATTCCTGCTTGCCGAAGCGCAGGCGGAAATCTTCCACTCGTTTCATTACTGTCCTTAGAATTCCTGATTCAATGCGTTATATTACCTTGGAATAGCGCGCATGTTCCTGTTTGGTGCGCAGATATTTGTCAAAAACCATGCAAATATTGCGGATTAACATGCGGCCTTTGGGAGTCACGCTGATCCACTGCGGAGAAATTTTCAGCAGGCCTTCGCGCTCATATTCCTTGAGCTCGGCCAGTTCAGTAGCGAAATATTGATCGAAATCGATCAGGTAGGCGATATTGAAAGATTCCTTGGCTAGCTCGAAGTGGCACATTAGCGCCTGGATGATGGCGCGGCGCACCAGATCATCGGCATTGAGCTCCAGCCCGCGCATGATAGGCAAGACATCGCGATCCAGGGCATCATAGTAATCCTCCAGTTCGCGGAAATTCTGGCTATAGGTAGGGCCGATCTTGCCGATAGCGCTCACGCCAAGCGCAACCAGATCGCAGTCGGAATGAGTGGAGTATCCCTGAAAATTGCGGTGCAGCCTGCCCTGCCGTTGCGCCACAGCCAGCTCATCTTCCGGCTTGGCGAAGTGATCCATGCCGATATAGACGTAGCCCGCCTGGGTCAGTTTATTCACTGCGAGACTGAGAATATCCAGCTTCACCTGCGCAGCGGGTAAATCCTCTTCGTGAATGCGCCGCTGTGGCTTGAAGATGGTTGGCATGTGCGCGTAGTTGTAGATGGACAAACGGTCCGGGTTGGCTGCGATCACCTTGTCCAGCGTTTTGTCGAAGCCTTCCAGAGTTTGCTTGGGCAGGCCGTAGATCAGGTCGATGCTGATCGATTTAAAACCATTGGCACGCGCGGCACGCATTACCTGCAGGGTTTCTTCCTCGCCCTGGATGCGGTTCACCGCACGCTGCACCGCCTCGTCGAAATCCTGCACGCCCAGGCTGATGCGGTTGAATCCGACCGCGCCCAAGAGGGCGATGGTCGCGTCGCTCACCTTGCGCGGGTCGATCTCGATGGAATACTCCCCGTCCTCGACCAGCTTGAAGTGCTGCCGGATCGCAGCCATCACCTCGCGAATCTCATCGTCGCTGAGGAAAGTGGGAGTTCCCCCGCCAAAATGCAATTGTTCAACGACCTGGTCTGGGCCGAGCAACTGCGCCTGCATCGCCATTTCCTTGATCAGGTAACGCACATACTCAGCGGACTTGCTGCGATCCTTGGTGATGACCTTGTTGCACGCACAGTAAAAACACAGAGTGTTACAAAACGGGATATGGATATAAAGCGATAGCGGGCGCGTGACTCCGCCAATCTCGCGTTTCGCCACCCACTGACTATAACTTTCCGCGTTGAACGCTTCCATGAAACGATCGGCAGTGGGATAAGACGTATAACGCGGACCGTTCCTGTCCAAACGGCGTATCAAATCCAGGTCGACTTCCAGATTGCTTGTAGTAGTGCTCATAGCGCGTATTTATTCCATTGATCCGAGGAGGGTTGTGCACTATGCCAGCAAGCCTAAAATTGCGTTTGATCTAGGTCAAAATACATGGCATATTGGCGCCCTTAATAACAGCAATATCCCTGTCAAAATCAAGTGCAAAATTCTGTTTCAGCCCTCACCCTGCGCATCGCCTGCTCAAGTTGCAACTTGCGCGAGCTATGCCTGCCGGTCGACTTGAGTAACGCAGAACTGGAACACCTCGACGCCTTGACCAGCATCAAGCGCAGCTACCACCGCGGCGATTTTCTCTATCGCAGCGGGGACAAATTTACTTCGCTTTACGCCATCCGCACCGGCTTCTTCAAGACCCAGGTACTGCATGAGGATGGCCGCGAACAAGTGACCGGTTTTCAGATGGCAGGTGAAATCATCGGCCTGGACGCGATCAGCTCGGAAATCCACGCTTGCGATGCCATCGCCCTGGAGGACAGCGAGATCTGCGAGCTACCCTTCGACCAACTGGAGGCACTCAGCCGTGAACTGCCCGCGCTACAGCGACACCTGCACAAGATCATGAGCCGCGAGATCGTGCGCGACCAGGGCATTATGCTGTTGCTCGGATCGATGCACGCGGAAGAGCGCCTGGCCGCGTTCCTGTTGAACCTGTCACAACGCTTCGCCGCCCGCGGTTATGCGGCCAATGCCTTTGAATTGCGCATGACCCGGCAGGAGATCGGCAGTTATCTGGGACTGAAACTGGAGACCGTGAGCCGCACCCTGTCCCAGCTGCAGAGCAACGGCTTGATCACGGTGCATAACAAATCCATCGAATTGAGCGACGTGCGCCGCCTGTTCGACCTGGTCGGACAACACCCTGCGGCACCGCTTTAAAGCACATACCGCATCACAAAAAAATCTGTTATATCGGGCTGCCGCTTAGCTGCAAAGCGCACTGGCGCATACCAATTTAAAGGCAGGCCAGTACCGGGATGGAAGTAAAGCAACGGTGCGGCTTGAGCCGGAAATATGGAGCGGGTGAAGGGAATCGAACCCTCATCGTAAGCTTGGGAAGCTTCTGCTCTACCATTGAGCTACACCCGCATGTAGAATTCAATGTTACCTTAACCAGATACAACTTTGAAAGTGATTTCAGTCTCCATAAACGGCTCACTCTCCACATTTGCTCAGCCTCTCAGCATCGCCGAGCTGCTGGAGCAGATGCAGCTGAGCAATAAACGCATCGCGCTGGAGCGCAACGGCGAAATCGTGCCGCGCGGCCAATTCAATCAACAAATGCTGGCCGATGGCGACAAACTTGAAGTCGTTGTTGCGGTCGGCGGCGGCTGACTCAGCGCAAAAAATTCACGGCGCCCACCCTGCATTGGGTCCCGGATTAAATTAATTCATGGAAACGAAAATGAGCAACGACAATCTGATCATCGCGGGTAAATCCTATGCTTCGCGCCTGCTGGTAGGCACCGGCAAATACCGCGACTTCGCGCAGACCCAGGCCGCCATCGAGGCCAGCGGCGCTGAAATCATCACCATCGCCATCCGCCGCAGCAATATCGGGCAAAACCCGAACGAGCCGAATCTGCTCGACATTCTGCCGCCGTCGAAATACACCCTGCTGCCCAATACGGCGGGCTGCTACAGCGCCGACGACGCGGTGCGCACCCTGCGCCTGGCACGCGAGCTGCTGGATGGACACAGCCTGGTCAAGCTGGAAGTGCTGGGCGATCCGCAATCGCTCTACCCTAACGTGGTGGAAACCATCGCCGCCGCCAGGACGCTGGTTGCGGACGGCTTCCAGGTGATGGTCTACACCTCGGACGATCCCATCATCGCGCGCCAGCTGGAAGACATCGGCTGCGTCGCCATCATGCCGCTGGCCTCATTGATCGGCTCGGGCATGGGCATCCTCAACCCGTGGAATCTGCAACTCATCATGGATCGCGTGCAGGTGCCTGTCATCGTCGATGCCGGCGTAGGCACGGCCTCGGATGCGGCGGTCGCGATGGAGCTGGGTTGCGCTGGCGTGCTGATGAATACCGCGATTGCCGCCGCACAGAACCCGGTGCTGATGGCTACTGCGATGAAACTGGGCGTTGAGGCAGGACGCGCCGCCTACCTTGCCGGACGCATGCCCAAGAAACTCTACAGCGCCTCCCCCAGCTCCCCCACCAGCGGCATGATCACACCGGCAAAGCACATCTGATGGAACTGCGCGACAGACACATCCGCAGCTTCGTGCTGCGCCAGGGCCGCGTGTCACCCGCGCAGCAGCGCAGCCTGGACAACTTGATGCCGCGCTTCGGCATTGTCTATGCCGCACAGCTGCTTGATCTGGATGCCAGCTTTGGGCGCACCGCGCCCAAGATTCTGGAAATCGGCTTCGGCATGGGCGAGCCCACCGCGCACATCGCCCTCCATCACCCGCACAACGATTACCTGGCGCTGGAAGTGCACCCGCCCGGCGTCGGCAGCCTGCTCAAACAAATCGACGAACAGCAGCTTGGCAACATCCGCATCATCCAGCACGATGCGGTCGAAGTGATCCGCGACATGCTGCAGGATGAATCGCTCGACGGCGTGCACATCTTTTTCCCCGACCCGTGGCACAAGGCGCGCCACAACAAGCGCCGATTGATCCAGACACCCTTCGTGGCACAGCTGGTGAAGAAAATTAAAAGCGGCGGATATATTCACGTGGCGACCGATTGGCAGGACTATGCCGAACAGGTACTGGCCGTGCTCAGCGCGGAGCCCGCACTACAAAACACAGCCGCAGATTACGCCGAGAAACCCGCCTACCGTCCGCTCACCAAGTTTGAAAATCGCGGCTTAAAGCTGGGGCACGGGGTGTGGGATCTGGTGTTCAAGAAGATTTAAATTCATATTATCCATTAGCACGTTCTGGTTGTGCAGGAGCCCGACTTGTCGGGCGATCTTCACTAGGCATCGCGCAACAAGTTGCGCTCCTACAACAGCGATTTCTAATGAATTATCTGGATACAAACCTGACGGCTAATCGCGCAAAAATATCTGCAGCAAATCGTTCAGAAACACGCGCCCTTTTTCGGTCGGCGCTATGCGCTGCTGGTCACGCATTAGCAGGCCGCGTTGCTCGGCCTGCTCCAGCTCGCGCCTTATCAACAACAGCGGCAGACTGGTGCGCTCGCTGAACAGATGGGCGGCAAAGCCCTCATTCAGGCGCAAGGCATTCATCATGAATTCGAAACACAGATCGTCGCGCGTCAGCGTCTGTTCGGTTTGCACAGGCGCACCCAGTCGCACCTGCTCCATATAGGCTTGCGGCTGCTTGTAGCGCGCCTGGCGGATGACCTTGTCGTGAAAGCTCAGCTTGCTGTGCGCACCCGCACCTATGCCCAGGTAATCGCCAAACTGCCAGTAATTCAGGTTGTGGCGCGACTGTTTTCCGGGCCGTGCAAAGGCCGAAGTTTCGTAATGCTTGTAGCCGTGTTCGGCCAGCAGCTGTTCTATGTGTTGCTGCATTTCGCCGCTCGCATCATCGTCCGGCAAGGCCGGCGGATAGCGATGGAACAGGGTGTTGGGTTCCAGCGTGAGGTGGTAGCAGGACAGATGCTGCGGCGCGCAACTCAAAGCGGTCCGCACGTCCTGCTCGGCCTCAGCCAGCGTCTGCTGCGGCAGCGCATACATCAGGTCGAGGTTGATGTTGTCGAAATGCCGCTGCGCAATCTCCAGCGCACGGTGCGCCTCGCCTGCATCGTGTATCCGGCCCAGCGCCTTGAGCTGCGTCTCGTTAAAACTCTGGATGCCCAGCGACAATCGGTTCACTCCGGCATCGCGGAAACCCGCGAATTTCGCAGCCTCTACCGTGCCTGGATTGGCCTCCAGCGTGATCTCCGCATTCACGTCCAGCGGCAGCAGCATGCGCACGGTGCTTAAGATTCGCGCTATCGCCTGCGCGGAAAAAATGCTGGGCGTGCCCCCGCCGATAAATACGCTGTATACCTTGCGCCCCCACACCAACGGCAGCGCTGCTTCCAGGTCGCGCGTGAGTGCGGCCACATAGTCATCTTCCGGCAGGCCGCCGCGTGCCTCGTGCGAATTGAAATCGCAATATGGGCATTTGCGCACACACCAGGGAATGTGGATGTACAGCGACAGCGGCGGCAGCGCCTGGAAATTAACGGCTTGCGATTTCAGGCCAAACGGTTGCAGGGGAATCACGCTCATGCGTGCGGCAGGCGCTGCAACAGAACTTGCAGCGCCTGTGCGCGGTGGCTGAGCTGCGCTTTTTCATCGCAGCTCAACTCCGCGCTCATCCTGCCCAGCTGCGGCAACCAGAACAGCGGGTCATAGCCGAAGCCGCCAGCGCCGCGTTCCGCGTGCGCTATCTCGCCGTGCCATTCACCTTCCGCGATCAGCGGCTGCGGGTCAGCGGCTGCGCGCACCAGCACCAGCACGCAGTAGTAGTGCGCACGCCTGTCGGCCACGCCGTGCATGGCTTGCAGCAGTTTCTGGTTGTTGCGCGCATCCGATTTCGGCTCGCCCGCATAACGTGCCGACTGTACGCCGGGCGCCCCGCCCAGGGCAGTGACGCAGATACCGGAATCGTCCGCCAGCGCAGGCAGGCCGCTTAACTTGCTGACATGGCGCGCCTTGGCCAGGGCGTTTTCGACAAAAGTGCAATGCGGTTCGTCGGCTTCTGCTATGCCGAGTTGTTCCTGCGTCAACACCTCGATGCCGAGGGGTGCAAGCATGGCCTGGAATTCGCGCAGCTTGCCGGGGTTGTTGGAGGCGAGAACGAGTTTCTGCACGGGTTTATGCTGCCAATGCGGCGCGCTGCATCTCGATCAGCTGAGCGATTCCGGATTTCGCCAGTTCCAGCAGTTCATCCATCTCCGCCCTTGAG
Organism: Nitrosomonadales bacterium; assembly: GCA_025408405.1. Lineage (GTDB taxonomy): Bacteria > Pseudomonadota > Gammaproteobacteria > Burkholderiales > Gallionellaceae > 39-52-133. The sequence continues at coordinate 8,009 of JANYJE010000068.1, read as the reverse complement.
AAGGCGTGTCCTTCCGCCGTGCCCTGCACTTCGATGAAGTGGCCGTTGCCCAGCATCACCACATTCATGTCGGTGTCGCAATCAGAGTCTTCTACATAGTCGAGGTCGAGCACGGGCGTGCCCTGATAGATGCCGACCGAGATGGCGGCGATGAAGTCCTTGAGCGGAGTTTCCTTGACCAGCCCCTTGTTCATCAAGCCCGAGATAGCATCGTGCAGCGCGACAAAGCTGCCCGTGATACTGGCAGTGCGCGTGCCGCCGTCGGCCTGGATCACGTCGCAGTCGATCTGTATGGTGCGTTCACCGAGTTTGCCGAGATCAACCACGGCACGCAGACTGCGCCCGATCAGGCGCTGAATTTCCTGGGTGCGGCCGGACTGCTTGCCGCGCGCCGCTTCCCTGTCCATGCGACTGCCTGTGGAGCGCGGCAGCATACCGTATTCGGCGGTGACCCAGCCCTCGCCGCTGCCCTTCTTGTGCTGCGGCACGCGCTCTTCCACGCTGGCCGTGCAGATCACCTTGGTATCGCCGCACTCGATCAGCACCGAGCCCTCGGCGTGCTTGGTGTAATGGCGTGTAATGCGGATGGAACGTAACTGGTTGGGCTGGCGCTGGCTGGGACGCATGGTAAATATCTCGGGAAGTTAAAAACGCTGCGCATTATAGCGCGTGCATGCGGCGATTAGCGCTCGTCGAGCACCCCGAAAAACGGCTCGCTTACGTTGTGATCTTTTTCCGCATCGCCCCAGCGCACCACCACGGCGGTGGTGTTATCAGCACCGACATTTTCGCGGAACAGGGCCAGCCCCATCAGCTGCTCCAGCGCCAACGGCAATGGGGCAACTTCCAGTGTTTTCGCCAACTCCTCCGCGCTAAGCGGCCCCCACAGCCCGTCGCTGCACAGCAGCAGCACATCCCCCTGCTGCAACGGAATTTCGGGAGCGGTTTCAACAAAAAAACGGTCATCAGATCCGCCCAGACAGTTGGTGATCTTGTTGCGATCCGGGTGGGTTTTCATTTCTTCCTGGGTAATGATCCCCCAGTCCGCCCACTGCTGCACCACCGAGTGGTCTGTTGTTACCGCAGTGACTGCGGTGTCGCGCAACAGGTAGAAGCGCGAGTCCCCAGCATGCGCCCAGCATACATGGCCATCCTGCACCAGTGCCGCCACGCAGGTGGTACCCGGATTGCCGCTCAACCCCTGATCGTGTGCAAACTGGATGATGGTTTCATGCGCATGACGCATGATCCTGGCCAGAAATTCTTCTGGGTCTTGCACGCGCGGCTTGGCCGCCACGGAAAACGCCTGCATATAAACCTGTATGGTGATCTGTGCCGCAATCTCGCCGTGTGAATGGCCGCCCATGCCATCAGCCAGCACCAGCAACAATGCCTGGTCGGTGTAGGCGTAAGCCACGCGATCCTGATTGTATTTACGCCCCCCTTGATGGGTAGCTTGGTAAACAGCAAAATTCATTTAGTTGATTGTTGAAAAAATCCGGGAGCCTAAACAGTATGTTCATACTGAAATCAGTAGCAGAACGTTATCGTAATATAATATGGCGCATTCAGCCCGTTTTTTATTCCCCGGACTTGATTAGGAGAGCGCAATGATTTACAGCATGACCGGTTTTGCCGCAGCAGCCGCGGAGTTGCAAGCCGGTTCGCTTACGCTGGAAATTCGCGCAGTCAACCACCGTTATCTGGATTTGCAGCTGCGCGTCCCCGATGAGCTGCGCCTGCTGGAGCAGACGCTGCGCGAGGCCATTGCAGCCCAAATGTGCCGTGGCAAGGTGGAATGCCGCATTGGCTTTGTTGCGCGTGCATCTGCCAGCACCCCGGCCCGAATCAATTTGCCGTTAGTGCAGCAGATAGCGCAGTGGAGCAGCGAAGTGAGCGCCATCATGCCCAACGCTCGCGAATTGAGCGTGGCCGATGTCCTGCGCTGGGACGGCATACTGGAAAGCAACAGGCTGCCCGCAGACAGCCTGCAGGCCAACGTGATGGAGCTGTTGCAGCAGGCTTTGCGCGACTTCGCAGAAGCGCGCGCGCGTGAGGGCGACAACCTGAAAGATTTTTTGCTGCAGCGCGTCGCACAAATCAACGCCCTGCGCATCGCCATAGCACCGCGCATACCGGCCGCCATCAAGGCTTACGAGGAAAAATTGCAGCTGCGCCTGCGTGAAGCCCTGGGTTGCGGCGACGATGAGCGGCTGCGCCAGGAAATTTCGCTGTTTGCCAGCAAGATCGATGTGGACGAGGAGCTGTCGCGCCTGCACAGCCACCTGACCGAGATGGAACGCGTGCTGGCAAAAGGCGGGGCCGTAGGCAAACGCCTCGATTTCCTGATGCAGGAGTTGCACCGCGAGGCCAATACCCTGGGCTCAAAATCGGTAGACGCGGAGGTATCGCGCGCTTCCATGGAAATGAAAATCTTAATCGAACAAATGCGCGAGCAAATTCAAAATCTGGAGTGACAACATGAGCGGAAATCTTTTTATAGTGAGCGCGCCCTCGGGAGCCGGAAAAACCAGTCTGGTCAAGGCGCTGCTGGCCATCAACGCGGGTATCGACGTGTCCGTGTCGTATACCTCGCGCGCGCCGCGTCCCGGCGAAGTTGACGGCAAGGATTACCACTTTGTCAGCCGCGAGACCTTCCTGACCATGATGCGTCATGGCGATTTTCTGGAAAGCGCCGAGGTTTACGGCAATCTTTACGGCACCTCGCAGTCCTGGATCAACCAGAAACTCCAAAGCGGCCGCGACATTCTGCTGGAAATAGACTGGCAGGGGGCAGCCCAGGTGCGCAACAAATTTCCCATCTGCGTTCCCATTTTCATCCTGCCGCCTTCCTTGCAAGCGCTGGAAACCCGCCTGAAGGGGCGCGGCCAGGACGCCCCCGAAGTCATCGCCCGCCGCCTGCAGTCGGCGCAGGAAGACATCGCTCATGTCGTCGAGTTCGACTATGTTATTATCAACGACAAGCTGGACGAAGCTCTGCAACAACTCAATGCTGTCGTCGTCGCCGCCGGGCTGCGCAGTGACCGGCAACTCGTGCGCCAGGCAAATTTAATCAATCAATTACACAAACAGGAGTAATCATGGCTCGCATTACCGTTGAAGATTGCATGAAGCACATACCCAACCGCTTTGAACTGACCTTGGCTGCCGCTTACCGCGCACGCCAGCTGGCCAATGGCGCCGGCTATCTGGTGGACGAAAGCAATGACAAGCCCACCGTGATTGCCTTGCGCGAGATCAGCGAAGGCAAGGTCGGCCTGGAAATACTTAACCGCGGCATGGCTTGATCTGCCTTCTCCGGTTGATATTGATACAGCCGGAGAATTTTCTACTCATGACTTTTCATGTCAGATGCCGAGTCACTGCTACAGGAAGTTTCAGCCTACCTGAAACCTGAGGATGTTGAAAACATCCAGCGCGCTGTTGCATTCAGCAAATCGGCTCACCATGGGCAGCTGCGCCAATCTGGTGAAGCTTATGTCTCTCACCCCATCGCCGTAGCACGCATTCTTACCAAGCTGCACCTCGACACCCAGGCCATCATTGCGGCACTGTTGCACGATGTCGTCGAGGACACCGATGTCAGCACCGATGATATTGCCACGCAATTTGGCAAGCCGGTGGCCGAGCTGGTGGACGGTTTGAGCAAACTCGACAAGCTGCAGTTTGAAACAATCGAGGATGCGCAGGCGGAAAATTTCCGCAAAATGCTGATGGCGATGGCACGCGATGTGCGCGTGATCCTGATCAAGCTGGCCGATCGCCTGCACAACATGCGCACCCTGAATGCGATGTCGCGCGAGAAATCCGAACGCATTGCACGCGAAACCATGGAAATCTACGCCCCCATCGCCAATCGCCTGGGGCTGAACGAGATTTACCATGAGTTGCAGGACTTGAGCTTCATGCACCTGCATCCCAACCGCTATTCGGTGCTTTCCAAGGCGCTCAAGGTGGCACGCGGCAACCGCCGCGAAGTGGTTGGAAAAATCCTTGACGCTATACGCCAGCGCCTGGATGAATACAAGATTCACGCCGAAGTAAAAGGCCGCGAGAAACATCTCTATGGCATTTATCAGAAGATGCAGGCCAAGTCGCTGGCTTTTTCCGAGGTGCTGGATATCTACGGTTTTCGTGTACTGGTAGACGATGTAGCGTCGTGCTATGTCGCTCTGGGTGCGCTGCATGGGCTGTACAAACCTTTTCCGGGCAAGTTCAAGGATTACATCGCCATCCCCAAGGCTAACGGTTACCAGTCACTGCACACGACTTTGTTCGGCCCCTTTGGCACGCCGATCGAAATCCAGATACGCACGGTGGAAATGGACCGGATCGCCGAAGCGGGCGTAGGCTCGCACTGGCTGTACAAGACGGCTGAAGCCCCTATCAACGAATTGCATATCAAAACCCACCAGTGGCTGCAAAACCTGCTGGAAAGCCTCAACCAGAGTGGCAACTCGGTCGAATTTCTGGAGCACCTCAAGATCGACCTGTTCCCGGACGAGGTATACGTTTTCACTCCGCAGGGAAAAATTCTTTCTCTGCCGCGCGGTGCCACTGCGGTCGATTTTGCCTACAGCGTGCATACCGACATCGGCAACCGCTGCGTCGCCACCAAGGTCAATTTTGAACTGGTACCCCTGCGCACCGAACTGAAAAACGGCGACCGCGTTGAAATCATTACCGCACCGCACGCCCATCCCAACCCTTCATGGCTCAGCTATGTGGTCACCAGCAAGGCGCGCAGCCAGATACGCTATGCCCTGAAAACCATGCATCTGGACGAATCGGCCGCTCTCGGCGAGCGCCTGCTGAACCAGGCTCTGAGCTCACTGGGCTTAAAAGGTGCGGAGATAGATAACGCACGCTGGGACAAGCTGCTCAAGGAAACCGGCGCCAAATCACGGCAGGAAATTTTTGCCGATATCGGCCTGGGGCGCAGCCTCAACATGGTGATCGCACGCAAGCTGGCGCGCGTAAGCGATGAAACGGCCGGGCAGGTAAGCGCTTCCAATAGTGTTATCACCATACTCGGCACTGAGGGAACCGCCGTGCAATTTGCCAAATGCTGCCGTCCGATTCCAGGCGACCCCATTATCGGGGTGCTGAAGAGCGGCCAGGGACTGGTCGTACACACCCATGACTGCCCGGTATTGCGCAAAGGGCGCAGCGGCGCAGATGAATGGCTGGATGTTGCCTGGGATAAGAACATCAACAAGCTGTTCGATGTCAGCATCAAGCTGGTGGTCGCCAACCAGCGCGGTGTGCTGGCGAAGGTTGCCGCGTCCATTGCCGATGCCGGTTCCAACATCGAGAACGTGCAGTTCAGCAATGAAGGGGACTACACCACGCTTTACTTCTGCCTGCAGGTTAATAATCGCCTGCATCTGGCGCAGGTGCTGCGCGGCCTGCGCCAGATACCCGAGGTGGTGCGCATCACGCGCATGAAAAACAGCCTGCCCCTAACCCAGGCCAAATCACCATAATTCCGCGTTCCCCGCCGCCTGCATCAGCAGCTCTATTCATTGCTTGGCCTCGCCGCATCTTCTGCTTGCCTGCTATTGCACACCGCCATGACGTCGCAACAGTTCCAGCATGGCTTCCGCCTTGTCCAGCGTTTCCTGATATTCGGCTGCTTCCTGCGAGTCTGCCACGATGCCGCCGCCCGCCCAGCACCTGACTTCCCCATCTGCATACACCAGCGTGCGAATGGCGATATTCGTATCCATATTGCCGTCAAAACCTGCATATCCGATTGCACCGCAATATATGCCGCGCCGGTGTGGCTCCAGCTGCTCGATAATCTCCATTGCTCGCTGTTTCGGTGCCCCCGTCACCGAGCCACCGGGGAAGCAGTCGCACAGCAGCGACAATGCATCGCGTCCTGTTGCCAGCAGCCCCACCACAGTGCTGACCAGATGATGTACCGTTGCGTAGCTCTCTATCTCGAACAGCCTGGGCACTTTGACTGAACCCTGCACACAGCTCTTGCTCAAATCGTTGCGCAACAGGTCGACAATCATTAAATTTTCGGCTCTATCCTTGGGATTGCTGCGCAAGTCCTGCTGCATCTCTGCATCCTCTACAGTATCGCTCATGCGCGGACGCGTTCCCTTGATGGGTCTTGTTTCCACCTCGCCATTTTTTACCTGCAGGAAACGCTCCGGAGAAGCGCATAGAATCTGCACTTGCGGCAGGTTAAGGTAGGCTGAAAAAGGGGCTGGATTGAGTTGCCGCAGTGTGCAGTATGCTGTGAACGCATCGCCGCTGGCTCGCGCCGTGTAGCGTTGCGCAAGGTTGACCTGGTAGCAGTCGCCGGCATGCAAATAAGCTTGTATGGCAGCAAATGCCTGCTGGTAACTTGCGCGGGTAAAATTTGATGCAATCCGGCCGTGCACATGGAAGGGTTCACCTTGCGTCAAGGTTTCACCTTGCAGACGCGTCAGCAACTGCGGCAGCATGTGAGCAGTTACTGGCCTGAGCTGGTAAGAAACCAGGCGTGCCGATTGTTGCAGGTGATCGATAACCAGCGCCCAGTCGTATATTCCTATCGCCATATCCGGCAGCTTGTCGGCATCGTGCGCGATGTCTGGCAGAGACATCATGCGGCGCGCCAGATCATAGCCCCAGTAACCCAGCGCCCCGCCTGCAAAAGGAATATCCGGTGCGCCATTTACAGGAGCTCCCAATTGTTCACGTATCAGGGTGAATGGGTCTTGTGGCGAGTCGAACTGGCCTTTTTCATCGCCGACTTGCGTTGTCCCGTTGCGTGTCACCAGCGTTGCCACAGGATTGGCTGTGAGAATGTCATAGCGCCCGCGGCCACCGCTATCCAGCCACACTGCCCAAGGCAGATCCGCAATTGCTGCATAGTAAGCAGTTGCATCTTTGCGATAAGGAAGCGCAGCACTATAAAACATCGGTGTTAAAATCACTCAATACCAATCAGGATAAATAACCATGACCACCATCGTCGCAGTAAAAAAGAATGGCGTCATCGCAATCGCCGCCGATACGCTTACCACCTTTGGCAATACACGTTTGCCGGCTGTCATGGATAGTTCGCACGACAAGATCCTGCATCTGGCCGACAGTCATATCGGCGTATGTGGCAGCGCCGCTCATCATCTGGTTCTTGCCAGCTTGCTGACCAAGATGCCGGAGTTGCAGCTTAACAGCAAGGCTGCAATTTTTGAAACCTTCCGCAAGTTGCATCCGGTGCTGAAGGAGGAGTGCTTCCTGAACCCCAAAGAAGATGAAGACGATCCTTATGAATCCAGCCAGATTACCGCACTGATAGCCAATGCGAGCGGCCTGTATGGCATTTATTCAATGCGCGAGGTATTCGAATATACGCAGTTCTGGGCTATTGGATCGGGACATGAATTTGCCCTCGGTGCGCTGCATCACGCCTACCCTCGCTATGAAAGTGCCGAGGAGATTGCGCGTGCCGGTGTAGAAGCAGGCATAGCGTTCGACAAAAACAGCGCCACACCCATCACCTTATATTCGGTGACACTCAAGCCCACTACGGCTTAGCCATAATGGTTGGTTTAATTCTGAATCAGGAACGAGCCAGTCAGTACGCAATTCCACCCAGCTTCACACCGGTCACAATGTGATTATTTCGCGGGCAGAAATACCACCCACACACAGGGTAAAAAAGGCGCACACAAACAGACTCGCCTGCCGATGCCCTGGTGCAACCGTGGGCAGCCCCTAGTAATCGCCAGGAGCCACTTCCACAGCACCCCAGCCCATCAATTAGGCTTGCCGATACCTAGCGTAGGGAAAGGCCAGGTTGCAGCCGGACGCACGGGTGCCTGAGCAGAAGGAGCCAGTGGCGTTGCTGCTGGAGATGCCGGCTTAGCCGCCTCTGGTTTCTTTGCAACTACTGCTGGCTTTTTGGCTACAGCTTTTTTAGCTGCTGGCTTTTTGGCTACAGCTTTTTTAGCTGCTGGCTTTTTGGCTACAGCTTTTTTAGCTGC